>JBEIHU010000087.1:0-15833 GCA_040381175.1 Burkholderiaceae bacterium
CGGGGTCCGGCGGCGGGCTGGCGCCACTGCCGTCTTCGACGGCGCCGGGCAGGCCCGGCTCGGCACGCGGCGCTTCGATGTGCAGCCAGCGCGGCGGCGGCACGTTGCGGCGGCGGCCCCAGCCAAGCAGCGCGGCCACGGCGATGGCGGCCTGCAGGCTGTCGTAGACGGTGGCGGTGCTGCGCATCGCGGCCGTGGCCAGGGCCACATCGTGCCGCGGGTCGGCCTGGCCCAGCGCCTGGCGCTGCAGCCGCTGCAGCAGTGCGCGCAGCGGCGTCTGCGGCACACCCAGCCGCGCCAGTTCCGCGGCGTGCAGCGCCTGCAGCTCGGCACGCGCCCCGGGGAACTGCTGCTCGATGCGGGTATCGACGCGGCCGCCATCGATGATGCGCAGCAGCCGCCGCAGCAGCACCGGGCGCGGCCATGAGGCCAGGCACTGCTGCAGCGCGTCGCCCGCCGCATGGCCTGCACCCGGGCCCAGCAGCTCGAGCTCGGCGGCCAGGGCCAGGTCGAAGTGCCAGCGCCCGCCCGGCTGCAGCGCCACCACGTGGCGCAGCACCTCGATGCGCAGCGCACCCCAGGGCTGGCGCGGCTGCAGGCCCGCAAGCAGCCCCGGCGCCAGCGTGACCGAAGCGGCCCGGACCGCAGCCGGCGCCAGCTGCACGGTCAGTGCGCACCCGGCCAGCGCGCTGGCTAACCGCGACCGCGGCCGGTCGACGGCAGCAAGCGCCGGCGCCGCGGCCGGCTCGGCAGCCGCGCGGTACCCGCCGCGCGGCGCCTTCATGGCATCAGCACGTCGACGATGTGGTTCACCGCCTGCTGCACGTCCGCGTCGTCGCCGATGGCCTGGGCGACGGCCACCGCGCAGGCGCGGCGCGGCGCGATGCCGCGCACCATCAACTGCGCGGCATAGACCAGCAGCCGCGTGCTCACGCCTTCGTCGAGGCCCTGTTCGCGCAGGCTGCGCACCTTGTGGCCGATGGCCACCAGCCGCTCGGCCCATTCGGGCGCGACGCCGCTTTCGTGGGCAATGATGGTGGCCTCCAGCGCCGGCTCGGGGTAGCCGAACTCCAGGCTGGCGAAACGCTGCCGCGTCGACGGCTTCAGGTCCTTCAGCACCGTCTGGTAGCCGGGGTTATAGGAGATGACGAGCAGGAAGCCGGGGTGCGCGTGCAGCAGCTCGCCGGTCTTGTCGATGGGCAGGATGCGGCGGTGGTCGGCCAGCGAATGGATCACCACCGTGGTGTCCTTGCGCGCCTCGACCACCTCGTCCAGGTAGCAGATGGCGCCGCTGCGCACCGCGCGCGTCAGCGGCCCGTCGACCCAAACGCTCTGGTCGCCGAGCAGCAGGTAGCGGCCGACCAGGTCGCTGGCGCTCAGATCCTCGTGGCAGGACACCGTGACCAAGGGTGCGTGCCGCGACAGCCGCCAGGCCATGTGCTCGACAAATCGGGTCTTGCCGCAGCCGGTGGGGCCCTTCAGCAGCACCGGCATGCGTGCCTGGTAGGCGGCCTCGAACAGCGCGACCTCGTCGGCCACCGGCTGGTACCAGGGCGGCTCGGCCGACGCTTCGGGCAGATCGCTGTTCATGGGGATGTTTGCGAGCCTATGCGTACTTGCGCAGCTCCAGCTTGCCCAGCTGCTCGCGGTGCACCTCGTCGGGCCCGTCGGCCAGGCGCAGCACCCGGGCCATCGCATAGGCATGGGTCAGGCCGAAGTCGTTGCTGGTGCCGCCGCCGCCGTGCGCCTGGATGGCCCAGTCGACCACCTTCTCGGCCATGGCCGGCACGGCCACCTTGATCATCGCGATCTCGGTCTTGGCCACCTTGTTGCCCACCGTGTCCATGCGGTGCGCGGCCTGCAGCGTGAGCAGCCGCGCCTGCTCGATGGCGATGCGGCTTTCGGCGATGCGCTCCAGCGTCACGCCCTGCTCCGACACGCGCTTGCCGAAGGCCACGCGCTCGCGGGTGCGCTTGCACATGCGTTTCAGCGCCCGCTCGGCCAGGCCGATCAGCCGCATGCAGTGGTGGATGCGTCCCGGCCCCAGCCGGCCCTGCGCGATCTCGAAGCCGCGGCCTTCGCCCAGCAGCATGTTGGCCACTGGCACGCGCACATGATCGAACACCACCTCGGAGGCGCGGTCGGGCATGCCGTAGAAGCCGAACACCGGCAGCGGCCGGATCACCTTGACACCCGGCGTGTCCATCGGCACCAGAATCATCGACTGCTGCTTGTGGCGGTCAGCGTGGTCCGGGTCGGTCTTGCCCATGAAGATGGCGATCTTGCAGCGCGGGTCGGTGGCGTTGGTGGTGTACCACTTGTGGCCGTTGATCACGTACTGGTCACCGTCGCGACGGATCGAGCTTTCGATGTTGGTGGCATCGCTGGACGCGACCTTGGGCTCGGTCATTGCGAAGCAGGAGCGGATCTCTCCGGCCAGCAGCGGCTTCAGCCAGCGCTCTTGCTGCTCGGGCGTGCCGTAGCGCGCCAGCACCTCCATGTTGCCGGTGTCCGGCGCGCTGCAGTTGAAGACCTCAGGCGCCAGGAAGCTGCGCCCCATGATCTCGCACAGCGGCGCGTACTCCAGGTTGGTCAAGCCGGCGCCGTGCGCCGATTCGGGCAGGAACAGGTTCCACAGCCCGGCGGCGCGCGCCTTGGGCTTCAGTTCCTCGATCACCGGGTACACCTGCCAGGGTCCCAGGCGTTCCGCCTCCTCGGCGTGGCGCCGCTCGTTCGGGTAGATGTGCTCATCCATGAAGGCCGACAGCCGTTGCTGCAGCGCCTGCACCTTGGCGGAAGGATCGAATGACATGAGGGCTCCTCGAAGGTGAACATGCTCGCCCGCGCCGCCTGGGGGCGCAAGCTCCAACGTGACACCCGGCCCGGCGGCGCGCCCCTGCCGGGCCCGCGGTGCCGCGCCTCACCGCTTCGGGCGCGCGGTGCCGAAGAGATCGTCGCGGAAGAAGAGCCGGAAGATGCGCTCCTCGCCCAGCACGCGGCCTAGCTCGCGGATGGCGCAATAGTTCATCACCACCACCAGGATCACGATCTGAATGCCCCAGAAATGTGGCCAGACGGTATGCGCAAGCAGCTGCGCGTTGCCGGCGGCCACGCTGCCGGCTTCCTTGGCGGCGTCGTACAAGCGCTCAAGGTAGTGGATCAGCGAAGCCAAGCCGAAGTAAATGGCCGTCTTCCACGCGACGTTGTAGACCAGCGGCTTGGCGGGGAAGCGGTTGATGACCGGCAGCATGTCGGCCACCAGCACCGCCTTGCCCAGGATCAGCGCCGACAGTGCGATCTGCCCGGTGCTGGCCGCTGGCAGACCCTGGCCGCTGGTCATCAGCGACCGCACCAGAGCGATGAGGTGCAGCGCGATGAAGAAGAACAGTGTCGGGGGCACCAGCTTCAGGAACTCCTCCTTCAGCTTGTGCATCTTCGATTCGCGGCTCATGGCATCGCCGTTGGCTGGGATGGGTAGGCACTTTACTGCGGCCGGGAAGGGCCGCCGCCGCGCCCCGGGCCCGGCTCAGCGCCCTGTCCAGCGCGGTTCGCGCTTCTCCACGAAGGCGCGCGGGCCTTCCTTGTAGTCTTCGCTGCGCATCACCCGCTCGCGTGCGGCCAGCGTCAGCACGCGCGCGTCGGCCTCGCTCAGCTCGGCGGCGACGCGCGCCAGCTGCAGGCTCTCGCGCACGGCCACCGGTGCGTTGCGGTTGATGCGCCGGGCCAGCGCGACGGCCTCGTCCACCACCTGGCCGGCCGGCACCACGCGGTTGACCAGGCCGTGCAGCTCGGCGCGCTTCACGTCCATCGGGTCGCCGGTCATCGCCAACTCCAGGGCCAGGTTGCGCGGCAGGGCCCGCGGCAGGCGGATCAGCCCGCCGGCGGCGGCGATCAGCCCGCGCGATACCTCCGGCAGGCCGAAGGCGGCATCGTCCGAAGCCACCACCAGGTCGCAGGCCAGCACGATCTCGCAGCCGCCGGCCAGCGCCTTGCCGTCGACGGCCGCGATCCACGGCTTGCGCCGCTCGGCGTAGACAAAGCCGGCGAAGCCGCCGCGCGCGGTGAACAACTGCTCGCCCCGGCCGGCCGACACCTCCTTCAGGTCGGCACCCGCGCAGAACACCCCTGGTCCGGCGCCGGTGAGCACCACCGCCCAGACCTGGTCGTCGGCCTCGAGCTCCAGCACCACCGTTTCGAACGCACGCGCCAGCTCGCCGTTCACGGCATTGCGCACCTCGGGCCGGTTCAAGGTGACCAGCGCGATGTGCCCGTCGAGGCGCTGGCACAGCACCACCGCCGGCGGGTTCATGGTTGCGCTCCACGATGCGGCCGCCGGCCGGCTGGGGCATGGATCGATGGCTTGTTCATGCAGTCTCCTGATACCAGTGCTCGGCGCATTCTGCCGCCCGAGAGGGCCGCTCACATGATCTGGTTGACCACGCCGCCGTCCACCCGCAGCGCCGCGCCGGTGGTGCCCGACGCCCCGGCGCCGCACAGGTACACCGCCAGGCTGGCTACCTCGGTGGCCGTGGTGAAGCGTCTGATCAGCGTGGTCGGCCGCAGGTGCTTGAAGAACTCCTGCTCGACCTCGTCCAGCGTCTTGCCGGCAGCGCGGGCCCGCTCGGTGCGCAGGCGCAGCGTGTTCTCGGTGGTCGTGGGGCCGGGCAGCAAGGCGTTGACCGTCACGCCGGTGCCCGCCAGCTCCATGGCCAGGCCGCGCGACACAGACAGCTGCGCGGTCTTGCTCATGCCGTAGTGAACCATCTCCTTCGGGATGTTCAGCGCCGACTCGCTGGACACGAAGAGGATGCGCCCCCAACCCTGCGCGGCCATGCCCCGGGCATAGTGCCGCGCAAAGCGCACGCCCGACAGCACGTTGACCTCGAACAGGCGCAGCCATTCGGCGTCGTCGATGTCGAAGAAGGGCTTGCGCTCGTAGATGCCCAGGTTGTTGACCAGGATGTCCAGCGCAGCGACGCGCCCGAATACCTGCTGCGCGCCCGCGGCGCTGGCGCAGTCGGCCGCCACCCCTTCGACCGCGGCCTGCGGCAGGGCGGCCTTCAGCCGCGCCACGGCCGCGTCCACCGACGGCTGCGTGCGGCCGGTGATGACCACGCGGGCGCCTTCGGCGGCCAGGCCGTGCGCGATGGCATGGCCGATGCCGGCGGTGGAGCCGGTGACCAGCGCGCGCTTGCCGGCGATGTCCAGGTTCATGAGGCGACTCCGTGGGCGGTGGCGGATGGCCGGCATTGTGGGCCGGCGACCCGCAGCAGGGTTGCCGCACGTGCGACATCCGGCGCCGGGGTGCAGGGCTAGACTGGTCTGTCCGCACTGACGCGCACCCGAACCGGGAGACAACCCATGATCCAGAGCATCGTCGCCACCCTCAAGGCCAAGGCCGGCTGCGAAGCCGACTTCAAGGCCGCCGCCCTGCAGCTGGTGGCCGCCGTGCGCGCCAACGAGCCCGGCTGCCTGCTGTACACGCTGAACCAGGGCGATGCGCCGGACACCTTCGTGTTCATGGAGCGCTATGCCGACGAGGCGGCGATGGCCGCGCATCGCGGCACAGAGCACTTCAAGACCCTGGGCCGGGCGATGGGCGCCTTCATGGACGGCGCGCCCAACGTGCAGCGCATGGTGGAGCTGGGCTGACGCGGCCCGGTCGCCGCGCCGCCTTCCTACCAGCGCATCAGCGCGGCGTCGGAGCGCGGCCGCGGCTCGGCCTGCGCGGTGGCCGGCGTGGCCGCGCTGCCGTGGCGCTTGACCAGCACCTTGCCCAGCGCCGCCAGGTGCACCTGGTCGGGCCCGTCGCCCATGCGCATGAAGCGCGCGTAGGCATACGCCTCGGCCAGGAAGGTGTCCTGCGACACGCCGGCGCCGCCGAAGACCTGGATCGCGCGGTCGATGACGCGCGCCGCCATCGCCGGCACCACGATCTTGGACGCGGCGATCAGGTCGCGCGCCGCCTTGTTGCCTTCGCGGTCCATCTTGTCGGCGGCGCGCAGCGTCAGCAGCCGCGCCTGCTCGATGTCGTTGTACGAGTGGGCGATGTCCTCGCGCACCGAGCCGTGCTCGCTCAAGCGCCGGCCGAAGGCCACGCGCAGCGTGGCGCGGCGGCACATCAGCTCCAGCGCGCGCTGGGCGCAGCCGATCAGCCGCATGCAGTGATGGATGCGCCCCGGCCCCAGCCGGCCCTGCGCGATCTCGAAGCCGCGGCCCTCGCCCAGCAGCATGTTCGTCAGCGGCACGCGCACCTTGTCGTAGACGATCTCCGGGTGGCCGACCGGCGCGTCGTCGTAGCCGAAGACGTTCATGTCGCGCACGATGCGCACGCCCGGCGTGCGCCGCGGCACCAAGATCATCGACTGGCGCTTGTGCACGTCGGCATGCTCAGGGTCGGTCAGCCCCATGACGATCAGGATCTCGCAGTCCTCGTTGAGCGCGCCGGAGGTGTACCACTTGCGGCCGTCGATCACGTAGAAGTCGCCATCGCGGCGGATGCTGCAGCGGATGTTGGTGGCGTCGCTGGAGGCCACCTCGGGCTCGGTCATCGAGAAGGCAGAGCGGATGCGGCCTTGCAGCAACGGCTCCAGCCACCGCGCCTGCTGCTCGGGCGTGCCGTATTGCGCCAGCACTTCCATGTTGCCGGTGTCCGGCGCCGAGCAGTTGAACACCTCCGAGGCCCACAGCACCCGGCCCATCGATTCGGCAAGCGGCGCGTAGTCGAGGTTGGACAGCCCGGCGCCGTGCGAGCCCGGCATGAACAGGTTCCACAGCCCCTGCTCGCGCGCCAGCGCCTTGAGCTGCTGAACCACCGGCGGCGTGAGG
The DNA here is from genome assembly GCA_040381175.1 of Burkholderiaceae bacterium. Taxonomy (GTDB): domain Bacteria; phylum Pseudomonadota; class Gammaproteobacteria; order Burkholderiales; family Burkholderiaceae_C; genus Rubrivivax. The sequence goes on from JBEIHU010000087.1 coordinate 6,829, forward strand.
GTGCGCGCGGCCGGGCCGCCTCCGTGCACCTGCTCGTGATACAGGTGCTCGGCCGGGAACACATGCCGGTCCATGAAGTCATCGATCTGCCGGCGCAGGGTGGCGGCGCGCTCGCTGTGCTGGAAGTCCATGCCTGTCTCCAAGGGCTGCGTGAGTGTCCCAAGGGTGCCACAGGCTGGGCGGCACCCTCGCGGACAATTCCGTCATGAGTTCGTTCGACGACGATACCCGCATCATGCCGCTCGGCGCCATGGAGGACACCGCCGGCGGCAACGCGGCCTTTGCCAGCCAGGTGAGTCCGGCCTGGAACATCGGCGCCAACCCCAACGGCGGCTACCTGCTGGCGCTGGCGGCACGGGCGCTGCAGCAGATCACGCCGACGCAGCCCGACCCGTTGAGCATCACCGTGCACTACCTGCGCCCGGGGTTGCCGGGGCAGGCCTGCCGCATCGACACCCGGCTGCTGCGCAGCGGCCGCACGCTCAGCACCGCGCGCGGCACACTGCTTCAGGAAGGCCAGCCGCGGCTGGAACTGCTGGCGGCGATGGGCCGGCTGGACGAGCCCGGCGCCACGCCGCGGCTGACGCTGCCGCCGCCGCAGATGCCGCCGCCCGAGGCCTGCCCGGGGCGCTCGGCGCCGGCGCAGGGCGTGGGCCTGCCGATCCTGCAGCGGCTGGACGTGCGCCTGCACCCTGACGACGCCGTGCCCGGCGCCGCCGGCCGCGCCGAGCTGCGCGGCTGGATCCGCTTCACCGACGGCCGCCCCGCCGATGCGCTGGCCTGCCTGCTGATGGCCGATGCCTTCCCGCCGGCAGTGTTCGGCCTGCTCGGCCTGGTCGGCTGGGTGCCGACGATCGAGCTCACCGTGCACCTGCGCCGCCGGCCGGTGCCTGGCTGGCTGCTGGGCCGCTTCTGGTCTCAGGACCTGAGCGACGGCCGCGTCATCGAAGACGGCGCGCTGTGGGACGCCAGCGGCCAGCTGGTTTTGCAGTCGCGCCAGCTGGCACTGGTGCGCCAGCCTTAGCCCACACACCATGACGAACACATGCAGACCATGAGCACATCCGCCAAGCTGTCCGACCCCCTGCAACTGGCGCGCGGCCCGGGCTGGGCCCACCGCATCACGCTGGCGCCGCTGACCAACTGGCAGAGTCATGCCGACGGCACGCTGGGCGACGACGAATACCGCTGGCTGACGATGCGCGCGCGCGGCGGCTTTGCGATGACCATGACCTGCGCCGCGCACGTGCAGCGCGGCGGCCAGGGCTTCCCCGGGCAGCTGGGGGCATGGTCGGATGCGCACCTGCCGGGCCTGGCGCGGCTGGCCGCGGGCATCCATGCAGGAGGCAGCGTGTCCTGCCTGCAGTTGCAGCATTCGGGCCGCCGCGCCGAGCCCGAGCTGACCGGCGAGCCACGAATCGCCCCCTGGGACGATGCCGAGACCGGTGCGCGCGCACTCAGCACCGCCGAGGTCGAGCAGCTGGTGCGCGACTTCATTGCCGCCGCGCGCCGCGCCGAGCAGGCCGGCTTCCAGGGCGTGGAACTGCACGGTGCGCACGGCTACCTGCTGGCGCAGTTTCTCGATGCCGAGCACAACCAGCGCAGCGACCGCTACGGCGGCAGCTTCGACAACCGCACGCGCATCCTGTTCGAGCTGATCGCCGGCATCCGCGCCGTCACCGCGCCGGGTTTCCAGCTCGGCTTGCGCCTGTCGCCCGAACGCTTCGACATCCGCATGGACGAGGCGCTGGCGCTGGCCGGGCAGCTGATGGCCGGCGGACAGATCGACTACCTTGACATGTCGTTGTGGGACTGCTTCAAGGCGCCGCTGGACCCGGCCTATGCCGACCGGCCGCTGATTGCGCATTTCGCCGCGCTGCCGCGCCATGGCACGCGGCTCGGCGTGGCCGGCAAGATCATGGACGCAGCCACCGCGCAGCACTGTCTGGATGCCGGCGCCGATTTCGTGCTTATCGGCCGCGGCGCGATGCTGCACCACGACTTTGCGCGCCGCGCGCTGGCCGACCCGGGCTTCCGCTGCATCGAGCGCCCGGTGAGCCGCGCGCACCTGGAAGCCGAGGGCCTGGGCCCGGCGTTCCTGAAGTACGTGACCAGCACCTGGCCGCGCTTCGTGGCCGAGACTTGAGCACGCCAAGCCGCTCTCAGGCACCCTGGGCACGGCGCCAGGCGCGCAGGAGGGCGCGGTGAACGCACCCGCCGCCCATGCCGGCCGCGCGCTGTGGGCCGGCACGCTGGCCTACCTGGCGGCGTGCCTGCTGTTCGGCCTGAACCTGCCGCTGTCGGCCGAGCTGCTGAAGCACTTCGATCCGTTCTGGCTGTCGCCGTTGCGCTACCTGGTGTCGGCCGTCATGCTGGCCGGCATGCTATTGCTCACGCTGGGCCCGCGCCAGCTGCGCTCCCCGGTCCCGCTGTGGCGCGTGGCGGTGCTGAGCCTGTGCGTGGCCGCGTTCCTGGTGCTCTACAACCTGGGGCTGTACCGCAGTGGTCCGCTGACGGTGGCCGCCATCTCGGCCGGCTCGCCGGTGTACGTGGCGGTGGTCTCGCGCCTGATGACCGGCGCGCGGCTGGAACGCGGCTTCTGGGGCGCCACGCTACTGACGCTGATCGGCGCAGGCATTGCCATTTCGGGCCGCGCCGGCAGCGCCGGCGTCGGCGGCACGGCGCAGGCCTTCAGCCTGGGAGGCGGCGAGATCCTGGTGGTGCTGGGCATCTGCAGCTGGACGGCCTATTCGATCCTGGCGCAGCGCTGGTTCGAGCCCGGCACGCCGCAGCTGCGCCGCACCTTCCTGACCACCGTCGGCGCCCTGCCCTGGCTGCTGCTGTTCTGGGCCGGGGCGCGTGCCATCGGGCTGGTAGGCCCGCCCAACCTGAACCCGGCGCCGGTGCAGGTGGCGCAGCTGCTGGTGGCCGCGGTCTTCTGCACGGGGCTGGCCACAGTGGCCTGGAACATCGGGGTCAACCGGCTGGGCATCCAGAGCGGCGGGCTGTGGCAGAACACGGTGCCGGTGTTCGCGGTGCTGATCGCACTGCTGTTCTTCGGCGTGCAGCCGCTGGCCGAGCAGCTGATCGGCGGCGCGGTGGTGCTGGCCGGCGTGCTGTACATGCAGTGGCAGCGCATGCGCCGTTCCGGCCCCGGGCCTTGATCCGCCGCAGCCGCCGCGGCCAGCTCGGGGCTGCAGCAGGCTGAACACCGCGTCGCGGTGCGGCAGCAGCCGCAGCGGCGAAGCCAGCGGTGACACCGCCGGGTCGAAGGCCTTGCGCAGCGGCTGCCTCTGGCGCAGCAGCGGTTGGAAGGTCTGGCCCGCGCGGGCGCCCGCGGGCTACCGCTCGCGCGGCAGGCGGTGCAGCGCGCAGATCTTGTTGCCGTCGGGGTCGCGCAGATAGGCCAGGTACAGCTTGCCTGCCGCGCCCTCGCGCACGCCCGGCGGGTCCTCGCAGGTGGTGCCGCCGTGGGCCAGGCCGGCGGCGTGCCAGGCGTCTGCCTGCTCGGGCGACGCGCAGGCAAAGCCGACCGTGCCGCCGTTGCCCACGGTAGCGGGCTTACCGTCGATCGGCAGCGTCGCCGAGAAGACGCCGGTCGGAGTGCGCCAGAACACGCGGTGGCGGTCGACGGCACCCGCGGGCACGCCCAGGGTACCGAGCACGGCATCGTAGAAGGCCTTGGATTTTTCCAGGTCGTTGGTGCCGATCATGATGTGCGAGAACATGTTGCTGGAGTCTCCTGCTGGACGCGCGCTGCGTCTGTGGTGGGTGGCTGCTGGCGCAGCCGGCCACACCGGTGCGCCCGGGTGATTGTGCACAGACCTGGGCCGGGCCGCAGCGCGCTGGCGGCGGCAAGGCCGGCTCCTACAATGCGCGCCCCTCACCTGCCCCCTGCCATGTTCAAGAACGCCCTGATCTACCGGATCGAAAGCTGGGACGCCCCTGCCGCGGCCACCCTCGAAGACCGCCTGGCCGGCCAGCGCTTCGTCGAATGCGCCGCCTCGCAACCCGAATCCGCCGGCTGGGTGGAGCCGCGCGGCCAGAAGCATGGCGCGCTGCTGGAGCAGGTGGCCGGGCAGACAATCCTGCGGCGCTGCGTCGAGCGCAAGCCGGTGCCGGCCTCGGTGGTGAAGCCGCTGCTGGACGAGCGGCTGCAGAAGATCGAGGACGCCACCGGCCGCCGCCCGCGCGGCAAACAGGCCAAGGAGCTCAAGCAAACCATCGTGCACGAGCTGCTGCCTCGCGCCTTTGCCAAGCGTTCGCACACGCTGGTGTGGCTGGACGCCAAGGCCGGCCTGGCGTGGGTGGAGGCGTCCAGCGTGAAGCAGGCCGATGCGCTGATCACACGGCTGGTGGAGCTGCTGGGCGGCGGCATGCGCCTGGCGCTGCTGCAGACGCAAGTGTCGCCGGCTGCGGCCATGGCTGAATGGCTGGCCACCCGCGAGGCGCCGGCCGGCTTCAGCATCGACCGCGATTGCGAGCTGAAGCAGCCCGACAGCGAGAAGGCCACCGTGCGCTATGCGCGCCACACACTGGACATCGACGAACTGGGCGAGCACATCCGGCAAGGCAAGCTGCCCACCCAGCTGGCGATGACGTGGAACGGCCGGGTCTCCTTCGTGCTGACCGAGGCCATGGTGCTGATGAAGATCAAGCTGCTCGACGTGGTGCTGGAGGGCAGACCCGAGCCGCTGGGCGACGACGGCTTCGATGCCGACGTGGCGCTGAGCACTGGCGAGCTGCGTCTGCTGATCCCCGACCTGATGGCGGCGCTGGGCGGGGAGCTGGTGCGCGATGCGGGCGCAGCGACTGCGCCATGCGCGGACTGCCGCTCGGAGCCGGCGTTGGTCTGAGGCCGGTCGGTGTGGAGGCGGCATGGGGGCGCCAGCTTGCCCGACATGGAATCGCTCGTCCCCATGAACTGGTGGTCAAGAGAGCGGCGCAAGCGGGTGTTGCCGCCAAGCGCCCGGGTGGCGCTTGCCGGCCAGGACCAGCCGTACGCGGTAGACGGCGTCCGGCGCTGGAATCCGCCAAGATTGATCACCGCCAACCAGAGTGAGGCAGACGCTCAGGCTTGATGGCGCTGCAAGAAATCGCGTGCCGCCTGCAGATCGACCGAGTTCGCTGCGGTCGGGAAGCTGGCACACAGTGGGGCAAGAAGCTCGACGGCACTATCGACGCGCCCCGCTTCAGCGCGCATTCGCGCCAAGCCCAGCGCAGCTCGCAACTCGAACGCTCGCGCAGACTGGGACTGGGAAACCTGAATGGCTTGTACGTAGAGCGATTTGCCGTCTGCGAGGCGTCCTGCATTGCGGCAGAGTTTCGCGTGAGTCACCAAGGCCAAAGGCAAGAAGCCACGCTCTTGGTGTCGCTCGACCGCATCGATTGCAGCCTCAATCTGGTGCAGGCCTTCCGAGACACGACCGGTCACGCGGCAACCGTCGGCAATCAATGTCCTCCAGTACGGGATGCGTGTCAGCATTCCCATGATCGCGTCCCATCGACTCTATGAGTGCCAATGCGTCCATCATCAAGTCGACACCCGCTGCGTCATTTGAACTCAGCGCTCGTGCCCAACCAGTAAGCACTCCGAATACGAATACTTCGGGGACTTCCTCATGATGGCTCCATTCTCAATCGAAGGAGCCTCCTCAATTGCCGGGGCGGTTCAAACATTCGTAGGACACAGATGGGTCGACTACGGGTACCGGCCGTCGCGAGCAGGAGCCCGCACCGAGTCCGCTGTCGATCAAGCCCGCACGAGCAGGGGGAGCAATGCGGGTCGCCCCGCTCCGGGCCTCTGCCTTCGCGATCGTCAATCGATTCGGCGCCGGCGCACCGTCATAGCGCGCTGAGTTCGATCGGCAAGCCATCCCGCGGCTTGGCGATCGGCACCAGCTGGTAGGGCATGCGGTAGCCGTCGCGCACCTGCCAGCTGAAGCGCCGCAGCACCTGGTGCATCACGCTCTTGACTTCCATGTCGGCGAAATGCTGGCCGATGCACAGGTGTGCGCCGCCGCCGAAGGGCAGGTAGGCATAGGCGTGGCGCCGGTGCTCGGCGCGCTCCGGCGCAAAGCGCTCGGGGTCGAAGTCGTCCGGTTTCTTCCAGATCGACGACATGTGGTGGGTGTGGATTGGCGAGATGCCCACCGGCGTTCCCTTGGGGATGTGGAAGCCGCCGAAGCTGCAGTCGCGCGCCGCCTTGCGCGGGATCGAGGTCAGCGGCGGGTACATGCGCAGCGATTCCTTCATCACCCACTCAGAGCGCTCGCAGCCGGCCAGCTCGGTGTACTGCAGCTGTGGCGACGCCAGCGCCAGCGCGTCGTCACGCAGCCGCTGCTGCCACTCGGGGTGGCGCGCCAGGCAATAGAACATCGTGGTCAGCGTCGAGGTGGTCGTGTCGTGCGCCGCCATCAACAGGAAGATCATGTGGTTGACGACCTCGTCGTCGCTGAAGCGCTCGCCGTCCTCGCCGCGCGCATGGCACAGCTGGCTGAACAGGTCGGGGCCCTCGCTGGCGCGCTTGTCGGCCAGCTTGGAGCGCATCAGCTCCACCAGGAAGCGGCGCGCGCGCACGCCGCGCCACATGCCGAAGGGCGGCAGCGGCTTGCGGATCAGCGCCAGCGAGGCTTCCACCGTGTCGATGAAGGCCTGGTTCATGCGGTCGGCCTCGCGCCCCAGCGCCATGCCCATGAACACGCGCGCGGCGATGTTCAGCGTCAGCGCCTTGATCTGCGGGAAGACCTTCATCGTGCCGGGCGGCCAGCGCTCCAGCACGTCGGCGATCACCGGCCCCATGTCGGCCACGTAGCGCTCCATGGCCGAGCGCTTGAAGGCGCCTTGCATGATGCGCCGATGGTGCTTATGGGCCGGGTCGTCCATGGCCATGATCGCGCCCGGGAAGACCGCGTCGATCCAGTAGTACCAGCCACCGCGACTGCTGAAGTTGCCTTCGCGGTCGTGCAGCACGAACTGGTTGGCCTCGGGGCCGAGCAGCGTCACGGTCTCGAAGAAGGTGCGCGAGCGCACCACGTTGCCGTGCACCTCGAGCGAGCGGGCGTTTGCCAGCGGGTCGCGCAGGAACTTCGGCAGGTTGCCCACCAGCGGCAGGCCCTTGACCAGAGGAATGTCGTCGTAGGGAATCGCATCCATGCGGCACTCTAAACGCTCGGCCATCACCTCGCCGCGCCTAGACTTCCCGCATGGACGCAATGGACCAGGTCGAAGCCCTGCAACGCGGCGCCGAGCGCACCGAAACAACCTGTGGCAGCGGCACCATGGTGTGGCGGCGCTGGGGACCGGCTGGCGGCCGGCCGGTGCTGCTGCTGCACGGCGGCTCGGGCAGCTGGACGCACTGGCTGCGCAACATCGAGCCGCTGGCGCGCGCCGGCCATGCGGTGTGGGTGCCCGACCTGCCCGGCTTCGGCGAATCTGCCGCGCCGCCCGACGGCCATGATGCCGACGTGCTGCCCGGCTGGCTGGAGCGCGGCCTGGAATCGCTGATCGGCGGCACGCCGCTGGACATGGTCGGCTTCTCGCTGGGCGCCCTGGTGGCCAGCCTGTGGGCCAAGGCGGTGCCGGCACGGGTGGCTCGGCTGGTGCTGGTCGGCAGCCCGGGCCTGAGCGCCGAGCTGCTGCCGCCGCTGGACCTGCAGCGCTGGGACCTGCTGCCCGCGGGCGCGCCCAGCCTGGCTGCGCACCGCCACAACCTGCTGCAGCTGATGCTGGCGGACCCGGCCTCGGCCAGCGGACTGGCGGTGGCGCTGCATGCCCGCAACGTCGAGCGCGACCGGCTGCGCAAGCGCCGCCTGATGCTCACCGACGCGCTGGTGCCGATACTGCCGCGCCTGCGCTGTCCCGTGCATGGCATCTGGGGCGCGATGGACGTGCTGTACCGCCACCGCCTGCCGTTGATCCAACGGGTTCTGTCCACGGCGCCGGATTTCCGCTCGCTGGAGCTGCTGCCCGCGGCCGGCCACTGGGTGCAGTTCGAGGCGGCCGAGGCCTTCAATGCCGCGCTGGCGCGCGCGTTGCAGTCGCCGCCGCGCTGATCAGCCGGCCAGCAGCTCCACCAGCACCTGGGCGGCGCGTGCGCACTGCTCCCGGTTCACGTCCAGGTGGGTGACCGCGCGCACGGTGCGCGCGCCGAAGGCATTGACCAGCACGCCCTGTTGTCGCGCGCGCTCGCTCAGCGTCGGCGCATCGATCGGCAGCGCGGCCGGCAGGTGGAAGACGACGATGTTGGTCTGCACCGTGGCCAGGTCCAGCTGCACCGGCGCACCGGCAGCCAGCGCCTCGGCCAGCACGCGGGCGTTGGCATGGTCTTCGGCCAGGCGGTCCAGGTGATGGTCCAGCCCATGCAGGGCCGCGGCCGCGAAGATGCCGTTCTGCCGCATCGAGCCGCCCAGGCGGCGGCAGTGCCGGCTGGCGGCGGCGATCAGCTCCTTCGGCCCGGCCAGCAGCGAGCCGCCCGGCGCGCCCAGGCCCTTGCTGAAGGCCACCGCCACCAGGTCGAAGGGCGCGGCCAGCTCGTGCAGCGGCACGCCGCTGGCGATGCCGGCATTCCACAGCCGAGCACCGTCCAGGAAGGTGGCCAGGCCCAGCTCGCGCGCCACCGCGCAGATGCGCAGCACCTCGGCCTGCGGCACGACCACGCCGCCGGCGCGGTTGTGGGTGTTCTCCACCTCGACCAGCGTGGTGGTCGGGAAGATCGCGAAGTTGCGCGGCTTGACCGCGGCGCGCAGCTCGTCGGCGCTGAAGCGCCCGCCCTGCCCGATCTCGTGGATCTGCACGCCGGCATTGGCCGCCGCGCCGCCGGCCTCGTGCCAGGCGGCATGCGATTCGCGGCAGGCCACCACCTCGTCGCCGGGGCGCGTCAGCGTGCGCAGCGCCACCTGGTTGGCCAGCGTGCCGGTGGGCAGCCACAGCGCCGCCGCCTTGCCCAGCAGCTCGGAACAGCGCGACTGCAGGCGGTATGTGCTGGGGTCCTCGCAGTAATGGTC
>JBEIHU010000088.1:0-15659 GCA_040381175.1 Burkholderiaceae bacterium
CAGGTCCATGCGCAGCAGGCTCGTGGTGATACGCCCGGCCCGACCTTGGTTCTTCTCCTGCTCCAGCGCGTTGACCAGGTCCACCGTCGAGTAGAACCGTACCCGCCGGCCATGGCGCGTGATGCCGGCCACCCCGATGGCGGTGGCCAGGTGCGTCTTGCCCGTGCCCGGCCCGCCCACCAGCACCACGTTGTGCGCTGCATCCGTGAAGGTCATCTCGGCCAGGCTGTGGATCAGCTTGCGATCCACCTTGGAGGCCTCGAAGTCGAAGCCCGCCAGGTCACGGTGCACCGGGAACTTGGCCGTGTGCATCTGATGGCTCACCGAACGCATGGCCCGGTCGGTGGTCTCGGCCTGCAGTAGGTGCTCGAGCAGCCAGCGCGAGCTGTCCAGTGCGGCACTTCCCCCCTGCTCGACCAGATCAGCCCACGCACTGGCCATGCCGTGCATGCGCAGTTGCTTGAGTTCAACGGCCAGCTCACGCATGGTCGGCCTCCTCGGTGGTGGTGTCAGAAGTGGTGCCAGCCGGGCTGGCGCCACGCAGGCTGTCGTAGCGCTCGGTGTTGGCCAGCGGCGGCGTCGAGACCTGCAGCGCGGTGGCGGCACTCTCAGGCGCCGGCGCAGCGTTCAGCCGGCCCAGCACGTTCAGGACGTGCTCGACGCTGACCCGCCCAGCTCGCGTGCTCTCCAGCGCCAGCTCCACTGCCACCAGCACCGCGTCCAGGCCGGCCGCAGGCACGATGGCCAGGACCTGCGCCATCACCCGGTCGCCGCCCGGGTCGCGCAGCAGGGCGCGGCGCAGCTGCTGCAGCGGCTCGGGCATGTCGGCGAAGGGCGCGCCGTTGCGCAGCGCCCCGGGCTTCCTCTGGATCAGCGGGATGTAGTGCTGCCAGTCGTACTTGGTCTGGCCGCGGTCGCTCAGTCGCTCGTGGCTGGCCACGATCTCGTCACCCGCCACGACGACGAGCTTGCCCGGGTACAGGTGGGTACTGACCGTCTGGCCGGCCAGCTCGCACGGCACCGAGTAGCGGTTGCGCGCCACCGCCACCAAGCAGGTGCTGGTCACGCGCGCCGGGTTCTCCACATAGCCGTCGAAGGGCTCGGGCATGGGCATCAGGTGCGGCCGCTCGTGGTCCAGCATCTCGGCCACGCTGAACTGATCGTGCTCGGGGTGGCGGACCTCTTCCCACAAGGCCCGGCAGCGGGTGCCCAGCCAGGCGTTGAGTTCGACGAAGGAGCCGAAGCGCTGCCGCGCCGCGTCGATCCAGATGCGCCGGCGGCTGTCCTGGACGTTCTTCTCTACGACCCCCTTCTCCCACCCGGAGGCGACGTTGCAGAAGTCGGCATCGAACAGGTAGTGCGAGCACATCACGGCGAAGCGCTTGTTGACGCTGCGCCCCTTGCCCTTCTTGACCTTGTCCACGGCCGTCTTCATGTTGTCGTAGATGCCGCGCCTGGCAATGCCGCCCATGGCCGCGAACGAGCGGGTGTGGGCGTCGAACAGCATCTCGTGGCCCTGGCTGGGGTAGGCCACCAGCCAGAAGGCCCGGCTGGCGCACAGCTTCAGGTGCGACACCTGCATGCGGTAGTAGATGCCACCGACCACCAGGCCCTCTTCGCTCCAGTCGAACTGGAAGGCCTCGCCGAGTTCGAAGGCCAGCGGCACGAAGGCGGTGGTCGACACGCTCTGGCCTTCGCCCTGGCGCCAGGCCCGCACGAAGTCGGTAACGCGGCTGTAGCTGCCGGCGTAGCCGTCGGCTCGGATCTGCGCGTGCAGCGCGCGGGCCGTGCGCCGCTCGTGTCGCGGACGGTGCGCATCGGCCTTCAGCGCCAGCTTGATCGCCTCAGCAAACGGCGTGAGCTTGCCCGGCCCCTGGCTTCGCCGGTATCTCGGCTCGTCCAGCACCGGCGCCTTCAGCCACTTGCGTACCGTGTTGCGCGACAGGCTCGTCAGCCGCACGATCTCCCGAACAGACTTCTTCTGGCGGAAGTACATCCGCTTGACCTTGCCAATCATGGCCATGGTGATCACTCCTTCTCCCCTGCTCAAGAAAGAGGCAGGGTAGGTTGAACACCCGGGTCAATATTGAATCGGCACTATCGCGGTAAGTGGGTCAGTTTTCGGTCGGCGCCAACAGCCGGTGACGCCAAGGAAGCGCTAAAAGAAGCGCGCAGCACGCTCTGAGTCTTGGTGATGTGCTCAGGCTCGGTGTCGAACTTCAAAATTCCATTCAAAGGAACGCTATCATGAACAGATTGATCTGGCTGGTGGGTGCGGTGGTGATCATCCTTTTCATCCTGGGGTACTTCGGCCTGCGCTGAGCCGCAGGCATCGCGAGCTGCCCTGGGTGTGAGGCGTTCGGGTCTGCAACCGCGCGCTAGGGCGCCGTTGCTTCTGGTCCGCTCAGGAGCGCGGCTGGGCCAGCACCCGATCGAGCTTGTCCTCGATCTCGCCCAGATAGGCCGACAAGGTGCGCGTCGATTCCGCCATCTTGTCAAGCAAGCCTTGCTCGATCTTCTCGACGCGCGCGCCGCTTTCGCGCTGCACGGCCGCGCCCTGCGCCTCGATGCGGCGCAACTCGGCTTCGAGATGGTTGCGCAGTTCGGTGAAGCGCGAAGCCTCGGCGCTGTCGGCCAACTCGCGGTGGCTCTTGAGCTCTTTCGCGTAGCGGCGCGTCTCCAGGATCACGCCCGCCTGCTGGAAGACGATGTACACGAGAAACAGCGCGCTGACGACGCCGGTGACGATGAGCATGATCAGGCCCAACGGGGCGTTGACCTCGGCAAAGCCCAGGTTTAGCACCGTCGGTGCGTTGAAGACCGCCCAGTTCAGGAAGGCGAAAAGCGCCAGCGCGGCCAACGCGACAGCGACGATCAGGGCACGGTAGGTCATGGATTCAGCTCCGTCGAGTTGGGTGTATCGCGCTTCAGCATCTCGCGCCTCGCTGCGGCCGAGCCACTGTAGCGGGCCGGTCAGGACGTGCCTTGCAGGTCGGTCGGTTCGGTTTTGCGGCTGGCCGGCCGATCGGATGATGCGTCCAGCAGCGGCACGACAAACGCGCTGTGCTCAGGCAGCGCGCGCCAGTCAAGCACTGTGGAAGGTCGCAAAAGCCGTGCTTCCGGAAGTTCATCGCGCAACAAGTCTAGTGCGAGACGTGCGTCGCTGCGGATGAACACGAAACGCATCGTACGGCCTTCGCGCGAAAGGCAGAGCTCTGCCCGCGGCCAGTGTGGTGGCAGGCACGGTGTGAACGAAAGCTCCCGTGCGCCGAGCTGCAGGCCGAAAATCGATTCGATGGCCGCACGGTGCAGCCAGGCCGCGGCGCCGGTGTACCAGCTCCAGCCGCCGCGCCCAACATAGGGCGGCTGCGTGTAGACGTCGCCGGCCACCACATAGGGTTCGATGCCATAGGCCGAGCCCAGCGTGGCATGGCGCGAACGGTGGGCGGGGCTCAGGTACTTGAAGTAGCGATAAGCCGCGTCCGGGTCGGGCGTTTCAGCAGGCGAAGACCTGCCCAGCGTGGCCTGGAAGCGGGCCTGCGCCATCAGTGCCCAGACGCCCGCATGCGTGTACTGGCCGCCGTTCTCGCGCACGCCCGGTGGATAGGCCTGGATGTAGCCCGCACTCGGCTGCGCATGCTGCAGCGGCGGGTCGAGCAGCTTCACCAGGCCGGCCTCGTGGTCCACCAGGTGGCTGTCCGCGGCGGCCAGCGCCATGCGTTGCAGCGAGCGTGGCGCCACGCCGGACAGCACCGACCAGGCCTGCGCGATCAGGTCGATGCGGCCTTCGGCATTGGCCGCCGAGCCCAGCGGCTGGCCATCGTCGAAGAAGGCGCGCTTGAACCACTGCCCGTCCCAGGCCGTGTCGTTCAATGCCGCCGTCCAGACCAACGTTGCCTCCTCCCAGCGCGCTGCACGGGTCAGTTCGCCGCGCGCGCGAGCCCGCGGCGCGAAGTCGGCGACGATGTCGCACAGGAACCATCCCAGCCACACTGACTCACCGCGTCCTTCGATGCCGACGCGGTTCATGCCGTCGTTCCAGTCGCCACTGCCCATCAACGGCAGGCCGTGCACTCCCACGCGCAGGCTGCGGTCGATGGCACGCGCGGCATGCTCGTACACCGTAGCCTGCTGCGCGCTGATGACCGGTGCGTAGTAGGCGTCCTCGGCGCCTGCGGGAATGGCGGCACCTTCGATGAAGGGCACCTGTTGGTCGAGCAGCTTCGTGTCGCCGGTGGCACGCAGGTAGTGGCCGATGGCAAAGGCCAGCCAAAGCAGGTCGTCGGAGAAATGCGTGCGTACGCCGGCACCGCCTGGCGCATGCCACCAGTGCTGCACATCGCCTTCGGGAAACTGGCGCGATGCGGCGTGCAGGATCTGTTGGCGCAGCATGTCCGGCGCGGCCCAGGACAGCGCCATGGCGTCCTGCAACTGATCGCGAAAGCCGGTGGCGCCCCCCGCCTGGTAGAAGCCGGCCTTGGCCCACAGGCGGCACGACACCGTCTGGTACAGCAGCCAGCGGTTGACCAGCGCGTCGAATAGCGGGTCGGGCGTTTGCACGCTGGTCGCGCCCAACAGGGCGTCCCAGTGGTCGCGCACCCGGTCCAGCCGCTTTACGGCACCGACTGTGGCCGCGGTGGTGGCCAGGCGCCGCGCGGCGTCGGGGTTCTCGGCATAACCCAGCAGGAACACCCGCTCGGCCGTGTCTCCGGCCGGCAGGGTCAGGCGGGTGGCCAGCGCCGCGCAGGGGTCCAGCCCGCTGCCCTGGCGTTGGCCCAGGTGGTCGGGCAGCACCAGGCGGCCCCGTGCGTCGAACAGCTCGCGGCGATCGCAACTCCAGTCTTCGGCCTCGTCGGCATCGCCGGCCAGCGCCAAGAAGGCCGTACCGTTGCCGAAACCGGCAGCGCGCTCGCGCTGCGTGCACAGCAGCGCGGTGAGGCGACGATCGACGCCGAGTAGGGACCCGGCTTCGTGCGCCGCCGGCAGGCGCTGGCGGAACAGGGCGGTGTGCACCGTGCCGCGATCGGCGCGGTTCGCACCCATCATCCATTCGGCGATGCCGGCGATGCGCAGGTGCAAGCTGCGATGCCCGCGATTCACCAGGCGCAGCCGCACCTGCTTGACCGCACTGCCCGGGTCGACGCACCACGACACGTTCACCTGCAGGCTGCCGTGGTGGTGGCTAATCACCGTGTAGCCCTGGCCGTGGGCCACGCGGTAGCCCGAGACCGCGTCGCCGAGTCCGGCGCGCGGGCCTGCGGCCACCTGCCACAGCGCATGGCCGCGGCGGTCCTGGATCAGGAAGCTTTCGCTGGCCGGGTCGGCCACCGCGTCGTTCGACCAGGCGGTGAGCTGGTTCATGCGGCTGTTCACCGCCCAGGTGTGGCCGCCGCCGGCTTCGGAGACCTGCGCGCCGAACTGCGGGTTGGACAGCACGTTGATCCAGGGTCGCACCGGGCGCCGCGCATCGCTGACCTCGAAGCGGAATTCGCCGGACTCGGCCACGAACTCGCCCTGCGCCGGCGTCGGGGCGGCGGCGCTGGCCACGGTGTCGGCCAGCGCCGTGGTCGACACCTCGAGGCGCTGCTCCAGCGCCAGTTCGTGTTCGCTGATCCAGGCCAGCACATGGTGCAACAGCGAACGGCCGTCGGCACGCAGGTGCAGGCGCGCCAGGCCCCGCAGCGTGGACAACTCGTCTTCGGACAGCTCGTCGCGGCGCAGCACGTGCAAGGCCGTGGCCACCAGCCCTGGCTGGGCCCCACTCTCTGCCGCATGGCGTTCGCGCAGCGCCACCAGTTCGCGCTGCAGCGCCAGCTGGTAGGACGCTGCTTCGCTGTTGACCACCACCAGATCGCAAGCGATGCCACCCCAGGACCACAGGCGCAGCCCCTGGGCCAACGAGCGCAGCAGCCCCAGGTCCTGCATCGCGCTGGCCGACACCAGCAGCACCGGCCGGTCGCCGGAGATGCCGAAGCGCCACAACAGCCGACGGTCGCAGACCGCGGCCGCGTCGGTGTGGCGCGAGCCAGACTGCGGCCGCGTCAGGCTCAGCACCAGGGCCGTGCTCAGCGTCTGGATCGCGGCGAAGGTCTCGGCGCTGACACGCAGCGTGCGCAGGCGGATGCCGGCCAGCGTGGCCGACATCAGCGAGGCGCGCTGCACGTGGCTGGGTTGACGGTACTTGTCGATCACCGCGCGCAAGGTGCCATCGTCGTCGCTGGCCGCCGTGGCAAAGGTCAGCCGCGCCTTGGCCAGCGGTGCGATGCGCAAGCGCACGGCCATGGCGCACACCGGGTCCAGCCCGGTGTCTAGCGTACATGCTGCGTCGGCGCTGGCCGCGGGCGTGTCGAAGTCGGCCAGCGGCTGGCTGGCGTCGCGATTGCGCCCCAGCCAGCGCTGTCGGTCGGCGAGCACGCGCACGCTCAGCACCTGGGCATCGCTGGATGCCAGGAAGTGGGCCAGGCGCAGCGCCGCTTCGGTGGGCAGGCGCGGCTTGCGTTCGAACCACAGCGCTTGTTGCGCCGCCTGCCACTCGGCGCGCACGAACAGGTTCATGAACGCGGGATGGGCTTCGTCGGCGCGGGCGTCCGACAGCGTCACGTCGAAGGCCGAGAGCAGCTCGATCTCGAGCGTGCGTTCGCCCAGGTTGCTGACCTCGATCTGGCGGAACTCGATGTCGTCCTCGGGGCTGACCCAGACCGTCGTATGGGCCTGCACGCCGGACCAGGCGGCGTCGAAGCAGACGCGGTCGGCGTGGAAGGTGCTCCGGTAGTGGGCTGCCGGGTCGGGCGCCGGATGCTGCGTGATCGACACCGGGTGCGCCGGCGCGTCTTTGCGCGCGCCCTGCGGCCAGCGCAGGTAGAAGAAGCTGTCATGCGCATCGCGCAGCGCGTCATCGCGCCAGCGGGTCAGCCCCGTCTCGCCCCAGCGGCTGAAGCCGGCGCCGTTGGCGCGCAGCGACACGCCGTAGCGGCCGTTGGACAGCAGGTGGGTCGGCTCCACCGCCGCGGCGCCGGGCTGCACCTCACGCAGCAGGCCCGAAGCCCGCCGCTCGCGCACCGGGGCGGGTGGCACCACCGTCGGTGCAGACAGCACAGAAACCTCGCGCGGCGTGCTTTCGTGCAGCAGCGAAGCCACGGTCTCGATCAGTGCGCTGCGGCTGCCCCAGCGTTGGGCGACGCCTTCCAGCAGCACATTGCCCAGCGCGACGATGCTCATGCCCTGGTGGTGCGCCATGAAGGTCTGCACCAGCGTGAACGGCGCGGCGTCGGCCTGGCGTGCCGGCGTGAAATCCACCGCCTCGATGAAGCCGTAGCGCGCACGGGCGCCCAGCTTCTGCAGTGCGCGGAAGTTGCGGCAGGCGCGGCGCACGGCGATCTGCGCTGCCAGCGCGGTGGCATAGGGTGCGATCACCAGCTCGTCGCTGGGCGTGCGGCGCAGGGCCAGCCGGGGCACGCCCTGCGGCGCGTATTGGTAGGCCAACGTGTGGTCGCTGCCTGCATAGGCGCACTCGGAGATGCCCCAGGGCACCTGGTGGGCCGCGGCAAAGGCGATCTGTTCGCGCAGCGCGGCCTGATGGGCCTGTTCCAGCACGCTGCCCTGCGGCTCGTCGAGCACCAGCGTGGGCATCAGGTACTCGAACATCGAGCCCGACCAGGAGCGCAGCCCCGCATCGGCACCCACGGCAAAGAAGGGGCGGCCGAGTGACGCCCAGTGCCGCACCGGCACGTCGCCCTTGGCCACTGCGAACAGGCTGGTCAGGCGCGACTCCGACGCCAGCAGGTCGTAGAAGCCGGAATCGAGCGACTGCTCGGCCACGCGGTAGCCGATGTGGAACAGGTGGCGCCCGCGGTGGTAAAGAAAGCCGAAGTCGGCCTGTGCTGCCAGCTGCTGGCAGCGGTGGGCCAGCGCGCGCAGTCGGCGCGGCGCATCGGCCGCCGAGCCGCTGGTTTGCGCCTGCAGATCGAGAGCCGCCGAGTGCAGGTTGGCGCGATGGTCGGCCAGGCACCAGCGCAGTTCCTCGCGCTGCCCGGCCGTCAGCCGATGGCGCGCAGCCAGCAGCGGTGCCAGCCGCGCTTTGGAGGCCTCCAGAGCCCGCTGCGATGCAGCGGGGTCGAAGGGTGCCTCGGCCAGCTCCAGGCAGGCTTCGGCCAGCGCCAGCAGGTGGCCGCAGAAGTTGCCGCTGTCCACGGTGGACACGTAGGCTGGCAGCAGCGGCGCGCCGCTGCCCGTGTCGTACCAGTTGAGCAGGTGGCCACGGTGCTGCGGCAGCGTGGCCACGGTGGCCAGCGTGGCTTCCAGTCGCGCCACCAGCTCCGTCGTTCCGATCCAGCCGAACTGCCGCGCGACGGCCGCGCTCAGCAGGTACAGGCCGATGTTGGTGGGCGAGGTGCGGCGCGCCAGCATGTCGTGCGGTGCGGTCTGCAGGTTGTCGGGCGGAAGGTGCCCATCCTGCGCGGTGACGCAGCGCTCGAAGTAGCGCCAGGTGTCTCGTGCAATGCCTTCCAGGTACACGCTGTCGGTGGCCGACAGCGCGGGCCCGCGCAGCCGCCGGCGCGGCCGGCTGACCCACCAGGTCCACACCGGCGACAGGCCCCATAGCGTGCACAGCCCCAGTGACCAGGCCGTGTACGGAGTGCCGATCGCGAACAGGCCGGTCAGCAACAGCGCAGCAAGCATCGGCTCCTGCCGATGGCGGCGCAGCAGCGGTGCCAAGTCGCGCACGGCGGAGGCCTGTGCCACAGCCGCAGTGGTCCACTGCAGCAGGTGCCGTCGGCTCACGGCCATGCGGTACAAGGCCCGCACGATCGCATCCGCCGATTGCAGCGCCTGTTGCAGCAGCTGGGCCAGGTGCCATAGTGCGCCGTTCACGACGCGCAGCAGGTCGGCACCGGCCTGGCGGTAGAAGTGCAGTTTGGCGATGTCGTCGCGGCTGGGCGAGAATCCTGCCACTGCGCTGATCAAGGGCCCGGTGCCAAAGGCTGCCAGCACCAGCGCCAGCGCCGCCCACGGCGTCAGCCCATGCCCCGCCAGCGCCAGCAGCATCAATGCCAGCGACAGCGGCGCCACCAGGCTGCGGCGTAGGTTGTCGAACATCTTCCAGCGGTGGATGGCACGCAGCGGGTAGCGTTTGCTGCGCAGCATGAAGGGCAGCAGCTGCCAGTCGCCGCGCGCCCAGCGGTGCACGCGCGACGCGGCCACGTCGGCATGGAAGGGCGCGTCCTCGACCAGCGTGATGTCGCTCACTGCCGCGCAGCGGGCAAGCGAGCCTTCGAGCAGGTCGTGGCTCAGCACCTGGCCTTCGGGCAGCCGGCCGGCCAGGACCGCCTGCATGGCCTGCACGTCGAGCAGGCCCTTGCCGGTGAAGCTGCCCTCGCCGAACAGGTCCTGGTAGACCTCGGAGCTGGCCGCGCTGTAGGGGTCGATGCCGCATTGCCCGGCGAACAGCCAGTGGTACGGCGTCATATGCTGAGGCGCCGGCAAGGGGGTAACGATGCGCGGCTGCAGGATGCCGTAGCCGCTGACCACGCGGCGCGCCGCGGCATCCAGTCGCGGCCGGTTCAGCGGATGCGCGGCCACGCCCACCAGCTCGCGCAG
Source organism: Burkholderiaceae bacterium (assembly GCA_040381175.1). Taxonomy (GTDB): domain Bacteria; phylum Pseudomonadota; class Gammaproteobacteria; order Burkholderiales; family Burkholderiaceae_C; genus Rubrivivax. The sequence continues at coordinate 9,598 of JBEIHU010000088.1, forward strand.
GCGCCCCGGTGGCAGCTGCGTGTCGCTGTCCAGCGTGAGCACGTAGGCGGTCCCGTCGGCCAGGCGTGAGTCCTCGCCCAGGTCGAAGAAAGGCCCCGGGCCGGCTCCGGCAAGACGCGCGATCAGCGCCTCGAGCTTGCCGCGTTTGCGCTCACTGCCGATCCAGCATTGCTCAGACTCGCTGAAGACCCGCTCGCGATGCAGCAGCGCGAAGCGCACCGGTTTGCCCTGCGCAGGCGGATGGAGGGTGTTCAGCGCGCGGATGCCCTGGCGGGCGTGCTGCAGCAACGCGTCGTCGGCAGGTGCTTGCGCAGCGGCGGCGTCGGCCCAATCGGACAGCAGCGCAAACTGCGCCAACGGCTCCGGGTTGGCCAGATAGTGCAGCCGCAGGCGGTGCAGCAGTCCATCTACCGAGCTGGCATCGGTCAACATCACGGGCATGGCCACCAGCACCCGGTGCGCTGGTGGAATGCCCTGTGCCAGGGCCAGGCGCGGCAATTGCTGCGGGCGTGTCGATTCGCTGATGAGGCGGTTGACCAGCGCCACCATGGCCTCGGAGGCCGGGAACAGCATCAATGCAGCAGCGAACCAGGTCCACGGGCCATCGGCATCGCGCCACAGCATCCAGGTCACCAGGCCGAGCGTGAGGCTCAGCAAGGTGCCCAGGTAGGCCGGCAGTACCAGGCGTCGCGCCGTGGCGCGCCACAGCAGCGCGCCGCGTTCATGCAGGCCGAGCGCGCGCAGCAGTTCGGCCCGACCCGGCCCGCGCAGCCAGTGGCTGGGCACCGCCTGCTGCGGTTGGCTGGTGTCGGCGCGGCTGATCATGTCGAGCAGCGTCTGCGCCACGACCCGTTCGCTGCGCCCGCTACGCCGGGCTAGCCGCTCGATGCGGTGCAAGGTCTGGTCACGCGTGGGCACCGCCTCGGCCGCGAACACCGGCGCGGCGAGCATGCGCTGCATCAGCACGCTGCTGCGCGCAATGATGTCGCTCCAGTCGGTATCGCCGATGGCGCGCAGCGAGTTGACCGCGTTGCTGACACTCAGGTTGTCGGCCGCCTGGTCGGCCACCTGCTGAACCTGCTGCGCGGCAGGGTCGGGCAAGGCGCGCTGCAGCCAATCGTGCACCCGCGCCGGATCGCCGGACTGGCGGCCGGCCAGGCGCTGCGCCACCTGGGCGAGGAAGACCGCGCCCACGCCACGCCGCTGCAGCAGCGCGAGCAGCTGGTCCAGCGCGCGCAGCGAGAAGCTCTCGATGCGGTCACTGCACAGGTTGCCCACCTCGCGCGCTGCCTTGTGCGTGGCCACGCGCTCGGCCAGGCGGCGCAGGTTCTCGACGAGCACCACACGAATGGTGGTGGGCAGGGCCCACATCTCGCTGAGGTTCAGCTCACGCGTCTCCTGGTAGGCAGACAGGAAGTGCAGCAGCAGTTCTTCGTCGAAGGCACCGTCGTTGTGGGCCACGAAGGCCCAGGCCACGCCGTAGATGCGCGGCAGGCCGGCCAGCGGCTCGTCCAGCAGCATCGGCAACGCGCGGAAGTAGTTGCGCGGCAGGCCGTCGCGGATCTCCTTGAGCTGCGCTTCGATCAGGTGGAAGTTGTCGAGCAGCCACTCGGCCGCGGGGCTGATGTCGTAGCCGGTGGATGCCTGCAGGCCGAGATAGTAGTGCGCCTGGCGCAGGACGCGGATGTTGTCCTGCAGGCGTGGGAAGAAGCTGGCCGCACCGGCGCGTGCACGCGCCGCGCGGTGGGTTTCGCCCAGGCTGCGTCCGTGCTGCGCGAAGCGCTGCAGCCCGAAGATCTCGGATCGGATCGGTGGCTGCACCGGCCGGTGGCCGCTGTCGAGAATGGCACAAAGCGCCTGCGGCGCATCGGGCAGCAGGCGCAGCAGTTCGGCTTGGGCCATCGGCTACAGCAGCAGCGCCAGCAGCAGGATCGGCAGGCTCAACAAGGCCAGGGTGGTGACGAGGCGGGTGCTGACGAAGCCGTTCATCGACTCGGCAGCGATGCGCAGCCGCGCCCAGCGCCCGGATTGGGCCGAGCAGTGTTGCAGGTGCTCGCCCAGTTCCGACAGTTCCATCGGCGAGGTGTCGGCCGTATCGCCGAACGAAGCAGTGCTCCAGAAGGGAGTGGCCATCACATCGGTCTTCATTCGCTTCTCCTACCGCGCAGCCCGAGGATTGCGCGCAATGTCAAGGGATCGGCACGGCGCACCGGCGCCACTGCGACAATGGGCCAAGCCACTGGAACCTGGTGAACCGATCCTATGTGGAGCGTCAGCGGCTGTCTGTCGGACGGCATGCCGTTTCGGGGCCGTGCCTGTGTTCGACAGCGCACACAAGTCAGGGTGCCGGCTGCCGGTGTGCAACCGTCTCCATTCGCTCGACGAGCAGCTGCGCCGGTGGCTGCCTCTGAGCCGGACCCGCTGTCCGGCAGCGAGCTTCGCATGACGCAGGAGCTGATCGCCATCATGCTGGGGTACGCAGCGAAGGGGTCACCGAAGCGGCACTTAATGTGCAAAGGGCCGGGCCGTTCCATTATTCGCGTGGCCGCATCCTGGTGCCCGACCGTCCGGGCCTGGGCCGGCGCAGGTACGAGATGTCATGCGGTGGTCAAGCAGGAATATGACCGGCTGTTGCCGCCCAAGCTGGCGGTTTGACACGCACCGCGCCCTTGCCGGCTGCGTTGTGCCCAGGCGCTGATGGCACAGTGGCACGGACCGCGCTGTGCAACCGCGAGCACTCGCTGGCAGCCTGATACGCGCTATGTGCGCCGGCAGACAGTCGGCGCTATGCCCGGGGCGCAGACTTGGCGCATGGTCACTGCCTGCAATCACCTGATCGAACTTCTGCCGCGGCCGGCGCAGCGCCGCCTTCTGGCGCTTTGCGAGCCTGCCGAGCTGGTGCTGTCGCAGACGCTGTGCGAGCCCGGCGCTCAGACGCAGCATGTGTACTTTCCGACCGAGGGCTTCATCTCGCTGCTGGCGCTGAACGATGTCGATGCCGCGCTGGAGGTGGGCATGGTCGGCCGTGAAGGCATGCTGAGGGTGCAAATGGTGCTGGATGTGGAAACCGTGCCCTTGCGCGCGCTGGTCCAAGGGCTGGGCCAGGCCTGGCGCATCGGGCGCGCGCCTTTTCGCGCCGAGCTGGCCCGCAGCCTGGCCCTGCAGCGTGTGCTGCAGCGCTACGTGTATGTGTTGATGTCGCAACTGGCTGCGGCTGCGGGTTGCCTGCGCTTCCACCTGATAAGCCAGCGCCTGGCACGCTGGCTGTTGATGAGCCAGGACCGTGCCCAGGTGGACAGCTTTCGCGTGACCCATGAGTTCCTGGCCTACATGCTCGGTGTGCGCCGCGTCGGCATCACCGGGGCGGCCGGTGCCTTGCAACGAGCCGGCCTGATCGAATACCGGCGCGGCCAGCTCACCGTGCTCGATCGCCCGGGCCTGGAGGGCGCCGCATGCCGCTGTTACGCCGCCGACCGGCGCGTCTACCAGCAGTGGCTCGGCTGAACCCGGCGCCGCAAAGCGGAACTACACGACAGCACCGAACAAGGCCCCCACGCCAGCGGTGATGGCCATCGCCAGCGCGCCCCAGAAGGTGACGCGCCAGGCGCCGGCCAGCATGCCGGCCCCACCGGCGCGCGCCGCGGTGGCGCCGAGCGCGGCCAGGAACACCAGAGAAGTGATCGATACCGCGCCGACCAGCAGCGGCGGCGGCGACAGTGCCGTCACGGCCAACGGCAGCGCGGCCCCTGCCGCGAAGCTTGCGGCCGAAGCCAATGCCGCCTGCACCGGCCGCGCACTCATCGTCGCGGAGATGCCGAGCTCGTCGCGGGCATGTGCGCCCAATGCATCGTGCGCCATCAGCTGGCTGGCCACCTGCTGGGCCAGCGCGGGCTTGAGCCCGCGCGTGACGTAGATGGCCGTCAGCTCGCGCTCCTCGGCCGCCGGGTTGGCCTGCAACTCGGCACGCTCGCGCGACAGGTCGGCGTTCTCAGTGTCGGCCTGCGAATACACCGACACATACTCGCCGGCCGCCATCGACATGGCACCGGCCACCAGTCCGGCCACGCCGGTGATCAGGATGTCGGCGTGGCTGGCCTGGGCTGCCGCGACACCCAGCAGCAGGCTGGCGGTGGAGACGATGCCGTCGTTGGCGCCGAGCACGGCGGCGCGCAGCCAGCCGATGCGATCGGTGCGGTGGCGTTCGGCATGACGCCGCAGGTTGGCCATGTTCTTGGTCCTTCGCGTTGGATCGACGGCGCCGGCGCGCGCAGTGCGCCGCGCAGTGCCTGCCGTTGCGGTCGAGCATACATGTCGCGCCCGCTGGTGGGTGCTGAAGGCGCGCGCAGGTTGACTCGGCCCGTCATGCCTGGCGACCTGTTTATGTGCGTTGTCGAACAGACATCCGCATGCCGACGCCGCAAGCTGCTGGCAAAGCTGCCGTGTGGCCCGATCGGGGCTTCGCGGGCTCCCACGTCATCTGCCGAAGGTTCCTTATGACACGCAGTGCCAACCGACGCCCGACGGCTCCAAAGACGCTGGTCGAGCAGAACGCCGACTTCACTGCCGAAGGCTCGCCCCCGCCGGGCCAGGTGGCCGGTTTGGTTCTGCCCAGGGCGGCCAAGCCCGCGCCGCGCCAGGCTGACACGCGCACGCCGGCCCACATTCCAGGGGCGAAACGCCGTGCGCCCACCGGCCGCAAGCCTTGACCAGGCCCGCAGCATGAGCCGCCGCCCTGTATCACCCCGGCAACGCGACGTCGATGCACTGGACCTGCTGTCTCGCGAGCAGCTGGGTATCAGGCGGCACTTTCGAGACCATGAACTGCTGGTGTCCCGTGGTGGCGATGCCAAGCAGAAGGCCGCTTCGGCCGGCCGCATCGGCGATGCCTGCTGTTTGCACCTGCGATTGGAGGACGAGCTGCTGTATCCGGCAGCCTGCTCGGCGCAGGGCAGCGATCCGCTGCTGTGCGCTGCAGGCCAGCATCGCACGCATGAGGGAAAGGTCGCGCTGGGCCGACGGCAGGCTGGCGGCCTGAAGCTCACGCGCACCTTGCGCTGCTGCACACCGCGTCGCTGGCTATTCGTCGAGTCACTCTCAACCTCATGAACATGAGCTGGATCGCCGAACACCTGCCATTCAAGGAATCGCAGGGGCTGCCGCAAGCCGCCGAGACCTTGCAACCCACCGCGCCAAATGGCGTGCCCATGGACGACTGGAGTGTCCTGCTGCGTGCCCTCAAGGGCAAGCTGCAGCAAGGCAACGCGGATGCGGATTTCGACTCGGGAAGACATGTGCTGGACTGTGTGTCCGCGCTCGAGCAACTGCAGGCGGCGCTGCAGCACGAGGACGATCGGCGCCAGCGCCTGGAGCAACAGTTGCTGCAGACGCAGACCGCGCTGGCGCAGACCCGGGCTCAGCTGCATGACACGCAGTCCGGCGAGCGCCTCGCGCGCCACCTGGCCGCGCACGATCCATTGACCTCGTTGCCGAACCGCAGCTGCTTTCGCGAACGCCTCGACCGCGCGCTGTCGCTCGAGCGCTCGCAACGCCAGGCACTGGCCGTGATGTACATCGATCTGGACGGCTTCAAGCCCATCAACGACCGGCATGGCCACGGCATCGGCGACGAGGTGCTGCGCATCGTGGCCCTGCGGTTGACCCATGCCGTGCGGGCCAAGGACTTGGTCAGCCGCCTGGGCGGCGACGAGTTTGCCTGCCTGGTGGCCGACTGGCAGGACAAGGACCAGTTGTCACGGCTGGCGTGCAAGGTGTTCGATGCCGTCGCTGCGCCGCTGAGTGTGGGCAGCGTCCGCACGACGGTGCTGCCCAGCATCGGCATCGCCATGTACCCCACCCACGGTCTGGATTCGGAGCAGCTGATTCACGGCGCCGACTCGGCGATGTACCGCGCCAAACGTTCCCAATCCGGCTACGCGTTCTGCGAAAGCCGGATGGGCCTGTGAAGCAGCCCGAAAGGGCTGCTGTTCGTGCTCAGCCCTGGCGGCGCGACCCAGCCAGGAAGGCCAGCAGGCCCATCAGCGCGGCGCCGGTGGCGGCGGCAA
>JBEIHU010000089.1:0-15590 GCA_040381175.1 Burkholderiaceae bacterium
CAATCGAGGCGCGCTACCGCTTCTTCAGCTACGGCGACGCGATGCTGCTGTCGCGCTGAAGCGCCGCGCCGCGTGGCACTGCGACAATGCGCCGCATGCTGAGTTTCGAGCTGTTGCGCACCGAAGGCCCGGCGCGGCGCGGCCGGATGAGCCTGAAGCACGGCGTCGTCGAGACGCCGGTGTTCATGCCGGTGGGCACCTACGGCACGGTCAAGGGCGTGATGCCGCAATCGCTGCTCGACATGGGCGCGACGATCATCCTGGGCAACACCTTCCACCTGTGGATGCGGCCCGGGCTGGAGGTGCTGCGCCAGTTCGGCGGGCTGCACCGCTTCGAGGGCTGGCCCAGGCCGATGCTCACCGACAGCGGCGGCTTCCAGGTGTGGAGCCTGGGCGAGATGCGCAAGATCAGCGAGGAGGGCGTGAAGTTCGCCTCGCCGGTGAACGGCGACAAGCTGTTCCTGACGCCCGAAGTCAGCATGCAGATCCAGGCCGTGCTGAACAGCGACATCGTCATGCAGTTCGACGAATGCACGCCCTACCAGAGCGCCGGCCGCCTGACCACCGAGGACGAGGCGCGGCGCTCGATGGAGCTGAGCCTGCGCTGGGCGCGCCGAAGCCATGACGAGTTCCGCCGCCTGGGCAACCCGAATGCGCTGTTCGGCATCGTGCAGGGCGGCATGTTCGAGTCCCTGCGCGCCGAATCGGCCGCGGCGCTGGCCGAAATGGACCTGCCGGGTTATGCCGTGGGCGGCGTCAGCGTCGGCGAGCCGAAGGAGGAGATGCTTCGCATCATGGCGCACACGCCGCGCCTGCTGCCCGACTCCAAGCCTCGCTACCTGATGGGCGTGGGTACGCCGGAGGACCTGGTCGAGGGCGTGGCCTGCGGCATCGACATGTTCGATTGCGTGATGCCCACGCGCAACGCGCGCAACGGCCACCTGTTCACGCGCTTCGGCGACCTGCGAATCCGCAATGCGCGCTACAAGGTCGACGAGCGTCCGATCGACGAAACCTGCAGCTGCACCGCGTGCCGCGGCTTCTCGCGCGCCTACCTGCACCACCTGGACCGCTGCGGCGAGATGCTCGGCCCGATGCTGGCCAGCATCCACAACCTGCACTACTACCTGAACCTGATGCGAGAGGTGCGCGACGCGCTGGACGAGGGGCGTTTTGCGGCGTTCGCGGCGCGCTTCCGCGCCGATCGATCAACCGGCGTCGGCTGAGACAGCGCGGCGGCGCCTGTACTGCCCGAGCAGCGCGATACCCGCCAGACCGCCACCGAGCAGGCCATAAGTGCCAGGCTCCGACACCGATGCAACGGCCAGGCCTTCGAACCCCGGGTGCAGCCGCGTGCCGAAATGCCCCTCGCCGCGGTACTCGGCGCGGCTGTCGGAGCGGGCCAGCACGAACCAGGGCACACTCTTCGGTGGTTCGGCCTGTTCGAGGTGCACCAGGAAGCCGCTGACGGTATGCGATGGCAAGAACTGGGCAGCGCCAGCCGCCCAGGCGCGGTTGTACTGCGTGCTGGTGCCGCCGGCCCCGCCATGAAAGTAGTGGTCGTAACGATCGATGCCAAAGCCCTCGGGCGCAACGATCACGCTGCCTGCAGGCAGCTCCAGGCCGACGACGAAGATGCGCATGTCCGCTGGGCCCAGCTTGTTCTTGACCCAGAAGTCAAGCGTCCACTTCTTCGGTCCGCCAGACACCTTGTAGCCAACCTCGACGGGACCGGCCAATGCGCCGGACAGGAAAAAAAGGGCCGGAAGCCATTGGGCGGCGCGGCGGGCGAATCTTGGCAGAGGTTTCAAGTCTGAGGTCCTGGATAGGCCTTGGGGATGAAAGCGATTCGACTCGAAACGACGCATGCCGTCAATCGTCGAATGTATCAAGCCATGGCCCGGGCAATACCCCGAACTGCGCCGACTCACCAGAACTGCCACTGCCCGCTGTAGACGACCCACGCGCCCAGCGCGCCGTTGGTCACCGCATGCGCGATGACACTGGTCCACAGCTTGCCGGTGCGGACGTACAGCCAAGCGTAGGCCAACCCGGCCAGCGTGGCCGCCAGCCACAGCGGGTGGACCAGCACGAACAGGAAGGTCGAGATCACCACGGCGCGCAGGCCCACCTGGGTGGGATCGAGGCTGACAAAACCCGGGCGCTGGATCCAGCGCATCAGGAACGAGCGCCAGAACAGCTCCTCCATCACCGGCACCAGCAACGCGGCGCCCAGCCAGCGCACCACGACAAGAGGCCAGTCGATGTCGCCGCTGGCGGTCAGCGGCCGGAAACTCGCCGCCGCCTCGCCCAGCGTCATCCAGGGTGCATCCAGATGGATCCACAGCACGAAAACGCCCAGGCCGACGCCCAGGGCCCACAACACCTGGCGCGCGTCCGGCAGGTTCATCCGGCTCAGCTCGCCATACTCCCGCCGCCAGGCGATCAGCATGCCGCCCACGATCAGCACCGTCAGGCCATAGATCCAGCGCGGGTCGATGCCCCAGGCGCCTTCGGGCGGCAGCGCACCGCGAATGGCCAGAAGCACCATGAAGGCCAGGAACGGCAGTACGCGCACCCGTGCCGCTCGAGACATGTGAAAAGCCATGCTGGGATTGTCGTGGTTGGGTTCGCGGTACCAGGTTCGGCGCGCGCAGTATGGGCAAGCCGGGACCTGTCGCTCCTGGCGTGCGGGCCTCGGCGTGAGTTCGGTCACGCCACGCCCGGGCCTCAGGCGCCGCGCTGCTCGAGCATGTGGTGCGCGCCGCCGTACTGGCCCAGCTGCTGCACCAGCCAGGGCAGGGTGCCGGCCAATTGTGTATGCAAGGTGTACGGCGGGTTGATGATCAGCACGCCGCTGCCGACCAGGCCGAAGCCCATTGCATTGGTCTGCTGCAGCCATAGCTGGGCATGCAGCCATGCGCCCGGCGCCGCAGCCTTCACGGCCTCCACCATGGCCGCTGCGCCCGGCTTGCTGACCACCGGATACCAGACCATGTAGACGCCTTGCGGGAAACGGCGCAGCGCCCCGCGCAAGGTGGCCGCGACTTTGCCGTAGTCGGCGTGGCCCTCGTAGCTGGGGTCGACCAGCACCAGCGCGCGCCGCGTCGGCGGCGGCAGCTGGCCCTTCAGCGCGGCAAAGCCGTCGGCCTGCCGCACCTCAATGCCGCGCCGGCCGCCGAGCAGCGCCAGCAATGCTTCATGATCGGCTGGATGCAGCTCGAACAGGCGCAACTGGTCCTGCGGCCGCATCAGCTGCTGCGCCAGCTGGGGCGAACCCGGATAGCGGCGCAGGAAGCCATCCGGGTTGAGCAACCTGACATGCTGCAGGTAGTCAGCCACCATCGGCGGCGGTTGCGGCGACTCCCACAGCCGTCCGATGCCATGCAGGAATTCCCCCTTCTTGTGGGCCTGCGCGGAGTCCAGCTCATACAGTCCGGCGCCGGCATGGGTGTCCACGATGCGCAAGCCCTTGTCCTTCAGGGCCAGGTGCCGCAGCAGATGCACCAGCACCAGGTGCTTGAGCACGTCGGCATGGTTGCCCGCATGGAAGGCATGGCGGTAGGCAAGCATCTGGACGGCGGCGATTGCAGACCTGCACTGTGCCACGGCGTCGACGACCGGCCCGCCGTGGCAGGGCGGCACCGCGCTCAGCGCGGGTCGCGCCGCGCCTGGAACAACTCGCGCAGGTTGACTTCGCGCGGGCCGGGAACCAGCATCGCCTCGTCTCCGGCTTCGACCGTGCCGGTGTCGATGACGCTGAGGTAGGCGCCGCAGTAGGCTGACTGCTGCATCAGCTTGGCAGCTTGGCCGAAACCCATCGCATCGTTGAACTTGAAGCAGGGCTGGCGCGGCTCGCTGACGGCCAAGGTGCAGTGCGGCAGACGCAGGTAGTCGCCGATCCACATGTCGCCTTCGAGCAGACCTTGCAAGGTCAGGTTTTCGCCCATCGCGCCCGGGGTCAACACCTGGTCCCAGGCGGCGACGCGGGCTTGGGCTCGAACCACCTGCCAGAAGGCATAGTGTTCGTGGGGATAGGCATAGACCGACTTGCTCAGGCCACCATGCACGCCCGGGTCGGCCTGCTCGTCACCTGCCAGTCCGAGCGCGCGCACCGCCACCGGCCCGACCACCGCCTGCTTGCCGATGGCCGTCAAGACCGGCCTGCCGCCAATCATGCGCGCGCTGGCGCGGGCCACGTTGACACTCAGCACTCGAATCATGAACGCCCTGGTTGCGGCATGCCGAGGCACGTCGCAACACATCCCGAAGCAATATTGCTGCGTTGCAGCATAGCCCATCGGCCGTGCGTTTAGCATGCTCCGCGTCAAAAGTCCTTTGTGTCTGGCGTTTGACATTTCGCGGCCACCCTGCGCCTGGGTGGTTTGTGCCGCGCGTCAATGTAGCGACAATCAGCACCCCCTTGCGCGCGCCCTTTCGGGCCCTGGGTTCTGGTCTGGCGGGCGCGGGAATCCCTGGATCGACGATTGGAGTTCAGATGAATCACCCCTCGATGGAAGGCCAGCGCCTGAACGTGCCCGGGTATGTGAAACACGCGCGGCTCATCGCCTGGGTCGCGGAGATCGCGGCGCTGACCGAGGCGGCTGACGTGTATTGGTGCGACGGCTCGCAACAAGAGTACGACCGGCTGTGCTCCGACTTGGTTGCCAGCGGCGTGTTCCAGCGCCTGAATCCGGCAAAGCGCCCCAACAGCTTCCTGGCCTGCAGCGATCCCAGCGATGTGGCCCGGGTCGAGGACCGCACGTTCATCTGCAGCCAGCGCCAGGAAGAAGCCGGCCCCACCAACAACTGGGTGGACCCGGCCGAGATGCGGGCGCTGCTGCAGACAGGCAAGGCCGATGGCACACCAGGCCTGTTCAAGGGCTCGATGCGCGGCCGAACGATGTACGTGGTGCCCTTCTCGATGGGTCCGCTGGGCTCGCACATCTCCCACATCGGCGTGGAGCTGTCCGACAGCGCCTATGTGGCGGTGAACATGCGCATGATGACGCGCATGGGCAAGGCGGTGATCGACCTGCTCGACACCGACGGCTATTTCGTGCCCTGCGTGCACAGCGTTGGCGCGCCGCTGCAGCCGGGCCAGGCTGACGCGCGATGGCCCTGCAATCCCACCAAGTACATCGTGCACTACCCCGAGACTCAGGAAATCTGGAGCTACGGCTCGGGCTATGGCGGCAATGCGCTGCTGGGCAAGAAATGCCTGGCGCTGCGCATTGCCTCGACGATGGGCCGCGCGCAGGGCTGGCTGGCCGAACACATGCTGATCCTCGGCCTGACCTCGCCGCAAGGCAAGAAGTACCACGTCGCCGCAGCTTTCCCCAGCGCGTGCGGCAAGACCAACTTCGCGATGCTGGTGCCGCCCAAGGGCTACGAGGGCTGGAAGGTGACCACCGTCGGCGAGGACATCGCCTGGATCAAGCCCGCCAAGGACGGCCGCTTCCATGCCATCAACCCGGAAGCCGGTTATTTCGGCGTCGCACCCGGCACCAACGCGGCGACCAACCTCAACTGCCTGAAGATGCTGGATCACGACGTCATCTTCACCAACGTGGCCCTGACCGATGACGGCGACGTCTGGTGGGAAGGTCTGACCGACGAGCCGCCGGCGCACCTGATCGACTGGCAAGGCAAGGACTGGACGCCGCAGATCGCCAAGCAGACGGGAGCCAAGGCCGCGCACCCGAACTCCCGCTTCACGGTCTCGTCCATCCTCAATCCGGTGCTCGATCCGGAATGGGACAACCCCGAGGGCGTGCCGATCGATGCCTTCCTGTTTGGCGGACGCCGCTCGACCACCGTGCCGCTGGTCACCGAGGCGCGCAGCTGGACCGAGGGCGTTTACATGGCCTCGACCATGGGCAGCGAGACCACCGCCGCCATTGCCGGTCAGGTGGGCGTGGTGCGCCGGGACCCGTTCGCGATGATCGCCTTTGCCGGCTACAACATGGCCGACTACTTCCAGCACTGGCTGGACATCGGCGCCAAATTGGCAAATGGCGGTGCGAAGCTGCCGCCGATCTACTGCGTCAACTGGTTCCGCAAGGGCGACGACGGCAAGTTCATATGGCCCGGCTACGGCCAGAACATGCGAGTGCTCGAATGGATCATCGGACGGCTCGAAGGCAAGGCCGCGGGCGCGAACAACGCCCTTGGCATCAGCCCGCGCTACGAAGACCTGAACTGGACAGGCCTGGACTTCTCCAGGGAGCAGTTCGCGCGCGTCATCGGCATGGATCTCAACGATTGGCAGCAAGAACTGAAGCTGCACGAAGAGCTCTTCGTCAAACTCGCCCACCACCTTCCGGTCGAGTTTGGCGCCACCAAGCGGCGCATCGCGGCACAACTGGCGGCCTGACCCTCCGCCGGGCGGCAGTCCAGGGCTGCGCACCGCGCGTCAGATGAAGCTGCAACTGTTGTCTGACCTGCACCTGGAGACCGAGGTCTTTGAGCCGCAGCATGCGCCCGGCGCCGAGCTGCTGGTGCTCGCAGGCGACATCGACTCGACCTGGGCAGGCTTCGAGCGCTTTGCGCGCTGGCCGGTGCCGGTGCTGTTCGTGGCAGGCAATCATGAGTTCGACGGACGCGAACTCGACGCGGCCTGGTCAGGGCTGCGCGCCACCGCCCGAAGTCTGGGCTGGACCATGCTGGAGCGCAACCGCACCGTGTTGACCGACCGCCAAGGGCGACGGGTGCGCTTCATCGGCACTATCCGATGGAGCGATTTCGACCTGTTCGGTACTGCGAAGCAGGCGTCAGCGATGAGAGCAGCCGCTTACTTCATGAGGTTGATGCAAGCCACGCGCGAGGGTCGGGCCTTCGATGCGGCCGCCGTTCGCGAAGAGGGACTGGCCTGCCGCGCTTGGCTGGCCAACGAACTGCGACAACCCGCTCAAGGGCGCTGGGACAAGACCGTAGTGGTTACCCACTTTGCCCCAAGTCTACGCAGTGCAGACCCGCGCTATGGACATCAGCCAGGTACGGCCAGCTTCTGCAATGCCGACGACGACTTGCTTGCCCACGCCGACCTGTGGCTTCACGGTCATCTGCATTGCCGCCATGACTATCTGGTCGAGCGCGCCGATGGCGCGCCGACGCGGGTGGTCTGCCAGGCACGCGGGCTGCAGTTCAAAGGCGAGGCCGAAGGCTACGTAGCGGGCAAGCTGATCGAGGTCTGATCGCCCTGCTCCGCGAGCGCCGGGCTCCATGGCCTTTGCCCAGATCTGCAGCGTCGCGGCGAACTCCCGCTCGATGCAACGGGGCTCAGGGCCGCGCTGCGAGCCCGTCCAGGCAGGTCGACAACACCCAATCGACGATCTGATCATCCTGGTGCTGTCCGCTGGCCTTCAGGAAGCCGAGCACCGGGTCGCAGGCGCGGGCAAACAGCGTGTACAGGATCACCTCGGGCGGCAGCTTGGTGGTGAGGCTGCCGTCCTGCTGTGCCTGCACGATCCATTGGCCCAGGTGTTCGCTGACCTCCATCACAAGGTCCACGTAGGCCTTGTCGGCGACCAAGGTCGCGCGCAGCGTGGAATTTTGCGACGGCAAAGACGGCATTTCGCCGGCCAACTGGACCAACATTGTCCACCGCGTCACCGCGCGCAGCCGATCGAAGGCCGACGCCTCAGGTTTCGCGGCCTCGGCCTGAATGATCTCGAGGGCCCGCTGCAGCACGCGCACCAGTGCTGCAGACGCCAGCGCCTCCTTCGATGCGAAATGCTTGTACAGGCTGGCTTTGGCTATGCCGACATCGGCCGCAACCTCGTCGACCGTCATCGAGTCGAAGCCCTTTTCGGCAAGAAGACGGTTGACCGAGTTGACGATAGCGTCCTCACGGACACGCAGCACTTGCTCTCTGAAGGACAGTCGGGCCATCCAATATTCTATACTGTCACGGGAAAATTTGAACCGCAGCGTCTTGATTCCGACGTCGATGTGCAAAATGCGCACCGCAGGGTGCTGCCCTGCAGGCTAGCCCGTCGGCTCAACGCTGCTTCAGCCTGTGCGACTCATGCGAGTCCGTACCCACCCTGGCGCTGCCGGGCGAAGATGCGGCCTCGCTGTTGCCGTTGGCCTCTTCGATCACCAATTCCATGCCGAAGGCGGTACCCACGTCGGCCGGATCGACGGCCTTAGGTTCCGGACGCGGGCGTGGCCAAAGAAAAAGCCGCCGCAGTCCCTTCTTGCCGTCCATGCACACCCCTTGCCGCCACCCGACGACTCAGTGTGGCGCGACGCATCAGCGCCGATCCGCGGATGAAGCGGCATGCCACCGCCCAGTTTCGCGGCATGGCCAAACGACAACACGCGCTGTACGCAAGGACGCCGGCGCATCGCGGCGGGATTACCATTAGCAGGGGTTGGGAACGCACGCCAAGACCATTGATGGAGACATTCGAAGGCCATGCGCTATGTCGCGATGCAGGTCCTGACCTGGGGCACGATTGCTGGCTCGATCGGTAGCGCGCTGTTGATGGCGTCGATGGAGGATCCGGCGCCAAACCTTGCTGCCGATGCGCCGACCCTGGCCACGCTGCCCAGCGAACCCACCCGGGCCGGGCCCGGTGGCCGGCCGGCCATCGCCGCCTCTGCGCCTGGCTCTGCGAGTGCGCCGCAGCCCGGCATGCGCTGAGCAACTCAGCCGCGCCGCTGTCGTGAGTGCCGCCGTACCGGGAGGCGCGGCGTCGGCGCCAGCGGGCGGGTGACATCGGCCAGCAGCATGACGCTGCGCACCAAGTCCTGTACCGCCTCGCCCAGGTCGGCCGGCGGCTCCAGGGTGGAGATCACCTGCTGGATCGCGTCGGCATCCTCCAGGTCTTGTACGTCGAAATGAAGATAGATCAGGGCCAGCGGCTCGAGCAGCTGCTCGGCATCGTTCTGCATCAGCCCCGGGAAACGTTCCATCGCGGCGGCAAAGCCCGCCACCCAAGGCAGCACGCACTCCGAAGGCGAGGCCTCAGTCTCGAGCTCGAACACCCAGGGGTCGAACCATTGGCGCGCTGTAATCACGCGCCGCAATTGCCCATGCCGCCGCTGCACCAGCGCGTGAAGCACGCGCGCGTCGAAGCCGACAGGCAAGCTCCGGCCTTCGACGTCGGTGATGCAAGGCAACCACTGCCCGGGCCCTATGTCGTGGGGCTGAAGCAACACACCGCAAAGGAACCCATCGACGGCACTGACATCCAGCGGCAACAACGGGTCGGGCACACGATCCAGCTGGTCCTGCAGTAACCCGATCTCCTGTTCATCCAGCGGCTGCGAGATCGCCTCCGCGACTGTCGTTCTGCTCATAGTGCATTGTCACGCCAGTCACTCGCGTACACTATGGCTGCAGCTTCGTGGCCTTCGAGTTAGGGATGGCTGTCTACAATGCGGGTCCATAAAGTGAGGTTCTCTAGAGCTGTCACACGAATACTGGTTTGCGCTCGTCGCGCACCAGGCGCCGCCCAGGGAAGAGAAGGCGGGTCTGCAACGGTCCCAACGACGTCCTTTCATTAGGACTTCTACAAGCCCGCCGGTCCTCCGGCGGGCTTTTTTTCGCCGCATCGGCGCGGCTAAACTGGGCCGATGAAGGAAGCGCCGTATGCCTGGGTGGTCGTGTGGGCCACGTTCTTTGCCCTGGCCATCATCTTTGGCGTCTCCTACTCGTTTGCGGCCTTCTTCGCCTCGTTCGCCACGGAGTTCAATGCTCAACGGGCCGACGTGGCACTGGTGTTCGGACTGTCGGGCGGCGTGTACTTCGTGGCCGGGGCCGGCGCGGGCATGCTCGCCGACCGCTTCGGACCGCGCGCGGTCACCTGTTGCGGCATGCTGCTGATTGCCGCTGGCTTGCTGCTGTGCAGCTTTGCCGGCTCGATGTCCATGGTCTATGCCGCCTATGGCGTTGGCCTGGGGCTGGGCATTGCGCTGGTCTACACCCCGTCGATCGCCTGCGTGCAGCCCTGGTTCACGCAGCGGCGCGGCATGGCCGCTGGCCTGGCCAGTGCCGGCATCGGCGCCGGCACGGTGGCAGTGCCGTTGATCGCCACCGCCGCAATCGCCGCGCTGCAGTGGCGCGATGCGATGCGCGCGCTGGCCGCAGGAGTGCTGGTGTTCGGACTTTGCGCTGCATGGCTGTTGCGCCGTGCGCCGGCGGCCGGCGCGGTCGGCAACGGCCGCATCCCCGGTCTGAGCCTGAGCGAGGCGCTGCGCGACCGGCGCTTCTGGTGGCTGTATGCGAGCATCGTGCTGGCCGCGCCCACCATGTTCATCCCCTTCGCCCATGTCTCGGCCGCCGCCCGGGACATGGATGTCGATGCAGCCCGTGCCGTTGGCTTGGTGGGGCTGATCGGCATCGGCAGCCTGGTCGGCCGCTTCCTCATCGGCGCCCTGGCCGACCGATTGGGTCGCACTCTGACGCTGCTGCTGATGCAAGCCTCCTTGGGCTTGTCGATACTGGCCTGGTTTTCGGCAGGCAGCTATCCGGTGCTGGTCTTCTTCGCGCTGTGGTTCGGAATGAGCTACGGCGGCATCGTGTCGCTGCTGCCGGCCATCAGCATGGACCTGTTCGGCGCACGGGCGGTGGCCGGGATCATCGGCACGCTCTACACTGGCGCGGCGGTGGGCAATTTGCTGGGGCCGGTACTGGCCGGCTGGGTGTTCGACCATGCCGGCACCTATATGCCGGTGCTGTGGGCCTGCATGGCTTTGTCCGCGCTGGCCGCCGGCGCGTCGGCGCGGCTTCTGGCCTGGCGCAGGCCGGCCTACTGAACGAGGTCCCAGGCAAAGGTCGCTCTGCCACTTGGCTTGAGGCCCCGCGGCGCGTGGGCCGGGCCACCCGCCCGGGATGCGCCGGGCATGCTCAGAAGCTGTAGCTCAGCGCCAGCACGCCGGCCACGGGCGTGCTCTCGCTGACGATCGGGCTGCGCTTCACGTCACCTTGCAGCGAGCGCACGGTGAGCGCGCCGGTCAGGCTCCATTCGGCATTGAAGAAGTAAGTCAGCGAGGCCGTGCCGCGCACATCGCGCCAACCCGCCCCGGGCGTGTAGACAGCGTAGCCGCTGCTCGCCGACTGCTGCGCCGAGACGCCATAGAAGGCCCGCATGTAGCCGCTGTTCACGAAGGTGGCGGCGACGCCGAGCGCGCCGCGCCACTGCGGCGCCAGCTGCTTCGCCCAGCCGACACCGATGTCGGTCTGCGAGCCGTCGCGGTCGTTGCCCGCGCCGTAGCGGAA
Source organism: Burkholderiaceae bacterium (assembly GCA_040381175.1). Lineage (GTDB taxonomy): Bacteria > Pseudomonadota > Gammaproteobacteria > Burkholderiales > Burkholderiaceae_C > Rubrivivax. The sequence goes on from JBEIHU010000089.1 coordinate 11,231, forward strand.
CGACGAGGTCAGGAACCACTGGTCGGTAATGAAGTAGTTGAAGAAGGCGCCGAACTCGGGCCGCATGTCGATGTCGCCCATGCCGGCCAGGGCCGCGGCATCGCTCTCGTCGCGGCCCAGGTCGAGCGTGACGCGCAGGCCGTACTGCATGTTCGGCGGCGAATCGAACTTGTAACCGATGCCGTTGCCGGTGCCGGCGAACCAGCCGTTCTTCCACTGGTAGCTCAGCGAGGGCAGCACCAGTGTCTTGCGCTGGTCGGAGCCCAGGTACTCATGGCCGGCGATCACCGCCAAACCGGCCAGGCCGTGGCCGTCTTCCTGGGGCACGGCGAACAGGCGCACTGCATCGAAGGCCTGGGCCTGGGCGGCCGTGCCGGCACAGGCCAGGATGCAGGCCAGCACGGTGCGGCGCGGGAAGTGGTCAGGCAGAAGCATCGGTGGCCCTTTTCGGCATTGCGGTGGACAAAGCGCCGCAATCGGCGGCGGCCCGCATGCTACTTGGCGAACAGTTGCCCGGGGTCGGCGAAGGCCTTGAACTCCAGAGCGTTGCCGCAGGGGTCCAGGAAAAACATCGTGGCCTGCTCGCCAACCTGGCCCTTGAAGCGCACGTGCGGCTCGATCACGAAGTCCGTCTTCGCCGCGCGCAGCCGCTGGGCCAGCGACTCCCATTCGTCCATCGACAGCACCACACCGAAGTGGCGCACCGGCACGTCGTCGCCGTCGACCTCGCCAGTGTGGCGGTGGCCGGCTTCGCCAGGCGCCAGGTGCGCGACGATCTGGTGGCCGTAAAAGTCGAAATCCACCCAGGCGTCGGACGAGCGGCCCTCGGCGCAGCCGAGCAGCCCACCGTAGAAGGCGCGCGCCTTGGCCAGCGAATCGACCGGGAAGGCCAGGTGGAAGGGGTGCTTGACGCTCATGATGCGAATGCCTGCATGGGGTGGCGATGAATCGAAGGCGCAATTGTCGCCGCAGGCTCAGTGCGGCGCCCCTTTTCGCGTGGCCAGGTAGATCGCCGGCAGGATCAGCGCGGCACCGGCGGCGTGGTACCAGCGTGGCGCCTCGCCAAGCAGGGCCCAGGCGGTGAAAGCGGCATACACCGGCGCCAGGTACATGACGAGCGAAGAGCGCGCCGCACCCAGCTCGCGCAGCATGTAGGCATAGGCCTGGTAAGAGAAAAAGCCGGGCAGCAGCCCGGCCAGCACGATCAGCAGCAGCGCCTTTGCGCTGAAGGCCGGCCCGGGCTGGAACAGCGTCTCCAGTGCCGTGAAAGGCAGCAGCACCAGCACGCCGCCCAAGGTGATGGCCGCCAGCCGCGGCGTCGGCCCCAGCGCCGAGGGCCAGCGCTGCAGCAGCACGGTGTAGGCCACCCACGCGAGCGCGGCCGCCAGGATCCAAAGGTCGCCCACGGTGAAGCGCACCGCGAGCAGGTTGGCGAGCTCGCCCTTGGCGATGACGAAGACGACGCCGCACAGCGCCAGCGCCATGCCCGCGCGCTGCCAGCCGCTCAGGCGCTCGTGCAGCAGCCGGGTCGACGCGAATGCAATGGCCACCGGTGTGGCGGCATAGATCAGCCCGATGTTGGTGGCGCTCGTGGTGTGTGCGCCCAGGTAGACGAAGGCGCCGCAGATCCACATGCCCAGCGCGCCGAGCACCAGCAGCTGCTTCCATTCGTGCCGCCAGGTCGCGAAGCCGGCCAACAGCGCGCCGGCGGACAGCGGCAGCAACAGGGCGAGCGCGAGCGTCCAGCGGCCCAGCGCCAGCGCATGCGGCGCGATCACGCCGTCCGAAGCGCGCGCGATGATGTAGTTGGAGGACCAGAGGGCCGGCGTCACCCACAGCAGCAGTCGGGCGACGCGTTGGCGGCGGGCGGGGCTCAAGGCGATGGAATGAACACGTTGCGGCGCGGGCCGCGCCGCTGCGCATGGTAGAAGCTTTGCCGCCGCGCTGCGGCGCAACCTGCAAGGAGCTGACGCTTGAAACTGAAGATGGCCGAGAACTCGCTGTTCGCGATCCTGCTGCGCTCGCCGTGGTGGATGAGCCTGGGCATCGGCGTGGCACTGGCGCTGCTGATGCGCCTGCTGCTGCCGGCGGACTATGCCGTGGCCGGCATGCTGGGCAGCTTTCCGTTCGTGGTCATCTCGGCGATGGCGGCGTGGAGGCAGCTGCGCGCACCAAGCGCCAGCCAGCTGGCGCAGACGCTGGAACGCCTGCAAGGCATGAGCTCGCGCGAATTCGCCGAAGCCATCGAGCGCGCCTTCCGGGCCCAGGGGCACGTGGTGACGCGGCTGAACCACCCTGGTGCCGACCTGGAGCTGATGAAGGGCCACCGGCGTACCGTCGTCGCCTTCAAGCGCTGGAAGGCGGCCAGCGTCGGCGTCGAGCCTTTGCGCGAGCTGCAGGCCGCTCAGGCCAGGCAGCAAGCCGAGGCTGCCTTGTTCGTAGCCACCGGCACCCTCAGCGAAAAGGCCGGTGACTTCGTCCGCGAACACCGGCTGCAACTGATGGGCGCCCCCGAGCTCGCGCAGCTGGTGCGCACCGCGGCGAAGAAGCGCTGAGCCCGCTTAGCATTGCCGCCATGAACGAGACGATCAAGGTAGCCCTGGTCACTGGCGCCGGGCGCGGCATCGGCCTGGCCACTGCGCAGTGGTTCCTGCAGCACGGGCATGCGGTGGCGCTGCTCGACATCGATGCCATCACGCTGGACGCAGCGGTGGCCGCACTGGCGCAGCCCGAGCGCACGTTGGCGCTGCATGCCGACGTGCGCGACCCGGCACAGGTGGCCGCTGCCGTGGCCGCCGTCGACGCACGCTTCGGCCAGATGGATGCGTTGGTCAACAACGCCGGCATCGCGGTGTTCAAGCCACTGCTAGACACCACTTTCGCCGAATGGCGCGACGTCATGGCCACCAACCTGGATGGCGCCTTCCTGTGCACCCAGGCCGCCGCGCCGCTGATGCTGAAGGGCGGAGGTGGCGCGGTGGTCAACATCGCCTCGATCTCCGGCCTGCGCGCGAGCACGCTGCGCGTGGCCTACGGCACCAGCAAGGCGGCGCTGATCCACCTGACCCGGCAGCAGGCGGCCGAATTGGGCGATGTCGGCATCCGCGTCAACGCCATCGCGCCGGGGCCGGTGGACACGGCGATGGCCAAGCTGGTGCACAGCGCCGCCATCCGCCGCGACTACCACGACAGCATCCCGCTGGGCCGCTACGGCACGCCGGAGGAGATCGCCGCCGGCATCGGCTTCCTGTGCAGTGATGCTGCCAGCTACATCAACGGCCAATGCCTGGCCGTCGATGGCGGCTTCGATGCCGTGGGCATCGGCCTGCCCAGCTTGCGCGCCGCTCGCGGCGCGGCCTAGACTGACCCTTCCACCTCACGCACGGAGCACGACCATGGGCGCACCCGAAGCCTTCACCGCCACCACCGACGTCGGCCATTACATCGGCGGGCGCACCGTGCCCGGCGCCGGCGGCCGGCAGCAGCCGGTCTACAACCCCAGCACCGGCAAGGTGGCGCGCCAGGTGGCGCTGGCCTCGATGGAGGAAGTCAACGCCGCGGTCGCCAGCGCGAAGGCCGCCTTCCCGGCCTGGGCCGACATGCCGCCGATCCGCCGCGCGCGCGTGCTGAACACCTTCCTGCAGTTGCTGATGCAGCACCGCGACACGCTGGCGGCGATGATCAGCGCCGAGCACGGCAAGGTGTTCACCGACGCGCAGGGCGAGGTCACGCGCGGCATCGACATCGTCGAGTTCGCCTGCGGCATCCCGCAGCTGCTGAAGGGCGACTACACCGAGCAGGTGTCCACCGGCATCGACAACTGGACGATGCGCCAGCCGCTGGGCGTGGTGGCGGGCATCACGCCCTTCAACTTCCCGTGCATGGTGCCGCTGTGGATGTTCCCGGTGGCGCTGGCCTGCGGCAACGCCTTCATCCTGAAGCCCAGCGAGCGCGACCCCAGCCCCAGCCTGTTCATGGCCGACCTGCTGAAGCAGGCCGGCCTGCCCGACGGCGTGTTCAACGTGGTGCAGGGCGACAAGGTGGCGGTGGACGCGCTGCTGACGCACCCCGACGTCAAGGGCTTAAGCTTCGTCGGCAGCACGCCGATTGCGCAGTACATCTACGAGACCGGCGCGCACCACGGCAAGCGCGTGCAGGCGCTGGGCGGCGCCAAAAACCACATGGTGGTGCTGCCCGATGCCGACATCGAGCAGGCGGTGGACGGTCTGATCGGCGCCGGCTACGGCAGCGCCGGCGAACGCTGCATGGCGATTTCCGTGGCGGTGCTGGTCGGCGACATCGGCGACAAGATCGTGCCCAAGCTGGCCGAGCGCGCCAAGGCGCTGAAGATCCGCAACCC
>JBEIHU010000090.1:0-15580 GCA_040381175.1 Burkholderiaceae bacterium
CCCCCTGCGAGGAGTACGTGCCGAACCCGGTGCTGGTGCGCGCCATCGACCGCATCTTCATCCTGCACGCCGACCACGAGCAGAACGCCAGCACCTCCACCGTGCGGCTGTGCGGCAGCTCGGGCACCAACCCGTTCGCGGCCATCGCCGCCGGCGTGGCCTGCCTCTGGGGCCCGGCGCACGGCGGCGCCAACGAGGCGGCGCTGACCATGCTCAAGGACATCCAGAAGCAGGGTGGCGCCGAGAAGATCGGCGAGTTCATCAGGCAGGTCAAGGACAAGAACTCCAGCGTCAAGCTGATGGGCTTCGGCCACCGGGTCTACAAGAACTACGACCCCCGCGCCAAGCTGATGCGCGAGACCTGCCACGAGGTGCTGCAGGCCACCGGGCTGCAGGACGACCCGCTGTTCAAGCTGGCCATGTCGCTGGAGAAGATCGCGCTGGAGGACGACTACTTCGTCAGCCGCAAGCTCTACCCGAACGTCGACTTCTACTCGGGCATCGTGCAGAGCGCGCTGGGCATCCCGGTAAGCCTGTTCACCGCCATCTTCGCGCTGGCGCGCACGGTGGGCTGGATCGCGCAGCTCAACGAGATGATCGGCGATGCCGAGTACAAGATCGGCCGCCCGCGCCAGCTGTTCGTGGGCTCGCAGGCGCGCGACGTGCTGCCCGTGGCGCAGCGTTGAACCGGACGCTGCAGGCCGCGGCGCTGCTCGCCGCCGCCAACATGCTGATCGGCTGCAGCGCGTTGGTGGCGCAGAACCCGGCCACGCCGATGCAACTGGTCAATGCCGTGCGCAGCGGCGACGAGGCGCGGCTGATGCTGCGCGGTTACGACGTGGTTGCCTATGTCGTGGCCGCCCGGGCGGCGCCGGGTTCCCCGCAGTTCCGTATCCAGTTCGAGGGCGTGACCTACCAGTTCGCGAGCGCCGAGCATCTGGCAATGTTCGTGCGCGAGCCGGCAAAGTACCAGCCTGCCTATCACGGCTACGACGCCATGCGCATGGTCTTTGCCATCCCCGAGCCGGCCAGTCCGACGGTGTGGAGCCGGATCGACGGACGCATCTTCCTGTTCGCCGATGCAGAGTCGAAGGCTGCCTTCGAACTCGACGCGGCCGGCAACATGGCGCTGGCTGACAGGTACTGGAAGGACGAAGTCGCCGGCAGCCACAGCGCGTGGCAGGCCATCCTGCGGCGGGTCGACCGCGTGCCGCACTACCGCAGCCGTGACGAACTGGCGCGCGCCGTCGCCGCGGGCAGGGCCAAGCCCGGCTGATCGGGCCGGGTTCGAGCATCATCGATGGCGTCCATCCTGCGCTGGGTACTGCGTGCTGCGGCGCTGCTTGTGCTGCTGGCCCTGACGCTGGCGCTGGGCTTCACGCTGTTTGCGGTGAGCGCGCTGCCCCCGCTGCAGCCCTGGCACACGGATGTCCTGCGCAACGAGTTCCGCGCGCACAAGCACAAGGGCCTGGACTTCGCCGGCTATCAGCGGCTCGAGACGCAGCTGTTCGACGAACTGCATGCCAAGGCCGGGAAATGGGCGCGCGAGGGCCTGGACCCGACGTGTCTTCCGATGGGCGACGTGCCGGCGGCCGAGTGCCGCGCCGAAGCCGACGAGGCCTTCCGGCACAGCCGCTTCAACCCGGGTGGCTGGCTGCATCGGCTGGCTGGTGCAGCGCCGTACAACCGATCGTTCCGGCTGTCCCAGCCCAACCCAGCGGGTCATGTGCTGCTGGTGCATGGTCTGACCGATTCGCCCTATTCGATGCGGGCGATGGCGCAGTCGCTGCACACGCGTGGCTTCGATGTCACGGTGCTGCGCCTGCCGGGCCATGGCACGTTGCCGTCGATGATGACGCAGATGGACGCGGCCGACTGGACGGCAGCGGTGCGCATCGCTGCCAAGGACGTGGCCGCGCGCTTGGCGCCGGGCCAGCTGTTCTACGTCGGCGGCTATTCGTCCGGCGGCACACTCGTGATGCAGTACGCGCTGGACGCACTGCAGGACGATGCGCTTCGCCGGCCTGACCGCGTGTTGCTGGTGTCGCCGGCGATCGAGCTGGCGCGCGTGGCGGCGCTGGCCGAGGTCATCGACATCTTCACCGTGGTGCCGCTGCCGGTGCTGGACAAGGCGCGCTGGCAGGCCATTGCCCCGGAGTTCGACCCCTACAAGTTCAACTCCTTCCCGGTCAACGCCTCGCGGCAGATCAACAGGGCGACGCGCGCGCTGCAGCGTTCGCTCCAGGATGCCCAGCGTGCCGGGCGGCTGGCCAAGCTGGCGCCGGTGGTGACCTGGCAGTCGGTGGTCGATTCCACAGTGGGCTCGACGGGCGTGGTCGACCAGGTCTATGCGCGGCTCCAGGGCCCGGCCCATCGGTTGGTGCTCTTCGACATCAATCGGGTGACTGAACTCGGCGGTGTCGCGCGGCCCGCCGCGCATGCATTGATCGAGCGCATCGAGCGCGCGCCGCGCGGCTACACGCTCGACGTGGTGAGCAATGCGCCGGGCCAGAGGCCCCGGGTGGCCGTTCGGCGGCTGACGCCAGACGGCGCCTCCCAGTTGCGTGCGGCCACGCTCGACTGGCCCGTCAATCTGGTGTCGCTGGGCCATGTGGCGCTGCCCTTCCCCGCCGACGACCCGGTCTACGGCTTCAGGCCGGGCAGCGGCCGCGACGGCATCCCGAGCATCGGCTCGTGGCTGCTGCGCGGCGAGAACGGTGCCATCACGCTGTCACTGGGCTCGCTGACGCGGCTGCGCAGCAACCCCTTCTGGCCGCTGATCGACGAGGACGTGGGCAGTCTCGTCGCGCAGGACCTCGCGGCCAGGGGCCGCTGAGCCAACAGCCGGTATCGGCGCGGCTTGCAGCCGCTCGGGAAGTTCAGGCCGCACATGAGGACGCGGGCGCGGCGGATGGCCGGGTGGTGCTCGACGATTCGACCGCTGGCTACCGCAGCGCAGCGCTGGCCATCGCGGCCTGGCTGCGCATGCTCAGGCCCGTTCTCGCCCGGCGGTCATGCGGTTCAGCGGCAACCCGGGCTGGCGCGCATTCGCGCCAGGCAATCCCGGTAGCCGGGTGCTGCCGGCGCCGACCGGGCCACCGGCCGCACCGGTACCGGCCGCAAGGCCAAGCGGGCGGCGAGCGTCGCCAGCACGCCGACCTGGTGTATCAGCCGTGTCCCGAGGGGCGCTGTCTTGGGGGACATCCGATCAGCGCACCCGCAATCCTGGCACCGCCCCGGGCCAGGGCTCCAGCACGTACAGGCCCGGATGGGCCTTCTCGTCGGCATGGCTGGCTGCCAGCACCATGCCCTCGCTGAGGCCGAACTTCATCTTGCGCGGCGCCAGGTTGGCGACCAGCACCGTCAGCTTACCGGCCAGCTCTTCGGGCCGGTAGGCGCTGGCGATGCCACTGAAGACGTTGCGCATCCTGTCTTCGCCCACGTCCAGCGTCAGGCGCAGCAGCTTGCTGCTGCCCTCCACCCGCTCGGCGGCGACGATCCTGGCAATGCGCAGGTCCACCTTGGCGAACTCATCGATGCCGATCTCGGCCGCCAGCGCCTCGCCGCCCGGCGCCGGTGCGGCGGCTTCGGCCCGCGGCTCGAACAGCGCGTCCAGCAGCTTGGCATCGACGCGCTGCATCAGATGCCTGTACTCGCCGATGCGGTGGCTGCCAAGCGCGCGCGCGGCATCGGCAAAGTCCATCGCCGGCACGTGCAGGAAGGCCTCGACCTGCGCGGCCAGAGCCGGCAGCACCGGCTTGAGGTAGATGGTCAGCACGCGGAAAGCCTCGATGCACACGCTGCACACGTCGTGCAGCACTGCGGACTCATGCGCGTTTTTCGCCAGTTCCCAGGGCTTGTGCTTGTCGACATACTCGTTGACGCGATCGGCCAGCAGCATGACCTCGCGCAGCGCCTTGCCGAACTCGCGCGCCTCGTACAGATCGACCACCGTGTCCTTGTGCGCGCGCAGGCCGTCCAGCAGGCTGCGGCCCTCGACGCCCAGGTCGGCCGAAAGGTGACCGCCGAAGCGCTTGCCGATGAAGCCGGCCGAGCGGCTGGCGATGTTGACGTACTTGCCCACCAGGTCGGCATTGACGCGGGCGACGAAGTCGTCGGAGTTGAAGTCGATGTCCTCGACGCGCGCGTTCAGCTTGGCGGCGATGTAGTAGCGCAGCCATTCCGGGTTCATGCCCAGCTGCAGGTAGCGCAGCGGGCTGATGCCGGTGCCACGGCTCTTGCTCATCTTCTCGCCGCTGACGGTGATGAAGCCATGCACGAAGATCTGGCTGGGCACCTTGCGACCGCTGAACTTCAGCATCGCCGGCCAGAACAGCGTGTGGAAGGTGACGATGTCCTTGCCGATGAAGTGGATCTGCTCCACGCCGTCGTCGGCCATGTAGGCGTCGAAGTCCAGCCCCTTGCGGTCGAACAGGTTCTTCAGCGACGCCAGGTAGCCCACCGGCGCGTCCAGCCAGACGTAGAAGTACTTGCCCGGCGCGTCCGGGATCTGGATGCCGAAATACGGTGCGTCGCGGCTGATGTCCCAGTCGGCCAGGCCGGTGGCCCCGGATTCATCCCTGCCGAACCATTCGCGCACCTTGTTCGCCACCTCGGACTGCAGTTTGCCGTCCTGCGTCCAGGCTTCCAGGAACTCGACGCAGCGCGGGTCGGACAGCTTGAAGAAGTGGTGCTCGCTGCTCTTCAGCACCGGCGCGGCGCCGCTCAGAGTGGAATAGGGGTTCTTCAGGTCGGTGGGCGAATACACCGCGCCGCAGCTTTCGCAGTTGTCGCCATACTGGTCTTTCGCGCCGCACTTCGGGCATTCGCCCTTGATGTAGCGGTCGGGCAGGAACATGGCCTTCAGGGGGTCGAAGAACTGCTCGATCGTGCGCGTGGCGATCAGGTCGTTGGCGCGCAGCGCGCGGTAGATGTCCTGCGCCAGCGCATGGTTCTCAGGCCCGTCGGTGGAATGCCAGTTGTCGAAACCGATGTGGAAACCGTCGAGGTACTGCGCGCGGCCTGCGGCAATCTGCGCGACGAAGTCCTGCGGCGTCAGCCCCGCCTTCTCGGCGGCGATCATGATCGGCGCGCCGTGCGCGTCGTCGGCGCAGACGAAATGCACCTCGTGGCCCAGCAGCCTCTGCACCCGCACCCAGATGTCGGCCTGGATGTACTCCATCATGTGCCCGATGTGGAAGGGTGCGTTGGCGTACGGCAGGGCGGTGGTGACGAAGAGCTTGCGGGTCATGGCGGAATTCTAGGCGGCGCGACCTGCTGAGCCGGCAGCCACTAGACTGTCAGCTCCGCACGCCCGACCCACGCATGAATCCGACCGAATCCGCATTGCTCGACGCGCTGAAGTCCGTCGTCGACCCCAACACCGGCAAGGACCTGGTCTCGACCCGGCAGCTGAAGAACCTGCGCCTCGAAGGCGGCGACGTGTCCTTCGACGTCGAACTGGGCTATCCCGCGCAGAGCCAGGTCGCCGCGCTGCGCCAGGCGCTGACCGCGGCGGCGCGGGCCGTGCCGGGTCTCGGCAACGTCAGCGTCAACCTCGGCTGGAAGATCGTCGCGCACGAGGTGCAGCGCGGCGTGCAGCTGCTGCCCCGGGTGAAGAACATCATTGCCGTGGCTTCGGGCAAGGGTGGCGTGGGCAAGAGCACCACCGCGACCAACCTGGCGCTGGCACTGGCTGCCGAAGGCGCGCGCGTCGGCATCCTCGACGCCGACATCTACGGCCCGAGCCAGCCGATGATGATGGGCATCGAGGGCCGGCCCGAGAGCCACGACGGCAAGACCATGCAGCCGATGCGCAACCACGGCGTCGAGGTCATGTCCATCGGCTTCCTGATCGATGCCGACAACCCGATGATCTGGCGCGGTCCGATGGTCACGCAGGCTCTGGAGCAGCTGCTGCGCCAGACCAACTGGAGCGACCTCGACTACCTGCTCGTCGACATGCCGCCGGGCACCGGCGACATCGCGCTGACGCTGAGCCAGAAGGTGCCGCTGACCGGTGCGGTCATCGTCACCACGCCGCAGGACATCGCGCTGCTCGACGCCAAGAAGGGCCTGAAGATGTTCGAGAAGGTCAGCGTGCCGATCCTCGGGCTGATCGAGAACATGGCGGTCTACGTGTGCCCGAACTGCGGCCACAGCGAGCACATCTTCGGCGCCGACGGTGGCCGCAAGATGGCTGCCGAATACGGCGTCGACTACCTGGGCGCGCTGCCGCTGAACCTGTCGATCCGCGAGCAGGCCGATTCGGGCCGCGCCAGCGTGGTGGCCGAACCCGAAGGCGAGATCGCTGGCCTGTACAAGGCCATGGCGCGGCGCATCGCGGTCAAGATCGCCGAGCGCGCCAAGGACTACTCGTCCAAGTTCCCGACCATCACCATCTCCAAGACCACCTGATCGCGCGCGTCCTCAGCCGGCGCCCGGGTGCTGCAGCTGCTGCAGCTCGGCTACTGTGTTGGCATTGACGAAAGCCGACGCATCGTCGAAGGGCACGAGCACACGGCGGTGCAGGCTCATCCAGCGCTGCGCCTTGCGCTGGCCGCCCTGCAGGTACGCTGCCAGGCTGGGCAGCAGGCGACTTTGCAGCAGGCAGAACACCGGCTGCGCGCGCAGCTCGCCGGCCTCGACGCTGGCGGCCATCGCGATCTCGGCGTCGTCCTCGGCCAGCGCGGCCGCCAGGCGCGACACCAGATCGAGCGGAAAGTTCGGGCTGTCGCAGGGCACGCTGGCCAGAAAGGGCATGCGGCAGTGCGCCAGGGCTGCGGCCAGCCCGGCCAGCGGGCCGGGGTGGTCGGCCAGGGTGTCGGCCACGACCACCGCGCCCATCGCCGCGTAGGCGTCGCGATGGCGGGTGGCGCTGACCAACAGTTCGCCCACCTGGGGCGCCAGCCTGCGCAGTGCGTGCCTTGCCAAGGGCTGGCCATGGTAATGCTGCAAGCCCTTGTCGACGCCGCCCATGCGGCTGCCGCGGCCGCCGGCCAGCACCAGCCCGGTGATCTGTTCGCGTGGCGGCGGGGTCATGGCCGCAGGCGCGGCCGGCGCCGCAGGTTCAGCCCACCGGGTGGGCCAGGTCGCGTAGCACGGTCGGGCCGGCGCGGCGCTCGATCTCGTGCGCCAGCGGCCGCGCCATACCCAGCGCGAAAAGCAGTTCGGCGGTGACGAACATCGGCCCGACCAGCAGGCCCATCAGATCGTCGGTAAAAGCCGGCTTCTTGCCTTCGTAGTAGTGGCCGAGGAACTGGATGGCCCAGCCGACAAAGAAGAAGCCCAGGCCCCAGCTCAGCCAATGCGCCACCGTGCCGGCTGAGGCCAGGTGTGCCAGGGCGAACAGCAGGCCGTTGGCCAGGCTGACGGCCAGGCCCAGCAGCAGGTGGCCGCGGCTCAGGTACCACAGCGTGGCCGCGCCCCATGCCAGCCAGGCCAGGCTCAGGCCCGAATCGCCAGACGACAGCTGCCCCCGCGCCAGCAGCACGCCGAGGCCGAAGACGATCATCGGCACGCCGATCATGTGCGTGGCGATGTTGCGCTGGTCGCGGTGACAGCGGGCGTACTGCACCATCAGTTCGTCGGCAGGAAGAAACAGGTTGCTGGCCATCGCGGTCTCCGCACGCCGAGGGCACGGCGCTATGGCAAGCATAGCCGCTGTGCGTTCGCCCCGCGTGGCCGCGGGCGTTGTGCGTGCCAGAATTGGCGCCAGCCCGCCCGCGGCGCGGCACGGAGGTGACGGTTTGAGCATCAAGAGCGACAGGTGGATCCGCCGCATGGCCGAGGACCACGGAATGATCGATCCCTTCGAGCCCGGGCAGGTGCGGCAGGGACCCGACGGCGCCCGGATCGTCAGCTACGGCACCAGCAGCTACGGCTACGACATCCGCTGCGCGCGCGAGTTCAAGGTCTTCACCAACATCTACAGCACGGTGGTCGACCCGAAGCACTTCGACGAGCGCAGCTTCGTCGACATCGAGGCCGACGTCTGCACCATTCCGCCGAACAGCTTTGCGCTGGCGCGCACGATGGAGTACTTCCGCATCCCTCGCAACGTGCTCACCATCTGCCTGGGCAAGAGCACCTATGCACGCTGCGGCATCATCGTCAACGTCACGCCCTTCGAGCCCGAATGGGAGGGTTACGTGACGCTGGAGTTCAGCAACACCACGCCGTTGCCGGCGCGCATCTACGCCGGCGAGGGCTGCGCGCAGGTGCTGTTTTTCGAGAGTGACGAGGTCTGCGAGACCAGCTACAAGGATCGCGGCGGCAAGTACCAGGGCCAGCGCGGCGTGACACTTCCAAAGGCATGAGGCCGCTGCGGCCGGCGCCACAGGAGACAGCAGCATGAAGTGGGAAGGCAACCGGCGTAGCGATAACGTCGAGGACCGGCGCGGCAGCGGTGGTGGTTTCGGCGGGGCCACGGCTGCGCGCATCGGCGGGCGCGGCATCGGCATCGGGACGATCGTCATCGCGCTGCTCGGCGGCTGGTTGCTCGGCATCAATCCGCTGACCTTGCTCGGTGCACTCAGCGGCGGTGGTGCCCTGCCGACCAGCACGCAGCAGGTGCCGGCGCAGGCGCCGCCGGCCAGCGACAAGCTCGCAGCCTTTGTCTCCACCGTGTTGGCCAGCACCGAGGACGTGTGGAGCGAGCAGTTTCGCGCCGCCGGCGGCGCCTACCAGGCGCCGGGGCTGGTGCTGTTTCGCGGCGCCACGCGCACCGCCTGCGGTCAGGGCCAGTCGGCAATGGGCCCGTTCTACTGCCCGGCCGACCAGAAGGTCTACATCGACCTGGGCTTCTTCGACACGCTGGACAAGCGCCTGGGCGCGCCCGGCGACTTCGCGCAGGCCTACGTGGTGGCGCACGAGGTCGGCCACCATGTGCAGCGGCTGCTTGGCATCACCGCCAAGGTCGATGGCATGCGCGGGCGCGTCAGCGAGGAGCAGATGAACGCGCTGTCGGTGCGGCTGGAACTGCAGGCCGACTGCCTGGCGGGGGTTTGGGCCCACCATTCGCACAAGGCCAAGGCCTGGCTCGAGCCCGGCGATATCGAAGAAGGCCTGAATGCCGCGTCGCGTATCGGCGACGACACGCTGCAGCGCCAGTCCCAGGGCGTGGTGGTGCCGGAATCCTTCACCCACGGCAGCAGCGCGCAGCGCATGGGCTGGTTCAAGCGCGGACTGGACAGCGGCAGCATGTCCCGATGCAACACCTTCGAGTCGCGCCAGCTCTGAGCGATAAGTGCGCGGACCCGGTCCTCCGGTCGGGGCGCAGGGTTGCGCCAAGTGTCGCCTGTGTGACGCACAGGGGCCTTCATATGCCTTCATGCATCTGGCCCTGCGTTGACCGCTGACACGTCCCGTCCTCGTGCGGCCGCCGCGCGAGGGCCTCGGCTGTGCGATGCTTAGGCCGTGCCCATGACGAAGCAGACCATGAGACAACTCAGCGCCCACGACGCCGGCTTCCTGTATGCCGACACCAGCCACTCCAACGCCAACGTCACGCTGATCCAGATCTACGACCAGAGCACCGCGCCCGGCGGCAAGGTGCGCTTCAAGAGCATCCTGGCGCACATCGAGAGCCGCCTGTCCGGCCTGCCGATCTTTCGCAGCAAGTTGCAGCGCGTGCCGCTGGACCTGGATCTGCCGTACTGGGTCGACGACCCGAACTTCGACCTCGAGTACCACGTGCGGCACATCGCGCTGCCCAAGCCGGGCGACTGGCGCCAGTTCTGCATCCAGGCGTCGCGCATCCATGCGCGGCCGCTGGACCTGAACCGCCCGCTGTGGGAGATCTACGTGGTCGAGGGCCTGGACAGCCTGCTCGAACTGCCGGCGGGCAGCTTCGCGCTGCTGACCAAGATCCACCATGCCGCGGTCGATGCCGAAGGCGGCAACCGCATCGCCATGCTGCTGCACGACATCACGCCGCACGCGCCCAAGCCGGCGCCTCCGAAGCCGTGGTTTCCGCAGCGTGCGCCGGGGCCGGTGTCGCTGCTGGTGCGCGGCTGCGTCCACTCGCTGGTGTCGCCGCTGCAGTTGCGCACGCCCTGGGCGCGGCGCATGGTCCAGGGCGCGGAGGCCGCGGTCACCTTTGCCAGCGACCTGCTGACGCGGCCCGAGCAGCTGCTGGCCACGCGCTTCAACTCGGTGGTGTCGGCGCACCGCGTCTTCGACACGCGCCGCTTCATGGTCGAGGAGTTCGAGGCGATCCGCTCGCTGGTGCCGGGCGCGACGGTCAACGACGCGGTGCTGGCGGTGTGCGGCGGTGCGCTGCGCGGCCACCTGCAGTCGCTCGACGAGCTGCCCGACACCAGCCTCAGCGCGGTGACGCCGGTGCATGCGCCGCAGCCGTCGCCTGGCGGGCAGGGGCTGCGCATGAGCTGGCTGCGCGTTCGGCTGGGCACCGACCTGGCCGATCCGGTCGCGCGGCTGGCGCTGATCCAGCAACAGACCGCAGCAGCGCTCGGCGCAGATGCAGCGCCGGATGACGCAGCTGTCGACAGCAGCCACCAGGCCTCGGCCACTCTCGCGCTGAGCAGCAAGATGCAAAGCCTGTTGAGCCTGGGCAGCGAGCGCCGGGCGCCATCGGCCGCCTGCACCATCACCAACGTTGCCGGGCCGTCGGTGCCGCTGTACCTGAACGGCGCGCGCATGACCTATTTCTCGGCCATCATGCCGATCTCCGACGGCATGGGACTGGTGTTCGCGGTCACCAGCTACGACGGGCGCATCATCATCTCGCCCACCTCCTGCCGCGAGCTGCTGCCCGACCCCGAGGCCTTCACCCAGCAGTTGCGCGACAGCTTCCAGCAGCACCTGGCGCTGGCCCGCGCGCGGCGGCCGGCGCGACCGGCCACGACTAGATCGGCAGGGCCTCGTGCGTCAGCGCCCGGTGCAGCGCCCCGAACACGCCCGAAGGCTGGAAAGGCCGCCACTGCCCTTCGGGCTGCGCGAGCCGGTCGGCCACGATCTGCAACACCAGCGGGTTGAAGCCCAGGCCCACGTGGCTGCCCCAGACGCGCACGTTCTCCTGCAGCGCGGGGTCGCCTTCCAGCGTGGCTTCCTGAGGCGGCACCACGCCATCGCTGAGCGAGTACAGGCAGCTCACCGGCACGGCCAGCCGCTTGCGCTCTCGCAGCGTCTTGGCGCGCGGCTGCATCGAATGTGCGGCCGAACCCATCGGGTGCGCCACCAGCCGGTACAGCGCCTTCAGCAGCGAGGGCACGGCGCTGCCCGAGGCATCGACGCTGACCGGGCTGCCCAGCGTGACGACGTTGCGCACGCATTCGCCGGCCTGGTGCGCGCCATACAGCGCGAACACCCCGCCAAGGCTCCAGCCCACCAGGCTGACCTTGCGTCCGCTCTCGTGGTGCATGTAACGGATCTTCTGCTCGATGGCCGACGCATGGCCCGGGCGGAAACCCACGTTGCGGCCCAGGCCCCAGGTCTGCACCTGATAGCCGCGGTTGCGCAGGAAGAGCTCTAGCGCGACCAGCGAGCCCTCGCTGCCCATGAAGCCAGGCAGCAGCAGCACCGGATGCCCGTCGCCCATCGGTGACTGCATCAGCATCGGCAGCGAGTAGGGCAGTGAGGCCAGCTCGAAGATCGCACGCACTTCGAGCATCGAGCTGAAGGTGCTGGGCCGACCTGCGTGGGGATGTCTTTTCGCCATGAAAGCGGCGCTCGCGCGCATTCAACAAAGCAAGCGCTTTGCAATATTCGAACCTTAGCACGCGCGCAGGCCGCGGCCATCCACCGGAACGGGTGGGCAATCCCTGGACGGCTCGAGTTTTTGCGCGAAATCAGCCCGGAAAGCTGCCCGGCAACAGGATCGAGCGGTCGACCTGCGTCAGCTGGGTGTGGCCGCAGAAGGCCATGGTCACGTCAAGCTCCTTGTGGATGATCTGCAGCGCCTTGGTGACGCCGGCTTCGCCCATCGCGCCCAGGCCATAGACCATGGCCCGGCCGACCAGCGTGCCGCGCGCGCCCAGCGCCCAGGCCTTGAGCACGTCCTGGCCGGAGCGGATGCCGCCGTCCATCCAGACTTCGGTACGGCTGCCCACCGCCTCGACAATGGCCGGCAGTGCCTGGATGCTGGATGGCGCGCCGTCGAGCTGGCGACCACCGTGGTTGCTGACGACGATGGCGTCGGCGCCATGGTCTGCGGCCAGCTTCGCGTCCTCGACTTCCATGATGCCCTTGAGCACCAGTTTGCCGCCCCACTGCTTCTTGACCCATTCGACATCGGGCCAGGACAGCCGCGGGTCGAACTGCTCGTTGGTCCAGGCCGCCAGCGAGCTCATGTCGCTGACGCCCTTGACATGGCCGACCAGGTTGCCGAAGGTGCGCCGCTTCGTGCCGGCCATGCCCAGGCACCAGCGCGGCTTGGTCATCAGGTTCAGGATGTTGGCCAGCGTCGGGCGCGGTGGCGCGGTCAGGCCGTTCTTCAGGTCCTTGTGGCGCTGGCCGATGACCTGCAGGTCCAGCGTCAGGAACAGCGCGCTGCAGTTTGCGGCCTTGCAGCGGTCGATCATGCGGGCCATCGCGTCGCGGTCGCGCATCATGTAGAGCTGGAACCAGAACGGCGCGCGCGTCGCCGCGGCGATGTCCTCGATCGAGCAGATGCTCATCGTCGACAGCGTGAACGGAATGCCGAACTTCTGCGCCGCCACGGCGGCATGGATCTCGCCGTCGGCATGCTGCATGCCGGTCAGCCCCACCGGCGCGATGGCCACCGGCATCTTCACGTCCACGCCCACCATCTTGGTGGCGGTGCTGCGGTTTTCCATGTTCACCGCGACGCGCTGGCGCAGCTTGATCTTGTGGAAGTCGGCCTCGTTGGCGCGGTAGGTGCCTTCGGTCCAGGAGCCCGAATCGGCGTAGTCGTAGAACATCCGCGGCACGCGCTTTTCGGCCAGCACGCGCAGGTCTTCGATGTGGGTGATGACGGTCATGCCTGTCTCCTTGGATCCTGTTGTTTGTGGCCGCGATGCTAGCCATGCCGCTGCCGGCGCTGGCGGAAGATTGTTCAGAGGCGGCGGGAAAGTTCTTCCTCCGCCTCGGCCTGCTGGCGCCGGCACTGCGCGTGCAGCCACTGGGCGAAGGCCTGCACCGCGCTGCCCTGGCCGTGCGTCAGCAGGTGGTACTGCTGGGCCGGCCAGGCACGAAGCGGCAGCACCGGCAGCAGGCTGCCGGCGGCCAGCCAATGCCGCGCCAGCGACGGCCGCGCCAGCGCGATGCCCTGGCTGCTGACCGCCGCCTCGAGCAGCAGGCCCAGGTCCAGCAGCTTCGGTCCCCGGACCGGCTCGGGCCAGTCGAGCGCGGCGGCACGGAACCACGGTGTCCACGGCTGCAGCGGCGAACGCAGCAGCACCGCCCGGGCCAGATCCTGCGGCCGGCTCGGCGCTCCCAGCTGCTGCAGCAGCGCGGGAGCGGCCAGCGGCAGCACCTGCTCGCGCAGCAGCACCTGCGGCGCCCGGGCATCGACCTCCCCGTAGCGCACCTCGACATCGGCCTGGGCCGACGCGGCGTCCGCGTAAGGCACCGACAGCTGCAGCTCGAGCTCGACCTGAGGTTGCACCACGCTGAACGACGCCAGCTGCGGCGCCAGGATCTGCCGCGCGAACGTCGGTGGCGCCAGCACGCGCAGTCGTTCACGGCGCTGTGTTTCGCGTCGGTGCAGCGGCATGGCGGCCAGCAGCTGAAGCGCAGCCTCGACCTGTTCCCGGTACTCCTTTCCGCTGGGTGTCAGCTGCAGCGGCTTGCCGCCGCGCACGAACAGCGCCGTGCCGAGCAATTCCTCGACCGTGGCGACGCGCTTGGACGCGGCGCTGGCACCGATGGCCAACTCGTCGCCGGCGCGGTCGAAGCTGCCGAGCCGGGCGCTGGCTTCGAAGGCGCGCAGGCCGTCGATCGAGGGGAAGCGGATGTCCTGCACCATGCTTCGGCGCAGTCTATGCCACGGCGCGTTGACGCAAGGCACGGCAGGATGCGCGGCATGCCCCAAGCCGGTGTCCTGCCGTTTCCGCGCCCGCGCTGGCAGCGCGCGCTGTGGTTGCTGGCCGAAGGCTGCTGCCTGCTGACCGGCGTGGTCGGCATCTTCCTGCCGCTGCTGCCGACCACGCCCTTCGTGCGGCTGACGGCCTTGTGCTTCTCGCGCGGCAGCCTGCGCTGCGAGACCTGGCTGCTCAACGATCCGCGTTTCGGCCCGACGGTGCGTGACTGGCGCGCCCACCGCGCGATTGGGTTGCAGTCCAAGCCGCTGGCCACGCTGATGATGGCCGTGGGCTTGGCCTGGGCCTGGCAGTCCATGCCGCAGAGCATCGCCTGGCTGCCCGCGGTGCTGTGCGCGGCGGTGGCGGCCTGGATGTGGAATCCGCCGACGGCTGCGCCGCGCAGGCCGGCGCCATCCGGCCGCGCCGATTGACGCCTCTCAGGCGCCTGTGTCGTCGCTGAAGGGCAGCGGCTCGCTGTCGCGGCGCGGCACCGCGGCGGCCGCCCTGCGCCGTGCCCCGTGCCCCGCTGGGGCGCTGCCTGCACGGGCCAGCGTGCCCACGCGCACGCCCAGCAGCCGCAGCCGCAGCTTCAGGTCCACGCGCTTCAGGCATTCACCTGCGGCACGGCGGATCGAGGCGGCGTCCGCAGTGGGCTGCGGCAGCGTCAGGTCGCGGGTGACGGTGCGAAAGTCCTCGAAGCGCAGCTTGATGCCCACGGTGCGGCCGGCGTAGCCCTTGCGCTGCAGGTCGGCCGCCACCTGTTCGCACAGCCGGGTGAAGATGGCCGTCAGCTCGGCGCGATCACGCTTGGCATGCAGGTCGCGCTCGAAGGTGGTCTCGCGGCTCATCGACACCGGCTCGCTGTGCGTCACCACCGGCCGCTCGTCGCGGCCATGGGCGGCGTCGTGCAGCCAGGCGCCGTAGCTGCGGCCGAAGCGCTCGACCAGCTCGGGGCGCGGCCGCGCCGCGAGCTCGCCGATGGTCAGGATCCCCAGCGCGGCCAGCTTCGCGCCGGCCTTGGGCCCGATGCCGTTGATGCGGCGCACCGGCATCGGCCAGATGCGCGTTGCCAAATCGGCCAGCGTCAGGATCGTCAGCCCGTCGGGCTTGTCCAGTTCGGAAGCGATCTTCGACAGCAGCTTGTTGGGCGTCACGCCGATCGAACAGCTCAGCCCGGTGGCACGCCTGACGCTGTTGCGGATCTCCTGCGCCACTGCGCGAACGCCGCCCAGCGGGTCATGGCCCAGCGGCTCATGCACGCCGGGCACCTCGCTCAGGTCGATATAGATCTCGTCGACGCCGCGGTCCTCGATCAGCGGCGTGACTTCGGCCACCGCCGCCTTGAACAGACGCGAGTAACGGCGGTACTCGTCGAAATCGACCGGCAGCAGCACCGCCTCGGGTGCGCGCTGCGCGGCCTTCATCAGGCCCATCGCCGAGAACACGCCCAGGTCGCGTGCCGCATAGGTGGCGGTGGTGGCGACACCGCGGCCGGTGTAGTCGCGCAGCTTCGCGAAGCGGGGCGTGCCGGTGGCCTGCAACACCGGCTGGGGGGGCCGGCCGCCGCCCAGGACCAC
>JBEIHU010000091.1:0-15562 GCA_040381175.1 Burkholderiaceae bacterium
ATCATCGACTGCGCCAGGCGTTTGGCATCGGCCAGGCGCTGGGCGGCGTCGTTGCGTGCCGCGGACAGCTGCTCCTCGACCCGCTTGTTGGCACTGCTCAGCTCGGCCCGGGCCTTGTCGGCTGCCGACAGGCCGTCGGCGATCTTCTTCGCACGCTCGTCCAGAGCGGCAGTGATCGGCGGCCAGACGAACTTCATCGTGAACCAGACCAGGATCGCGAAGACGATCATCTGGAGAATCAGTGTGGCGTTGATGCTCAATTCATGCCTCGCGTAGAGAGGGACTACAGACCCAGCGGACGCCACGGAACCGGCTTTGCCGGGCCGTCGGCGTCGCCCCTAGAGGGCAGCGGCGTAGCCGCTTCGGGGTGGTCCTGATTACTTCGGCAGGTTGGCGATCTGGGCGAGGAACGGATTGGCCGTGGCGAACCACAGCGCGATACCGGTGCCGATGATGAAGGCCGCGTCGATCAGGCCGGCCAGCAGGAACATCTTGGTCTGCAGTTCGCCCATCAGTTCGGGCTGACGGCCGGCCGACTCAAGGTACTTGCCGCCCATGATGCCGATGCCGATACACGCACCGACGGCACCCAGACCGATGATCAGGCCAGCGGCGAGGGCGACAAAGCTGATGACTTCCATTTAGTTGCTCCTGGTTTTGGAAGGTGAGTGAAGAAGGGAAACGGTGTGGGGGACGAACAGCAAAGAAACGCTATCGGCGCGCCGCTCAATGCGCGTCGTGGGCCTGACCGACATAGACCAGCGTCAGCATCATGAAGACGAAGGCCTGCAGCGTGATGATCAAGATGTGGAAGATGGCCCAGACGGTGCCGGCGATGATGTGGCCGATGGCCAGCGCGATGCCAGTGCCGGACAAGGCCCAGGCGCCGCCCATCAGCGCGATCAGCATGAAGATCAGTTCGCCGGCATACATGTTGCCGAACAACCGCATGCCGTGCGAGACGGTCTTGGCGACGAACTCGATGATCTGCATCAGGAAGTTCACCGGGTACAGGAACCACTTGTCGCCGAAAGGCGCCGAGAACAGCTCGTGCACCCAGCCGCCGAAGCCCTTGATCTTGACGTTGTAGTACAGGCAGATCAGCAGCACGCTCAGGCTCAGGCCCATCGTGATCGACAGGTCGGCGGTGGGCACCACGCGCATGTAGTCGGGGGCGCCATGGATCGGCTGCGTCACATGCCACAGGCGCGGCAGCAGGTCCACCGGCAGCAGGTCCATGGCGTTCATCAGGAAGATCCAGACGAACACCGTCAGCGCCAGCGGCGCGACCAGCTTGCGGCTGTCCGCGCTGTGCACGATGCCCTTGGCCTGCGAATCGACCATCTCCACCAGCATTTCCACGGCCGCCTGGAAGCGCCCCGGCACGCCCGAGGTGGCCTTGCGCGCGCCCAGCCAGAGCAGCCAGCAGCCAAGCACGCCGAGCACGACGGCGTAGAAGACCGAGTCGATGTTGACGACCGAGAAGTCGACCACCGCCGATTGCTTGCCCGACTGCAGGTGCTGCAGGTGGTGAACGATGTACTCGCCAGCCGTCGGCGCGTGGTTCTCTTGACCCTGGGCTGCCATGTGTTCAGGTTCCCGATTGCTGTTCTTTTGCCGGCCGGCGCCACAGCAGCGCCAGCAGGTACACGTTCAAACACACCACCAGGCTGACCAGCAACGCCGGCCAGCTCAGCGGCTGGACGATCCTCGGGGCCAACGCGAGCATCAGCACCGAGACCGCGATTTTCACCATCTCCCACAACATGAAGCTGACGGCACTGGCGCCAGGCGACACGCTGCTGAGCCGGCTGCTCATGCCACGCGCCATCAAGGCGCCCGGCACCACCACCACGGCGGCGCCGTACAGCGCCGACCCGAACACCGAAGCGTCGCTCGTGACGAGCGCCGCCACCAAGGCGACCACCCCACCCACCGCGGCCTGGGCCGCGACCACCCACCAGACCGGGACCTGGGGATGCCTTTCCCGCAAGGCCTTGGCCTCGGCACGGGTCAAGGGCTGGAATGCCGCCTCATCCGCTTCGTCATCCCACGCCCCCGAACGAACTCGCCTCTCGGGCATGGAACTTCCACCGCGTCTGTGTTCAGCAAAGCCTGTAGATTATACGTGCTAACCCGCGGTCTCCTACAAACTGGGGATACGACGCGCCATCAGGGCAGGCTCAGATAGCGCTGAGCAAGCGCTGCGAAGGCCTCGCGCTCGGCGGCGGCGACGCTGCGGCCCAGCTCCTCCTCGATCAGCGCGGCCACCGGCTCGATCAGCGCGGCAGCGCGCGCCGCATCCAGGAAGAGCAGGCGGGAACGGCGGGCCAGCACGTCCTCGATGCCACGCGCCATTTCGTAGCGCAGCGCGAAGCGCACCATGGCCTCGCTCAGCCCGCCGCGTCCGGATTCGGCATCGCGCCACAGCCAGCGCTGCGCCCCCGGCAGGCCGCGCAGCACTGCGGCCTCGCTGCCATAGAGGTGCTCGCCGGGCGGTTCGCCAATTGAGCGGCCCGGGGCGGCGCCGATCAGCGGCAGCCGCGCCGTCACGCCGGCAGGCTTGCGCGGCAGCGCGCCCGTGGCCATGCAGCGCTCGAGCACGTCCTCGGCCATGGCGCGGTAGGTGGTCCACTTGCCGCCGGTGACCGTGACCAGGCCCGAGCGGGCCACGATCACCGTGTGCTCGCGCGATAGCGCCTTGGTGTTCTCGCCCTCGTCGTCGGGCGGCTTGACCAGCGGGCGCAGGCCGACCCAGACCGATCGCACATCGGTGCGCGACGGCGCCCTCGACAGGTAGCGGCCGGCCTCGCGCAGGATGAAATCCACCTCTTCGCGGAAGGCCGTCGGCTCGCGGTCCAGGTCGTGGCGCGGCGTGTCGGTGGTACCCAGGATCGTCTTGCCCAGCCAGGGCACGGCAAAGAGCACGCGGCCATCGCTCGTCTTCGGCACCATCAACGCATGCGTGCCGGGCAGGAACGCGCGGTCGACCACCAGGTGCACGCCCTGGCTGGGCGCCACCATCGCGGGCTTCGGTGACGCATCGGCCTCGCGGTCCATGTCGCGCACCGCATCCACCCAGACGCCCGCGGCATTGACCACGCAGCGCGCGCGCAACTCGAAGCGCTCGCCGCTCTCGGCCTCGCGCACCTGAACGCCGCGTACCTTGCCGCCTTCACGCACCAGTCCGGTGGCTGCCACATGGTTCAGCACCACCGCGCCGCGCTCGATCGCCGTGCGCGCCAGCAGCACGGCCAACCGCGCGTCGTCGAACTGCCCGTCCCAGTACTTGATGCCGCCCACCAGGCCCTGCCGGCGCACGGTGGGCAGCATTTCCAGCGTGCGCTGCGGCGACAGCATCTCGGTCGGCCCCAGGCTCTGGCGGCCGGCCAGCACGTCGTACATCTTCAGACCGGCGCCGTAGAAGGGCAGGTCGAGCATTCGATAGCCGGGCACCACGAAGGCCAGCCGCTGCGCCACCTGCGGCGCATTGGCCAGCAAGGTCGTGCGCTCGCGCAGCGCCTCGTGCACCAGGCCAATGTCGCCCTGCGCCAGGTAGCGAACGCCGCCATGGACCAGCTTGGTGGCGCGCGACGACGTGCCCTTGGCGAAGTCCTCGCCTTCCAGCAGCACGACCGACAGGCCGCGCGCCGCCGCATCGAGCGCCACGCCCAAGCCGGTGGCGCCGCCGCCGATCACCGCCAGGTGCCATTCGCGCGGCTCGCGCAGCCGCGCGAGCAGTCTGCCGCGCTCGAAGGAATCGGCGCTCACCGCACGAACCTGCGCGCGGTGCGCACCGGGATGAGCGCTGGGAAGCGGCCCGGCACGCTCACAGCACGCCGACGTCGATCTGCATCCAGGCCTCGGCCGATTCGCCCGGTGCCAAGCTCTTCAGGCCATGGGCCAGCGGGTCGGCCATGTGAATGGCATTGGAGACATGGCTCACCGGCTCGACGCAGTAGTAGTCGCGATGCTGCGGCGTGTACACCACCAGCCGGTCGAGCGAGGACTTCAGCTGCAGCGACATCTTTTCGTCGCGGATGCGCGCAGCGCCGCGCCAGCCGTCGAAACAGTTGTCGTAGTCCAGGTGCAGCACGTCGCTGTCGATGCCGCTTTGCGCCACCTTGCGCACCGGCAACTGGGCGGCATCGCTGTCCCAGCGGCCGTCGAATTCGAGATGCAGCCGGCTGCGCGCGCGCTTGGGAAAGTACGGGTGCCAGCCCAGGCCCACCGGCTGGGCCACCGCCGCGAGGTTGTCCAGCACCATCTGCACGCGCATGGCCTCTGGCGTGAGCGTGAAGTACTGGCGCGCCTCGAAGGCGAAGGGCCAGTCGGCATCGCCGTCGTGGCGGTAGCGCAGCACCACGTCGAGCGCACTCGAAGAGACGATCTCCCAGGGCCGGCGCCAGCCCACGCCATGCAGCGAATGCGGGCTGTCGTCGAAGTTGGGCTGGGTGGTGTAGTCCACGCCCTTCCACCGGAAGCGCCGGTAGGCCAGGCGGTTGGAGTAGGGCAGCAGCGGAAAGCAGGCCGACTGGCGCGCCGCGGCCAGATCGGCCGGCTCGGTGCAGCGCAGCACCGGCAGGTGGCGGTGCCACAGGCCGGCGACCGAGCCGCCCAGGTCGGGGCGAAGCGCCAGGCGCAGCGCGCCTGCGTGCAGTTCGAAATGGGGCGTGCTCATTGCGCTCCTGGAAGTTGGAAACAGGGCTGGCCGCGCGCGCCGCGCGGCTCAGGAAGCCTCGGTCTGCGTGCCGGTCTGCAGCGAATGCACGTGCGGCCCGTCGGACAGGCCGCGCAGCGCCTTCACCGCCGCCAGCGCCCCGCTCATCAGCAGCCCCAGGTCAGAAGCAATGGCCAGGTAGTCGTAGCCCATGGCGCGGTACTGCGTCACCACCTCGGGAGTGGCGCCGATGGTGCCGACCGGCTTGCCCAGCGCCTTGCAGCGCCGCGCGGCGTCGGCCATGGCCTGCATCACCGCCGGGTGGGTGAACTGGCCGACGCGGCCCATGCTGGCTGACAGGTCGGCCGGGCCAATGAAGAGTGCGTCCACGCCATCGACGGCGGCGATGGCTTCCAGCTGCGCCAGCGCTTGCGGCGTCTCGAGCTGCACGATCACGCCCATGCCGGCGCCGGCCGACTTGAGGTAGTTGGGCACGGTGCCGAACCTCGAGGCCCGGCTCATGCCGGACATGCCGCGCAGGCCCTGCGGCGGGTAGCGCGTGGCGGCCACCGCGCGCGCCGCCTCGGCAGCGTCCTGAACGAACGGGAACAGCACCGTGGTCGCGCCGGCGTCGAGCACGCGCTTGACCATCACCGCGTCGTTCCAGGGCACGCGCACCACGCTCACCGTCTTGGTATTGCCCAGCGCCTGCAGCAGGTGCACCAGGCCCATCATGTCCAGCGGCGCATGCTCCATGTCGACCACGCTCCAGTCGAAACCGGCACAGCCGATGGCCTCGGCCACGATCGGGCTGGCCGAACTGATCCAGGTGCCGATCGGCGGCTTGTTGCCGGCGGCTCGCAGCAGCTGCCGAAATGCGTTCATGGGGTTCCTCGCGTCGCCGCCCGGTCGGCCGCGCCGTACGGCAGTCTATCGGCTGGCAGGCGCGGCGGCCGGCCTACAGCCGCACCTTCAGGTAATGCGCGCCCGGAATCGGGTTGTAGTAGTAGGGGGGCACTTCCTCGAAGCCCAGGGTCGCGTACAGCTCGCGCGCGGCCTCCATTTCGTCGAGCGTGTCCAGCAGCATCACCGAATACCCGGCGCCGGCGGCCCGGTCGATCAAGGCCTGCGCCAGCAGCCGCCCCAGGCCAAAGCGGCGGAAGGCCCGGCGCACGAACAGCCGCTTCATCTCGCAGGCGTTGGCATGGTCGACATCGGCCAGCGGGCGCATCGCGCCACAGCCGGCCAGCGCATCGTCGGCGTAGGCCAGCAGCAGTGCGCCGCCGGGCTCGGCATATTCGCCGGGCAGCCCGGCCAGCTCCGCCTCGAAGTTCTGGAAGCACAGGTCCACCTGCAGGCTGGCGGCGTAGTCGCGGAAGATTTCCTGCGCCGCTTCCAGCAGCGCCGGGGTCTCGGCCTGCACCAGGCGGATGCGCACCGCCTCCATTCAGCCCCCGAGGCTGGCCACCCAGGCCACGCCGCCGGCGCACAGTGCCGCCAGCAGCAGCGCCAGCAGGCGCGACGCGCCGTTGTCGGTGGTCGCGGGCGTGCCGGCCGGCAAGGCCTTGTTGCCGCTGAACATCGGGAGCACAAGGTTCGTGCGCTTGCCGACCAGGTAGTACAGGATGGCCGCGACATGCAGCGCCACCAGCGCGAGCAGGATCCACTGGCCATAGTCCTTGTGCCAGTGCGTGGCCTGGCTGGCGAGTGCGCCGCTGACAAAACGGTTCAGCGGCCCGATGTTGGCGATCTCGTCGTCGGCCACCAGGCCGCTAGCCACCTGCGCGGCCAGCACCGCGAGCAGCGCGAAGACCGACAAGCTGCCCAGCGGGTTGTGGCCCACATTGTGGTGGTCGTCGGTATTGGACTGGCCACGCAGGTAGCGCAGCAGCGTGGCCGGTGCATAGACGAAGCTGGAAAAGCGCGACCAGCGTCCGCCGACCAGCCCCCACAGCACACGAAAGGCGATCAGCGTGAACACGACGTAGCCGAAGCGGAAGTGCCAGATCATCGCGTTGCCGCCGATCTTGGCGCTGACCACCGAAGCCACGATCGTCAGCGCCAGCACCCAGTGGAATACCCGGGTCGGCAGGTCCCAGACGCGCACGCTGCTCAGGCGGGACGGGGCCTCACTCATGGCTTGGAGCTCCGCAAAGTGGTCCAGGCGCAACCATAGCGCGAACTTTCGTTGCGGGTTTTCCCTTGCGCAGGAAGTAAACGGAGTGCGCTGCGTACACTGCGCGACAGTCGCGGGCGGGTCAGGACCCCGCCGTTTTGCGCGGCGTCAGGCCCCTGTACACCACCCTTGGAGGAACCATATGAAGCATTTGTCTCTTGTCACGCTCGCCTTTGCCGGCGCTGTCACGGCCATGCCCGCTGCGGCGCAGTTCGCCAAGCCGGAGGACGCGGTCAAGTACCGCAAGGCCGCCTTCACGGTAATGGCAGCCCACTTCAGCCGTGTCGGGGCGATGGTGCAGGGACGGGTGCCCTTCGACGCGGCGGCCGCGCAGGCCAACATGGAGATCGCGAACTCGATGGCCAAGCTGCCCTTCGCAGCCTTCGGCCCGGGCACTGACGTCGGCGACACCCGCGCCAAGCCGAACATCTGGAGCGAAAACGCCAAGTTCACTGCCGCGGCCAACAAGATGGCCGAGGAAATGGCCAAGCTCAACACCGCAGCCAAGTCCGGCAACCTCGACCAGATCAAGGCCGCGTTCGGCCCGGTGGGCGGTGCCTGCAAGGCCTGCCACGACGATTTCCGCAAGGAATAGGGCCCCTCCCCCTCTACGCGCGTCGCGCGCCCGCTTGAGGGGCGCGAGTCGGACGAAGAAGAGTGGCTGCGGACTGTTCTTCGCCTGCGAGCACCGGCAGCGTCCCCGCTGGCGGACCGGCAGAGCCGGATCCGCGGCGGTGGCTCGAATCTCAGCCCTGGCTTGCGGCGGGCCGGGCAAAGCCGAGCATGACCCTACGGGTCATGGCGCCGGTCTTCTGGCTGCGGCACGCAGGCTTGGCCTGCTTCACATCGCTGCGCGATGTGAGCCTGCGCCGGAAGAACTCAGCCACGGCCTTCGGCCGCGTCGGCAAAGCCGAGGATGACCCTACGGGTCATTGCTGACTTCTTCTCCACCTTCGTGACCACGACGCTGCCGATCTCGGCGGTGTTGGCCACGTGCGTGCCGCCGCAAGGCTGCAGGTCCACGCCTTCGATCTCGAGCACGCGGATGCGACCCTGGCCGCGCGGCGGCATCACGCTCATGCTGCGCACCAGTTGCGGGTTGGCGTCGAGCTCGGCCTCGCTGATCCAGCGGTGGCGCACCGGGTGGGCCTCGGCCACCAGCCGGGCGATGCCCTGCGTGAGCGCGTCCTTGTCCAGCGGGTCGTTCATGTGGAAATCCAGCCGTGCGTAGCGTTCGGTGATCGAGCAACCGTTGACAGGGTGCGGGATCAGCGCGCACAGCAGGTGCGTGGCGGTGTGGAAGCGCATGTGCGCCGTGCGCCGCACGGGGTCGACCCGGGCCGCCACCTCGTCGCCCGGCTGCAGCGAGGCCGCCGCTGCGGGGTCGGCCAGCAGGTGCAGGATCTCGCCGGCGGCCGGGCCCTTGCGCGTGTCGGCGACCTGCAGCTCGCGGCCATCGGCCAGGCGCAGCACGCCGGCATCGCCGGCCTGGCCACCGCCTTGCGGATAGAACACGGTGCGGTCCAGGCGCACGCCGCCCGCGCCGGCGGCCAGCACGCGGGCGCGGCATTCGAGCAGCGTCGCATCGTCGCGGAACAGTTCCTCGGTCATCGCCGCATCATGCCGCAAGCACACTGGCGTACAGCGGGCGGTCGACGTTGCCGCCGGTCAGCGCCAGCCCCAGGCTGCGCCCGACGAAGGCCTCGCGTCGCTGCAGCGCGGCGGCCAGCGGTGCGGCGCCGGCGCCCTCGGCCACGTTGTGGGTGTCGCTGAAGTAGATGCGCATGGCGGCGGCGACCTCTTCGTCGCTGACGGCGACGATCTCGTCCACCTCGCGGCGGATGATCTCCAGCGCCTCCTCGTCGGGCACGCGGCAGGCCAAGCCGTCGGCCAGACGCGTGCTCACCGGCGCCTGGACCACGCGGCCGGCGACGAAGGAGTCCTTGTACGCCGTGGCATGGGCCGAGATCACGCCGACGATGCGCGTGGCCGCGCCGGTGTAGGCCCGCGCCGCAGCGCAGGCGCAGATGCCCGAGCCCTGCCCGATCGGCACCAGCACGGTGTCCGGCCGCGCCTGCTCGAAGAACTCGATCCAGTAACTGGCGACGCCGCGCACCAGGTCGCGGTGGAAGCTGGGCACCATGTGCAGCCCCTGGCTCTCGGCCAGCACCGCGGCGTGTTCGCGCGCCTGCTGGAAATCGTCGCCATGCTCGACCAGCGTCGCACCCAGTGCGCGCATGGCCGCGTTCTTCTCGGTCGAATTGCCGTGCGGCACGACGATGGTGGTGCTCAAGCCGTGGCGCGCGGCGGCACGGGCAATCGACTGGCCGTGGTTGCCGCGCGTGGCGCTGACGACACCGCGCACACCCGGCTCGCGCCGCAGCAGCTCGTGCAGGTAGACGGCACCGCCGCGCAGTTTGAAGGCGCCCAGCGCGGTGTGGTTCTCGTGCTTGACGAACACCGTCGCGCCCAGGCGCTGCTCGAGCAGCGGCCAGCGGATGGTCGGGGTGGGCGGCAGCTGCGCGCGCACGATGTCCCAGGCGCCGCGCAGCGCTTCGCGGTCGGGCAACAGGCGGGCGGTCATGGTGCGCTCAATCATCGCTGGACAGCTGTACCACGCCGCGCGGCGTATCGAAGCTGGCCTGCACGGCCGCGCCCTGCGCGGCCAACGGTACGCCCTGCAGCCCGACCGCTGCGGCCGCTGCCTCGCCCAGACCGCCCAGCGCCAGCGTGAGCAGCGCCACCGTGCTGGCCGGCAGATGCTCGGCGGGATGCATGCCCTGCCATTCGATCAGCGTGGGCAGCGCGCCGCCGAACAGCAGCTTGCCGTCGGCGCGGCCGGCGATGCGCCAGCGGAACATGCCGTTCGGGCTGGCGCGCTCGGCCGCCACCGTGTGGCCGGCATCGATGCCCTGCGTTGCCAGCGCGGCCAGCGTGGCATCGAGCCGCGTGCTGCGCGCCACCAGGTGCAGCAGCCGAGGCCGTTCGCGCAGCCGCGCCTGCGTGGCCGGCTCGTCCAGGCCGAACCAGCGCGGCCGCGCCGGCGGCGGCGCCTCGGGGTCGATGGCGATGATCTCCAGGTAGGCCCGCGGGAAGGCCGCACTGCCGATGGCCAGCAGCCGATTGTGCGTGCCCATGTGCACATGCTTGCCGCCGGACGCGGGGCTGGCGCCGAGGACGTGCTCACACCAGTGCACGCCCAGCTCGAGCGTGTCCGCGCCAATCACCAGATGGTCCACATGTGCCGTCACAGACTCACCTCGCCACGGATGCATTCACTGACCTGTCCGCCCACCCAGACCTGCCCGCCGACACCGTCGATGTAGACCCGCCCGGCCCGCTGCAGCGCCGCACCCTGCGCCGCCACGTAACGCGGCGGCGCCAGCCCCGCGCCGATCAGCCACTGTGCCACGCTGGCATTCAGGCTGCCGGTGACCGGGTCCTCGAGATTGCCGCCGCCGATGAAGGCGCGCAGCTCGAACTGTGCCTCGGATCCCGCCGGATGCGCAGCGACCACGCCCAGCTTCAGCGTGCCCAGGCGCGGCCAGTGCGGGCGCAGCGCCAGCACGCGCTCGGCCGAATCGAGAAGGACCGCGCACCAGCCCGGGCCGTTGTCCACCCACTGATGTCCTCGCACCGCGCCCTCGTCCAGGCCCAGCGCCTCGCCGATCTGCCGCAGTAACGCCTCGTCCAGCGGCCCGCTGCGGCGCAGCGGCGGCGCGGCAAAGGCCAGCCGGGCGCCGTCGCGCCGCACCGGCACCAGGCCGACGCCGCATTGCTGCACCACCACGCCGTGCTGCCGCGGCCGGCCACCGGCGGCCAGCCACGCATGGCAGCTGCCGAGCGTGGGATGGCCGGCGAAAGGCAGTTCGCCACCGGGGGTGAAGATGCGCACGCGATAGTCGGCTCCGGCCTCGGTGGGCGGCAGCAGGAAGGTGGTCTCCGAAAGGTTGGTCCAGCGCGCGAAAGCGGCCATGCGCGCATCGTCCAGGCCGTCGGCGTCGTGCACCACGGCCAGCGGGTTGCCGCGCAACACCTCGGACGCGAACACGTCGAGCTGGTCGAAGCGGCGCTTCACGGCCGCGCCCCCAGCGCCGCGCCCAGCACGCGGCCGAGCGCCGCCACGCCCTGCTCGATCAGCGGCGGCGCCACCGTGACGAAGCTCAGGCGCAGCGTGTTGGCGCGCGGCGCCGAGCAATAGAAAGGCAGTCCGGGCACGTAGGCCACGCCGGCCGCCACCGCCTGCGGCAGCAAGGCCGCCGCATCCAGCGCGGCGGGCAGTTCGATCCAGAAGAACATGCCGCCGGCCGGCACGATGAAGCGGCAGCCCGCCGGCAGGTGCTTGTCGAGCGCCTCGCGCATGGCGTCGCGCTGCGCCCGGTAGCGCGCGCGCACCTTGGGCAGGTGGGTGTCGAGGAAGCCGTCGCGGATGACCTCGTGGGCCACGCGCTGGTTGAAGCCGGGCGTGTGCAGGTCGGCCGCCTGCTTGGCCTGCAGCAGCTTGGGGAAAAGCGCGGGCGGTGCCACCACGTAGCCCAGGCGCAGGCCCGGCGCCAGCACCTTGGAAAACGAGCCGAGGTAGACCGCGCCCTCGCCTGCCTCGGCGCTGATCGGCGGCGGCGGCGCGGCATCGAACCACAGGTCGCCGTAGGGGTTGTCCTCAACCAGCGGCAAGCCGGCCCGGGCGGCCGCCTGCGCCACCTCCAGCCGCCGCGCCGCACCCATGCTGCGGCCGCTGGGGTTCTGAAAGTTGGGCAGCAGGTACAGGAAGCGCGCGCCGGCCACGGCCGCCAGCGCCTGCGGCAGCGGGCCTTGTTCGTCGCAGTCCACCGCCACGAACTCGGGCTCGTAGGGCGTGAAGGCCTGCAGCGCGCCCAGGTAGGTGGGTGCTTCCACCGCGACGCGGCTGCCGGCGTCGATCAGCACCCTGCCCACCAGGTCCAGGCCCTGCTGCGAGCCGGTGGTGATCAGCACCCGCGCAGCAGCCACCCGCAGGCCTTGCGCGCCCAGCTGCGCCGCCACCCACTCGCGCAGCGGGCCATGGCCTTCGCTGGCGGCGTACTGCAGTGCCTCGTGCGGCGTGTCGGTGAGCACGCGCTGGCAGGCCTCGCGCATGGCCTCGACCGGGAAGCTCTCGGGCGCCGGCAAGCCGCCGGCCAGGGAAATGATCCCGGGCTGCTCGGTGATCTTCAGGATCTCGCGGATCACCGACGGCTCGAGCCGCTCGGCACGGCGCGCCAGTTGCCAGGGCATGGCAGGGAATGAGGGCATGGCGTTCTCCAGCAAGGTTCAACGCGGGCGCACCGGCATCTTGCGCCCGAGGAAGACGGTGCCGACCACGGCCAGCGAAAAGAACAGCGTCGCCGGCTGCAGACGCTCACCCAGCACCGGCACCGCGAACAGCAGCGCCAGGAAGGGCTGCAGCAGCTGCACCTGGCTGACGCGCACCGTGCCGCCCAGCGCCAAGCCGCGGTACCAGGCGAAGAAGCCCAGCCACATCGAGAACAGCGTCACATAGGCGAAACCGGCCCAGGCGGAGGCGCTGGCAGGTTGTACAGGCCAGCTCAGCCACATCAGCGGCGCCGTCAGCGGCAGGCTGAGCACCAGCACCCAGCAGATCACCTGCTCGGCCGTCAGCTGATGCGCGGCCTGGGCACCGGCCACGTAGCCCGCAGCCGCGCTCAGGATGGCCAGCAGCAGCAGGCCGTCGGCCCAGCTCAGCCGGCCGCCGCCGGACCAGACTGCGAAGGCCAGCACCAGGGCGCTGCCCAGCACGGCGCAGGCCCAGAAGCCCAGGGAGGGGCGCTGACGCAGCACCAGCGCGGCCGTGGCCGCAGTGGCCAACGGCAGCAACCCGGTGACGACCGCCGCATGCATTGCATCGACATGGCGCAGCGCCAGCGCCAGGAACAACGGGAAACCGATCACCGTGCCGGCTGCGCACAGGCCCAGCGCAGGCCACAACCGCCGCGGCGGGAACGCGGCACCGGTCAGCCGCAGAAAGGCGATGCTCAGCAGCGCCGCCAGCGCCGCCCGGCCGGCAGTGACGAACAGCGGCGGCAGTTGCGGCGCCCCGGCGGGCCCCACGGCCAGCCGCGTCATCGGCAAGGTCATCGCAAAGATGGCCACGCCCAGCAGGCCCAGCCACAGGCCGCGGCTTTCCGCCGCGGCGCCGGGCAGGGGCCTGGTGGTGACGGAGCGATCGGCGGGCATGGCACCAGTGTAGGGCGCGCTGCAGTACACTGACCGTACAGTCAGACGCCACAGAGTCTGTGCTGTACTGCTGCCTCCAGCAGCACATCCTCCGACCTGTCCATGCACGCCCCCGAGGCCCTGCCCACGCTGCCGCTGTCTCGACAGGCCGAACGCACGCTGGCCGAGCAACTGGCCGCCCACTTTGCCGAGCGCATCCGCCAGCGACTGCTGCTGGCCGGCGCGCGGCTGCCGTCGGTGCGCGAGTGCGCCCGCCGCCATGACCTGAGCCCGAGCACCGTGGTCGCCGCCTATGACCGGCTGCTGGCCGCCGGGCTGGTGGAGTCGCGACGCCAGCGCGGCTTCTTCGTGCGCGAGGCCCAGGGCGAGGTCCCCGCGACGGCGCGCCCGGGCGGCGACGGGACCCGCCCGCCACTGCCGATCAGCGCCACGACGTTGATCCGCGGTATGTTCCAGCCGCCGGGCGCGCTGCCGATGCCCGGGCTGGGCACCTTGCCGGCCGACTGGCTGGACCTGCCGCTGCTGGCCGGCGCGCTGCACAAGCTCAGCCGCGGCGCGGCCTTCGCCGACTGCTCCCTGCGCTATGGCGAGCCGGCCGGCGACGCCCGGCTGCGCCAGGCCCTGTCGCACAAGCTGGCCGAGGTGGGCGTGACCGCCGCGCCGCAGCAGATCATCACCACCGTCGGCGCGACCCAGGCGCTGGATGTGGTGACGCGCACGTTGTTGCGCGCCGGCGATGCGGTGCTCGTCGACGAGCCCGGATGGGCGGTGGAATACGCCCGCCTGGCGGCGCTGGGCATGCGCGTGCTGCCGGTGCCGCGTGGAGAAGACGGCCCCGACCTGGCGGTGATGGAGCAGCTGATCGAGGCACACGCCGCGCGGCTGTACGTGACCGTGTCGGTGCTGCACAACCCCACCGGCGCATCGCTGTCGCTGCACCGCGCGCACCAGTTGCTGCGCCTGGCCGAACGGCACGGGCTGCACGTGGTCGAGGACGACACCTATGCCCATCTGGCCCCAGCCCACCTGCCGCGGCTGGCCGCGCTGGACGGGCTGCATCGCAGCTTCTACATCTCGGGCTTTTCGAAGATCCTCACGCCGAACTGGCGCGTCGGCTACCTGGCGGCGCCGCCGGCCTGGGTCGACCGGCTGGTCGACACCAAGCTGCTGTCGACGCTGACCTCGCCGTCGCTGACCGAACGCGCGCTGGCCCATTGTCTGGAACAGGGCCTGCTGCGCCGCCATGTCGAGCGCGTGACGCAGCGCCTGGACGCAGCGCGCTCGCGCACCGTCGGCGCCGCCGCCGAGCACGGCTTCGCCTTCGCCGCGCCGCCGCGCGGTCTGTTCGGCTGGGTCGACGCCGGCTGCGACACCGAGCGCCTGGCCGAGGTGCTGCTCGACCGCGGCTGGCTGATCGCGCCGGGCGCGCTGTTCCACGCCCGGCCGCGGCCAACCACGCTGATGCGCGTCAACTTCGCCACCACCCAGGAGCCCGGGTTCTGGCAGGTGTTGCGGCAAACAAGCGGACACATCTCCCGTCGCTGATGCGTACACAGCCGGCGTAGCATCGAAGACCGCCGCCAAAGCGGCCAGGATCCCATGTTCGAATCGACCCTTCCCTTCGGCCAACCCGAGCTGATGCGGGCCAGCGCCTTCAAGCGCTACCTCGAGGAATCGGCGCGCAGCGGCGACGCCGAGCCGATGACCTCGCGTCTTTCGACGCTGAGCCCGTCGCTGCTGCTCGACCTGATGCGCTTCGAGCAGGAGGGGCAGCGGGGCGGCGTGCTCGAGATCCTGGCCGCATGCATCCGCCACGCGCGCAAGCTGCTGATCCATCTGCAGGCCGACCAGCGCGTGGTGCCGCTGACGGTGTTCCCGCTGGAGCACCTGGCGCACTGTCCGATGCCGATGGCGCAGTTCCTGGCGCTGCCGCTGGGCGACCTGAGCGTGCTGCATGTCGAGCCGGCGCTGCTGCGGCCGCCCGGCGACCGCATGCACCCCATGGCCGGCGACCCGGAGCACTGCAGCGCCCTGGGCCCGCTGCTGTGGGAGCTGGCGCTGCGCGGCTCGCGCTCCGAGCTGCTGCCGGAGATCGCCGGGCAGGCGGCCTACCGCATCTCGCCAGGGCTGAACCTGCGCCTGCTCGAGCTCGGCGGCACGATGGCCGAGGCGGTGGCACGGCTCAAGCGCGACACCGTCAACCTGCGCGAGATGGCGCAATGGCCGGGCTTCGACCGCGAGCGCGCCGTGCGGCTGCTCAACGGCCTGTACCTGCAGGCCGGGCTGATGGTCAGCCGCACCCACCCGGCGGCCACCAACGAAGGCTGGACCAGCGGGCGCGCACCGCAGTAGGCGCTCTGCCCGGCCGGTTCAGCGCGCGGACAAGGCTTCCCAGCGCTCCAGCGCCTGCATCAGTTCGTCGTCGATCTGCGCATAGCGCGCCTGCAGCCCGGCCACCTGTTGCGGCTCGTCGGTGTAGAGCGACGCGCTGGCCAGACGCTCGCCGAGGGCGC
>JBEIHU010000092.1:0-15399 GCA_040381175.1 Burkholderiaceae bacterium
CATACCAGGCCAGCAGCGCCTCCGCGCAGTTGTCCAGATGGATCAGCACGCGCTCGCCACGGCGCACGCCGCGCTTGTGCAGTCCGCCGGCGACGCGCTGCACGCGCGCATGAAAGGCGCCGTAGCTGATGCTGCGCTCCGGCCCGTCGAAGGGCACCCAGACAATGAAGGGATGGTCGCGTCGCGTCAGCGCGCGCTGCTCGAGCAGCCAGGCCATGTCCATGCCCATGAAGGGGTGCGCATCCTGGCGGGTCAGCATTGGCGACATCGCAGTCTCCGGTGTCATGGGGCCGGCGGCGTCATCGCCGCATCTTCGAAGCGGGGGCCGATCTTGAAGATGCCGCTGACGCGGGCCACCGCCTCGCCGTCGGCAGACACCAAGCCCTGCATGAAGACCATGCTGCGGGTGGCACGCAGCATCTGCGCCTCGCCCTGCACCCAGGCGCCCAGCTTCGATGCCGCCAGGTAGTCGACCTGCAGGTTGATGGTGGGCAGGAATCGCCGCTCCAGCTCGCCCGACAGGTAATGCGCAGAGATCGGCAGCAGCATGTCGCAGAAGGTGGCGATCATGCCGCCGTGGCATATGCCCATCGGATTGCAATGCCGACGCTCGACGCGGAAGCCCAGCAGGACACCGGCGCCGAGCTTCTTCAGGTACAGCGGGCCGTTGACGGCGATGAAGCCGTCACCGAAGCGACGCGGCTTGAAACCGTCGGGGATGTCCAACCCGCTTGGGCTGGCGGGCATTGGCAGGTCGGTCATCGGTTGTCCCGCAGGCGACAGGGCTTGATGAGCAGTGGTCCCTATTCTGCGTGAAGCCCGTTGGCGCCAGACTGAGGGGGCGCAATCCGCGCGCATTCCCACCGAAGCGCAAGCTCATGTCCACATCGACCGCGGCGCTGCCGTCCTTCAAGAAGCTCAACTGGCTCGAGCGCGACATCGAGCTGATCCGCCGCGACGACGGCAGCATGATCCTGCGATCGCGCGTGCCGCTGCAGGCTTATCCCACGCACATCCCCAGCCTGCTGCACAAGTGGGCCGACGAGCGCCCCGACCACACCTGGCTGGCGCAGCGCCGCGGGCCCGACGGCGCCTGGCTGAAGATCGGCTACGCGCAGGCCCGCGCCACGGTGAATGCGCTGACGCAGGCGCTGCTGGACCTGGGCGCCGGTCCCGACAAGCCTGTGGCCATCCTCAGCGGCAACTCGATCGAACACGCGCTGATGACCTTTGCCTCGATGCAGGCCGGCGCCCCAGCCGCACCGGTGTCGCCTGCCTATTCACTGCTGAGCCAGGACCACCTCAAGCTGCGCTACATCTTCGAGCTGATCCGTCCGTCGGTGGTGATGGTGCAGGACGGGGCCCAGTTCACCAAGGCGCTGGCCGCGCTGGATCTGCGCGGCGTGACGCTGGTGCATGTCGACCGTCCGCCCGAGGACCTGCCCAGCCGCGCCTATGCCGAGCTGGCGTCGACGAAGGTCACGCCGGCCGTCCAGGCCGCATTGGCCGCGCTGACGCCCGACAGCGTGGGCAAGCTGCTGTTCACCAGCGGCTCCACCGGCATGCCCAAGGCGGTGATCAACACCCAGCGCATGATGTGCGCCAACATGGCGATGTCGCTGCAGACGCGCGCGCCGGCCGATGGTGAAGAGCCGCCGGTGTACCTGGACTGGCTGCCCTGGAACCACACGATGGGCGGCAATGCCACCTTCCACACCATGCTGGGCCATGGCGGCACGATGTACATCGACGAAGGCCGGCCGCTGCCCGGAGCCTTCGACACCACGCTGCGCAACCTGCGCGAGGTGTCGCCGACCACCTTTTCCAACGTGCCGGCCGGCTATGCGATGCTGGCCACCGCGCTGGAGCACGACGACGCACTGGCGCGAAAGTTCTTTGCGCGGCTCAACCTGCTCAGCTATGGCGGCGCCACGCTCAGCGACGACCTGTACCGGCGCATGCAGGCGCTGGCCATCAAGTACACCGGGCAGCGCATCGTGTTCTTCACCGGCTGGGGCTCCACCGAGACGGCGCCCACCGCGACCTCCACCTACTGGGAGACCGAGCGTGTCGGCCTGATCGGGCTGCCGCACCCGGGCGTGGAGCTCAAGCTGGTGCCCGCCGGGCCCAAGTACGAGGCGCGGCTGCGCGGCGTGATCGTCACGCCCGGCTACCACCGCCAGCCCGAGCTGACGAAGGCCGCCTTCGATGAAGAGGGCTTCTACAAGATCGGCGATGCGGCCACCTTCGTCGACCCGGACGATCCGGCGCAGGGGCTGATCTTCGCCGGCCGTGTGGTCGAGGACTTCAAGCTCGAGTCGGGCACTTTCGTGCACGTGGGCCCGCTGCGCGTGGCGGCCATCGCCGCGGCCTCCCCAGTGATCCAGGACGCACTGGTAGCCGGGCAGGACAAGGCCTACGTCGCGCTGCTGGCCTGGCCCAACCTGCTGGCCTGCCGCCAGCTGGCCGGCCAGAACGAGGCCACGCTGGAGCAGCTGATGCAGCACCCGGCGATCCGCCAGCGGGTGCGCCAGGG
This sequence comes from Burkholderiaceae bacterium, assembly GCA_040381175.1. Lineage (GTDB taxonomy): Bacteria > Pseudomonadota > Gammaproteobacteria > Burkholderiales > Burkholderiaceae_C > Rubrivivax. The sequence goes on from JBEIHU010000092.1 coordinate 2,537, forward strand.
CCTGGCCGCGCACAACGCCGCGCAGACCGGCAGCAGCCAGCGCGTCCACCGTGTGCTGCTGATGAGCGAGCCGCCGTCGATCGACGGCAACGAACTCACCGACAAGGGCTACATCAACCAGCGCGCGGCGCTGCACCGGCGCGCCGGGTTGGTGCAGCAGCTATATGCCGCGACGCCCGGGGATGAGGTGATCGTCATCGGCCCCTGAAGCCAGGTCGAAGCATCGATCGGCCGGGCGACCGGCTATCGACGCCCAGCCGTCGTTGCGACTGGCGCTTGTCGTTCGTTGGTCCGGCGTGCCGTATCGGCTGCCGCAGCGCGCCCATGTCACCCGCGTTGTGCGGCCCACGCTCGCGGGCGACTGGCCTTTGTGCGCGAGCGTTGCCTCATCGGCATCGGCCAGGCGGCTCACCAGCCGGGGTACCGCGACGGCTGCCTGCGTCCGCGGGTGGCCACCAGCGCACCACCGCGGCCGCTGGCTGTGTTCTGCGCCCAACTCCGGGACGCAGCGCCGAAGCGCCAGGCGCGTCGCGTGTCGGCCTGGGCCGCACCGCTTCGCGGCAATGCTCGTGCGGTTCGCCGGTGCGCAGCCCCGGCACCGCCTTCGCGTCGGGCAGCATCCAGCGCGATGCGCTGCTCACGGCAGGAAAGCTGCCGCTCGCGAGAGGCAGCAATGCGCCGCAACCGTCCAGCTGTCCTCCCGGTGCCCGGCTGCGAAATGCCGCAGGGTGGCAGCCGAAGCCTGTCTCAGGCAGTGGTGGACAGCCCTGCCAGGCGGCTCGCCTGGCGCACCAGACGCGGACACAGAGCGGCGGCTTCGCTCGGGCGGTCCGCCGCAAGTTCGGCGTCCACTTCGGCCGCCAGCTGGGTGATGCCGGCAAAGCCATAGGAACCGGCAGTGCCCTTCAGCGTGTGCACCAGCAGCCTCAGCGCCGGCCAGTCGGCGGATTCGGCTGCCGCGGTGATGGCCTGCAGCGTGGCGGGCAGGCCGGCGCGGAACTCCTCCGTCAGCGCCGCCATCTCGCGGGCGAAGTCCGCCTCCGTGGCGGCGTCCAGGCGCTGCACGGCGCCGACATGGCGGCGCAGCACCTTGTAGAAGCGGTCGCGGTCCACTGGCTTGGCCAGCACGTCGTCGCAGCCGCCCAGGCGGTAGCTCAGCACGTCGGATTGCATGACGTTGGCGGTGAGCGCGACGACCGTCCCGCGATAGCCGCGCTGGCGCAGCAGCCTGGTGGCCGTGATGCCGTCCATCAGCGGCATCTGGATGTCCATCAGCACCAACTCGTAGGGCTTGCTCAGAGCGGCCTGCACCGCCAGCTCGCCATTGCCGACGACGTCGACCTCCAGGCCGGCCTGGCGCACATAGGCGGCCAGCAGCCGCTGGTTGTCCAGGCCGTCCTCGGCCAGCAGAACCTGGCCGCTGAGCTCGGGTACGTCGACATCGGTGATCTGAAAGTCCGGCCGGGGGAAGGCATCGAAGTCCTCCATCACGTCGAGCATCTGCCCGGCGGTGGTGTCCATTCCCACTGGCAGGCTGATGCCGAAGCGACTGCCTCGCCCGGCCTGGCTGCTGACGCTGATCTCGCCGCCCAGCAGGTCGGCCAGCTGCTTGCTGATGCACAGGCCCAGTCCGGTGCCGCCGAACTGCCGGGTGGTCGACACATCGGCCTGCGCGAACGGCTGGAACAGCCTTGACACCTGCTCCGGGGTCATGCCGATGCCCTGGTCGCAGACCTCGAACTTGATGCGTTGGGCGGCGGCGTCGTGGCTGACCACAAGACGCACCTCGCCCTGGCCGCTGAACTTGATGGCATTGCTGCTGAAGTTGAGCAGGATCTGCTTCAGCCGCACCGGGTCGGTGCGCAGTTGCGCAGGCAGCGGCAAGCGCAGCTCGATGGTGAACAGCAGGGACTTCTGCTGCGCACGGCCGGCGGCCAGGGCCTCGATGTCGCTCAGCAGGCGGGGCAGCGGCACGGCGATGCTTTCCACCTCAAGCTGCCGCGTCTCGATCTTCGACAGGTCGAGGATGTCGTTGATCACCTGGAGCAGGTGCCGGCCGTTGCGAATGATGGTCTTCAGCGCATCGTCGGTATCCACCCGAGCGGACTGCGGCTGCAGCAGCAGTTCGGCGAAGCCGATGATCGAGGTCAGCGGCGTGCGGATCTCGTGGCTCATGTTGGCCAGGAAGCTGCTCTTGGCCAGGCTTGCGGCCACGGCTTCGTCTCGTGCCAGGCTCAGCGCCTGGGTGCGCTCTTCGATCAGCTGCTCCAGCCTTTCGGCCAGCGCCGCAGGCGCGCCGGCGTTGCCCGCCTCGCGCAGCGCCAGCATGGCCTGAGCCTGCTTGCGCGCCGCTCGTTCGGCATTCAGGCGGCGCTCGAGCGCCTCGACCAGTTGGTTCACGCCGGGCGGATCGGGCGCTTGTTTGGCAGTCATGTGATTTCCTCGACGCGTTCCAGCGACAGCAGGTCGATGTCGGACACCGGCAGCGCCGCCGGCACGGGCAGCTGCAGGCAGAAGACGGCGCCGCCATCGCTGGCGTCGCGCGCCACGATACGCCCGACGTGGGCGCTCATGACCTTGCGGCAGATGATCAACCCCAGGCCGGCGCCGCCGGATCCGTCGCAGGTGCGGCTGGACTGCACGAAGGCGGCGAAGCGGCTCGCCAGCGCGTCCGGCGGAATGTCCGTCCCGCGGTCGCGTGCCTGCAGCTCGACGCCGTCGACGCCGTGGTCGCGCAGTGCGTCGGCAATGGCGCCGCCCTGCGGCGCTGAGCGCATGGCGTTGGCCAGCATGTTGCGCAGCCCGCGCTGCGCCGCCAGCAGCCCCAGCTCCTTGCTCATCGCGGTCATCGCGGCAGCCAGCGGCAGCAACCCGCAACGGTGCAGCACCAGACAGCCGACGCTGTCGTCCACGTGGGACACGTCGAGCAGTCCGTTGACCCGCCTGAGCATGGGCTGGCCGCCAGCTTGGATGGCGTCGAATGTTCTTTGGTGCTCGGGCCGGGTTTCAGCCGGGCCGCGGCCCAGCTCCGGGAAACCGATGATCGACTGGAACGGCTTGCGCAACTCGCGGCTGATGTTGGGATGAAGTCCGGCTTGGCCACCTTGGTCTGCTCCGATCCGTCGCGGGCCTTGCGCGTGGCTCGCCGGTCCTGGCGGACCTCGGTCACGCCGATGAGGCTGCCGAAGATGCCCGCCGCCCGGCCGTCGGTCCCGGTGAACAGCACCTTGGCGACCGCCGTGTCGCGCTGCTCGCTGTCGTGGCGCAGCAGCCAGTCGGCAAAGCTGATGCATTCTTGCGATTGCAGCAGCTGCGGGTCGAAGCCGGCATGAAGGTCGGCCTGCTCGACGACAAGCCCGGCCGAACTGTGGCCGATGACCTGCTCTTGCCGCAGCGCCATCAGGCTCGGCCAGACACGGTTGACCATGGTGAAGCGGCCCGCGGAATCCATGACGAACAGCGGCGCCGGGCTGACCTCGAGCAGCTGCGTCGTCAGCGCCAGCTGGGCCTGCGGCTTCGAGCGCGCCAGCTGCTGCTGCGACGCGTCGGCGCCGAAGCCGCGGAAACCGGCCAGCGACAGCTCGTCGTCCTGCATCGGCGCGACCGAGACCTCCAGCGTGTGCCCACCGCCGTTGGCGCGGCGGAGTTGCAGCTTCAGCTCCCTGGCCGGCGGCGGGGGGTCCAGCCTGAGCGGGACGAGCAGCGCGACGGCCCCTGCATCGCCGATGCCGCGATCCGGGATCGGCGGTCCCAGCCGGTCGGTCGCGCCCGGCTCGGGCAGCGCCACTTGCTGCGGTTCGTGGATGCGGGCGACGTTGTCGGGCGATGGGCCGGCGAGCACGCAGCCCTTGGCGTCCGCCAGCGACAGGCTGCGCAACATCGGCCCGCCCTGCTTCGCGTCGAGCAGCGTCGAACCGGAGTTGATCGGATCCAGCGGTCTCGACCTGGCGCGCCATTCCCCGGCCAGTGCGCCCAGGGCGATGTACACCTTCAAGAAGCTGCGTTTGGCTTGCTCGTCCAGCCCCAGCGCCAGCAGCTGGCCGCACTGCCGTTCCGGGCGCTGCCGCTCGCGCTGGCCGTGCCAGGCGAAGGCGCGGGCCAGGGCCGCAGCCACCAGCGCCTGCAGCGTGCCCATGCGGGCCACGGCCGCGGCGCCAAGCCAGGGCGGCAGCTCGGTGCGCAGCGGCTGCGTCCAGGCGGCGGAGGCGCTCGCGCTCAAGCTACTTCAGCACCACGATCTCGGGCAGGCGCTGGCGCCGGGCGGCGTCGAGCAGGCAGCCGTCCCGCCAGATCCTGCCGACGAAGTCGTCGAAGCGGCGCAGCCATCCCTTGCCGCCCGGCTTGTCAAAGTTCACCCAGGGGGCGACCGTACGGTTGTTGCGCGTGGCGCCGCCGAAGCAGTCGGGCTGGATGCACAGGCGCATGGCGGACGCCGCGGTGACGCGCTCGGGCACCGGCACGGCCTGGCGCGGTGCGGCGGCAAGCCAGGGCGGCAGTGCGGACAGCTCCGCCACGGGGCGGCGGCGTGGGGCAGGAAGACTCATTTCGAAATCCGGGACAAGCGGTTGGCGCTGCGGCGCGGGCTCAGCGCGATTCCAGCACGTCTTCTTCCGACACCACGACAGGCGGCTCTTTGAAGCGATCGCGGATCTCGAGCACCCGCGGGATCAGCGTCGTGAACAGCCGCAACAGCCGGGCATCGAAATGCCGGTCGGCGTGCTCGCTCATGTACCGCAAGGCGTCCGGCACCAGCCAGGGCTTCTTGTAGGGCCGCTCGGAGGTCAGTGCGTCGAACACGTCGGTGATGGCGACGATGCGCGCCGCCTCGGGGATGGCCTCGCCGGCCAGGCGTTGCGGGTAACCTGTCCCGTCCCATTTTTCATGGTGCGCCAGCGCGATGTCGCGCGCCATGTCCAGCAGTGCGTCGCCGGTCCCGCTCAGCAGGTCGGCGCCGATGGTGGTGTGCGTCTGCATGATGTCGCGCTCGTCCGGCGTCAGCGACCCGGTCTTGAGCAGGATGCCGTCGGGGATGCCGATCTTGCCCACGTCGTGCATCGGACTGGCATTGAGGATCAGTTCGCAGGCCGGCTCGTCCCAGCCGGCGCTGCGTGCCAGCAGCGCCGATGAATGGCTCATGCGCAGAATGTGCCGGCCGGTTTCGTTGTCGCGGTACTCCGACGCGCGCCCGAGGCGGCGCACGATGTCCAGGCGCGACTGGCGCAGCTCCAGCGTGCGCTGCTGCACCACCTGCTCGAGCAGCCCGTTGCGGCCCTGCAGCATGCAACGCGCAAGATGGGCCAGCAGGATGTTGTGCACGCGGGCCAGCAGTTCGCGGCGGTTGAAGGGTTTGGTCAGAAAGTCGATGGCGCCGCCGTTCAGCGCGCGCAGCATGAAGTCGTCGCCCGATTGCGCCGTCAACACCACGATCGGTGGCGTGAGCTCGTCGCCCAGCGCCTTGATCTGCTCCATCACCGCAAAGCCGTCGAGGAGCGGCATGTTGATGTCCAGCAGCAGCAGGTCCGGGCGCGCCGCGCGGTAGGAGTCCAGCACTTGCCGGGCGTCTTGCACCAGCTCAACATGGCGATAGCCCTCGGTGCGCAGCATCAGGCCCACCAGCTTGAGGTTGGCCGGCTCGTCGTCGACGACGAGGATGCGCGCGGCCAGTGGGTCGAAAGGCAACTGGGGCGTACTGCTCATGGTGTGGAAGGGGGATGGCGCACAGCCGCCATGGCAGTGCCGACAACTCAGCGCAAGCTTATCCGGGGATGACGTTGCCCCGCTTCATGCCGGCGCCAGGCGCTGGTCCAAAACACCACATGTGCCACGCTTCGCGCCTCTTTGCAATGCAGCGGGCGGCCGTGGATTCGCCGTTTGGCGGCGATCATTGACCCAGGCGCCGCAAACGCCGACCATTGAACTTTGTGCAGACCGTGCCTCAATCAAGATCAAGAGCTCCTGGCGGGACCGGTTGCCGGATGCGGGTGTTGGCGGTGAACCTTCAGCAGCAGACCCCATGCTTGCAGCGGCCGAGAGACGCCCCGCCGTGACCGACCCGCACGACGCATCCGGCAAAGCGCCACCCCGGCCCGTCATTGCGCCGCCGCGCGCCCGGCCGGGGCATTGGCGCGCCTTCTGGTGGCTGGCCGCAGCCATCGTCGTGCTCACCGCGCTGGCCCTGCGCAACGACTGGGTCAGCCACGTTCGGATCAAGTCCGAGCAGCTCGAAGCGATGGCCGACCTGCGCGCGCAGCAACTCGGCAGCTGGATGAACGACCGCCTGGCGCAGGGCCGGTTCATCGCCGGCGGCAGGCTCTGGACCGACCAACTGCAGCAGTGGCGCAAGCTTGGCGACCCGCTCGATCGCCAGCGCCTGCTGGGCCGGATGGAGGATCTGCGCGCCGCCTTCGGCCAGCACAGCGTCACCCTGCTCGATGCCGACGCCAGACCGATCCTGGGCACGGCATCCTCCGGCTTCGACGTGGCGGCGCCGCTGCAGCGTGCGGTGCGCGATGCGCTGGACAGCGGCGAGGTCGTGCATACGGGCTTCTACAACGACCCTGGCAATGGCCAACAGGTCTGGCTCGATGTGGTCGCGCCGATGGCCGGCAGCGGCCGCGATGCCGCTGCGGTGGCCGTCATCCGCATCGACGCGCGTGCCTACCTGCTGCGCACGCTGCACAGCTGGCCGGCGCCGACCCGCACTGCAGCCACCGTGCTGGTGTGGCGCGACGGCGACATGCTGGTCGGAGCCTATGGCCAGAATCCGCGGCCGCTGTCCAGCCCGCAGTTGCTGGCGGCGCGCGCCGTCCGCGGCGAGCTGCCGCTGGGCCAGGCCGCCGAGGGCCTGGACTTCCGCGGCAACCGCGTCATCGGCGCGGTGCGCGCGGTGCCGCACACCGACTGGTACCTGGTGGCCAAGATCGACCGCAGCGAAGTCCTCGAGGGCGTGCTGCACGACAGCCTGCGCATCGCGGCCAGCGGTGCTCTGGCCCTGCTCGGCCTGACCGTCGCCTTCTTTCTGGTGCGCGAACGCAGCGCGCTGGCTGCCGCAAAGGCCGAACAGGCATTGCTGCGCGAACGCGCCCGTGCCGACGCGCTGATGCAATCGATTGGCGAGGCCTCCGGCGATTCCATCTTCGCCAAGGACCTGCAGGGGCGCTACCTGCTGTGCAACGCCAGCGGCTGCCGGCAGATCGGCAAGCCGCTAGAGCAGATCCTCGGCGCCAGCGACCGCGAGCTGTTCCCGCCCGACACCGCCGCCAGCCTGATGGCCCACGATGCCGCCGTGCTGGCAAACGGCCGGCTGCAGTTCCACGAGGAAGTCATGCACTCAGGCGGGCAGCTGCGGACCTACCTTGTCGGCGAGGGGCCGCTGCGCGATGCCGAAGGCGAGGTCATCGGCGTCTTCGGCGTGGCCCGCGACATCAGCGGGCGCAAGCGCGCCGAGCAGGCGCTGCAAGCCAGCGAGCAGACCACGCGAACGCTGCTGGCCTCGATGGCGGACGGCATGTTCGTGGCCCAGGACGAACGTTTCGTCTTCGCCAACGCGGCGTTGCCGCGCATGCTGGGCTTCCGGCACGACGATTTCATCGGCCAGCGCTTCGACGCCGTGGTGCCGGCGCAGCACCTGGACATGTGGACCGAACGCTATCGGGAGCACACCGGCAGCGGCGCCGAGCCGCCGGCTCAGTACGAGCTGCAGCTGCAGCGGCAAGGCGATGCCGGGCTGCTCTGGGTGGAGTTGCGCGCCTCGCGCTTCGAGTACCAGGGGCGGCCCGCGGTGCTGGGCCTGGTGCGCGACATCAGCCAGCGCAAGCAGACCGAGCAGGCCTTGCGCGAGGTTTCGGAAATGGTGAGCGCGGTGGGCGATTCGGTGCTGCACCACATGGCGGTGCTAGACCGGCGCGGCATCATCGTCATGGTCAACCGCCCCTGGGCGGAGTTCGCGCAGGCCAACGGCGGCGGCTCGGCCACCGCGCCGGGCAGCCGGCTGGGCGTGGGTGCCGACTACCTGGCGGTGTGCCGCCAGCCTTCGAGCCCGCAGGACGAGAGCGCTGTCCATGCCGCGGCCGGCATCGGCGCGGTGCTGGCCGGCGAGCTGCCCTTCTTTTCGCTCGAATACCCCTGCCATGCGCCGCAGGAGAAGCGCTGGTACCAGATGAGCGTGACGCCGCTGCGCAGCGGCGCTGGCGGCGCGGTCGTGCTGCATGCCGAGATCACGCAGCGCGTGCTGGCCGAGAACGCTCTGCGCGCCAGCGAGGCCGGTCACCGCTCGATGGTTTCCTTGCTGCAGGAGTGCCTGCTGGTCTATGACGCCCAGGGCCGGCTGCAGGCCTGCAACCCGAGCGCCGAAGCCTTCTTCGGCGGCGACCTGAAGACCCTGCAGGAAGGCACGGTGCTGCGCCAGTGGCGGCTCGAACGGCCCGACGGGACGCCGCTGCCCAGCGAGGAGATGCCGCGCAACCGCACGTTGCGCACCGGCCAGCCCTGCCGCGACCTGGTGCTCGGCGCGCGGCGCAATGGCGGAGCGCTGCGCATGGCGCGGGTCCATGCCGAGCCGGTGCGCGACGAGGTCAGCGGCGAGTTGCGGGGCGTGGTCGTATCCTTCGCCGACATCACTGAAAAGCATGCCGACGAGCAGATGCTGCGCAAGCTGTCGATGGCGGTGGAGCAGTCGCCGGTGGCCATCTCCATCGCCGACCTGCAGGGCCGCATCGAGTTCGTCAACCACACCCACAGCGTCGTCAGCGGCTACAGCCGTGAGGAATCGCTGGGTCGCACGCGCCTGGAGCTGCAGCCGGGCATCGCGCCGGTGGAACGCTTTGGCGAGATGCTCGCAGCGCTGCGGCGTGGCGAAAGCTGGAGCGGCGAGTTCGTCGTGCGGCGCAAGAACGGCGCGGCCTACCACGAGTTCGTTCATGTGTCGCCGATCCGCCAGGCCGACGGCAGCATCACCCACTACCTGGCAGTGGGCGAGGACGTGAGCGAGAAGAAGCGCATCGGCGAAGAGCTCGACCAGCACCGAAGGCACCTGCAGCAGCTGGTCGACGAACGCACCCATCAGCTGCGGCAACTGAACCTGGACCTGGTCGAAAGCGAGCGCTTCATGCGCACGGTGGCCGACAGCCAGCCGGGCCTGATGGCCTACTGGACCAGAGAGTTGCGCTGCCGTTTTGCCAACCGCGCCTATTGCGACTGGTATGGACAGCCAGGACTGCAGATCGAAGGCATCGACATGGTGGCGCTGCTGGGCGGCGATCGCCTGGCCGACCGGGCCGGCCCGCTGCAGGCCGTGCTCGGTGGCCAGACGCTGCGCTTCCAGGACGTGCTCGAGCATGCCGACGGGCGCACGATGCCCGTCATGGTCAACCTCATCCCCGACCAGGTCGGCGGCCAGGTGCGTGGCTTCCTGGTGGTGGTGACCGACATCGGCGAGATCAAGCAGGCCGAGGCGCAGCTGCAGCAGATGAACGCCGAGCTGACTGTCGCGCGCGACCGTGCCGAGGCCGCCAACCGGGCCAAGAGCGCCTTCCTGGCCAACATGAGCCACGAGATCCGCACGCCAATGAACGCCATCATCGGCCTGAACCACCTGCTGCGCCGCGACGCGCGTGACGAGCGCAGCCTGCAGCGGCTGGACCGCGTGGATGCCGCGGCGCAGCACCTGCTGCAGGTGATCAACGACATCCTCGATCTGTCCAAGATCGAGGCGGGCAAGGTCGAGCTGGAGCACATCGACTTCTCTCTGGACGGATTGCTGCAGCGCGTGCGCGGGCTGGTGGCCGAGCGCGCCGAGGCCAAGGGTCTGGAGCTGCTCGTGCAGGCCGACGAGGACTTGGCCGACGCGCTGCGCGGCGACCCGACGCGGCTGTCGCAGGCGCTGCTGAACCTGCTGAGCAATGCGATCAAGTTCACCGATCACGGGCGCGTCATGGTGCGGGTGGAGCGGCTGGCAGCGGACGCCGCCGCGCAGACCTTGCGCTTCGCCGTCAGCGACACCGGCGTGGGCATCGCGCCGGACAAGCTCGACACGCTGTTCCAGGCTTTCGCTCAGGCCGACACCTCCACCACCCGCCAGTTCGGCGGCACCGGGCTGGGGCTGGCCATCACCAAGCGGCTGGCGGCGCTGATGGGCGGCGAGGTCGGCGTGCGCAGTCAGCTCGGCGCGGGCAGCGAGTTCTGGTTCAGCGCCCGCGTCGAGAGCGGCACGGCTGCGGCCAGCGCCCCGCCTGCGGCCGCGCCGGACGCCGCGCACGCCGACCAGGCCACAAGCCAGGCCGCCCTGGCCGACCCGGCCTTGGCCTGCGAGGTGCTGCGCCGGCGTTGCGCCGGCGCGCGGCTGTTGCTGGCCGAGGACAACCCGGTGAACCAGGACGTGGCGCAGGAGCTGCTGCGCGCCGCCGGCATGCAGGTGGACGTGGCCGCCGACGGCCAGGCCGCGCTGGCAATGACGCAGCGCCAGGCCTACGACTTGATCCTGATGGACATGCAGATGCCGCGCATGGACGGCGTGACGGCGACGCGGCACATCCGCGCCTTGCCGCAACATGCCGGCACGCCGATCCTGGCGATGACGGCCAACGCGTTCAGCGAAGACGGTGCCGCCTGCCTGGCGGCGGGCATGAACGGGCACGTGGCCAAGCCGGTGGAGCCAGCCCATCTGTACGTCGAGCTGATGCGCTGGCTGCCGGCCCGCGGCGCGCCGGCGCCGGCCGCCGCGCCGGATATCGCCGGGCTCGATTCCGGGCTGGCGATGGGCTGCCTCGGCAACCACGTCGATGTCCACCTGCGCGTGTTGCAGCAGTTCGTGGCCGGCTACGAGCACGGCCTGGACGGCGCGGCGCTCGGCTGCGACGGCGGCGGACGGGCCGATACGCTGCACAAGGTGCATTCGATCAAGTCGGCCGCCGCCGCCATAGGCGCGCTGCGCCGGGTGCAGCTGGCCGAACGCATGGAACAGGCGCTGCAGGCCCAGGCCGGCGCCGAGGAGCTGGCGGCGGCGGCGCAGCTGCTGCAGCACGAGCTGCAGATGCAGGTGAACAGCATCCGCAGCGCACGCGCCGAAGTCACCGTGACGCCCGGGCTGCACGACGATGCTGCTCCGGCTGCGGCCGAGCTGGACCGTTTCGAGCGCCTGCTGGAAGCCTCGGACTACCGCGCGGTGGCCGCGTCACGCGAACTGCGCGGCGCTCTGCACCGCCAGCATCGCGATGCCGCCAGCGAAATCGCCGACGCCATGCAGGGCTTCGACTACGGTCGGGCGCTGGCCGCGTTGCGACGGTTGCGCGCGGCCATGCCGGCCTGATCGGCGGCCCGGCGCAGATGCAATCGCGTTCGGCGACCTGAGGTCGAGCCGCGCTTCTGTCGGCGCCTTGTTGCCGTCCGCCGAAGGCTGCGTTCTCTTCCGGTTCAGTGCATTGCATTGCGCAGGCCCGGGCACGCGCGGCACACGCTGACGTGCGTTGCAGGCAGTGGACAAGCGTGTGGCAACAAGCGCGAGGCGCCGCAACCCCACCCCGCACCACCCGCCAACGGTTCGTCGCACGCCCGGTCGCAACCCGGCCAGGCCGCTGCGGCCGTCAGCGCGGCGGCGCCAGTGACTCGCCCCACATGCGCCGCCACAGCCAGGGCAGGGCGCGTTCGATGTCGGGGCGCCGGCCGGCGGCTTCGGGTTTGTCCAGCGGCACCGCCAGGCTGTACCGCCGGGCCACCGCGAAGCTGAAGACGTACGCCGGCTCCTGGCCCATGCGCAGGTCGCTGATCAGCAGCCGGCCGCCGTCCTCGTGCAGTTTGAAAAAACCTTTGCTGAAGGCGGCGATGCGCTGCACGCCGTCGATGCCCTGCAACTCGCCGGTCAGGTGGTCGCCACGCTCGAAGCGGTCGAAGGCGATCTGCGGCCGGTCATCGAGCAGCGAGTAGAAGCCCTCGTGGTAATGCGCGCCTTCCATCGCCACCACGCGCCACAGCAGCGAGTTGAAGGTGGTCGGAACGACCAGCAAACGCTCGGCCGCCAGGCCCTGCGCCTTCAGCGATGCGCGCGCGATGCGCTCGACATGCTGCTGTGCGGCGACGCCCCAGACCAGGTACGCCGTGCTGAGCAGCAGGCCGGCCACGTTGGCGCGATGTCCGGCCGCGCTGCCGCGCGAGGCCAGCACCCAGACCGCACCCACCAGCAGCGGCATGGTGTACAGCGGGTCGATGATCGCGATGCTGCCGACCCCGAAGGGATGGTTGCTGAAGGGCAGCGCCAGCTGCGTGCCGTAGACCGTCATCGCGTCGAGCAGCGCGTGCGTCACCAGCACCAGCCACAACGCCAGCCACCAGCGGCGCCAAAGCGCCCACTCGCCATGCAGCCGGGCCACGGCCGCGGCCAGCGGCAGCGAGAACAGCGTCTGCCAGAACAGCGCGTGCGTCTCGGCCCGGTGCAGCACCATGTTGCGGATCGGGTCGCCCTGGTCGATCAGAACGTCCAGGTCGGGCAGCGTGCCGGCCACGCCGCCCCACAGCGCCGCCTTCCATACGGCCGTGCGTCGGCCCATCACGGCCACGCCGACAGCGGCACCCAGGGCCAGTTGCGACAGGGAATCCATGGCGCGCGATTCTGCGCGCCCGGGCCAAACCTTCGTGCGCCTGCGGCCTTGCGCGCCGCAAGCGGCTAACGGATGTGCCGCGCCTCGATGTAGAAGCGCTTCTCGTGGGCTTCGCCCATCGAGAAGGTCTTGCGCGGCAGCGGGCCTTCGAGCAGCACGCGCCTGAGCAGCTCGCTCTTGCCCACGGTGTCCAGGTGCAGGCCGACATGGCCGCTGCGGCTGCCCAGCCGCTCGAGCACGTCGTCGCCGTGCACGTAGTCCACCTGCTCGGCA
>JBEIHU010000093.1:0-15387 GCA_040381175.1 Burkholderiaceae bacterium
GCCAACGTTGCTTGACTTCTGGATCACGCCCTCGACCGACAGGGCGCCGTAGTTGTGCGTATCGTTGATGGTGAAGCCGCCGATCTGGTAGCGGCCAGGCGCGGTGTCGATCACGGTATTCGGTGTCACGCGGCCGGCTTCCAGGGCCATGGCCACCGTGATCGGCTTCATGGTGGAGCCCGGCTCGAAGGTGTCGGTGATCGCCCGGTTGCGCAGTTGCTCACCCGACAGGTTGCGGCGCTTGTCGGGCACATAGCTGGGGTAGTTGGCCAACGCCAGCACTTCGCCGGTCAGGGCGTCGAGCACCACCACGCTGCCGGCCTTGGCCTTGTTCTTCTGCACTGCGTCGCGCAGCTTCTGGTAGGCGAAGAACTGCACCTTGCTGTCCAGGCTGAGCTGCAGGTCGCGGCCGTCGACCGGCGGGATCTGTTCGCCCACCGACTCGACCACCTGGCCCAGGCGGTCCTTGATGACGCGGCGCGAACCGGCGCGACCGGCGAGGTCCTTCTCGAAGGTGAGCTCCACGCCTTCCTGGCCGATGTCCTCGACATTGGTGAAACCCACCACATGCGCAGCAGCCTCGCCCTCGGGGTACTGGCGCTTGTACTCCTTGCGCTGGTAGACGCCCTTGAGTCCCATCTCGGCGATGGCCTTGGCCACGGGCTCGTCGACCTGGCGCTTGAGCCACACGAAGGTCTTGTCCTCATCCTCCAGCTTGCGCTTGAGGTCGGCCAGCGGCGTCTCGAGCAGCTGCGCGAGCCGGCGCAACTGGGACTCGTCGCGGGGCACGTCCTCCGGGATCGCCCAGATGCTGGGCGCCGGGATGCTGGAGGCCAGGATCAGGCCGTTGCGGTCGATGATGCGTCCGCGGTTGGCGGGGATCGGCAGCGTGCGCCCGAAACGCACCTCGCCCTGGCGCTGGTAGAAGTCGTTCGCGATCACCTGGATGTAGACCGCGCGCGAGGCCAGCCCGACGAAGGCCAGCGCGACCGCAGCCACGATGAGCTTGCTGCGCCACACCGGCGTGCGGCTGGCCAGCAGCGGGCTGGAGGTATAGGGAATGCTGCGGCTGCTCACTTCATGAGCCCCGTGGCGGCGCGGGCCGGCGTGCCGATGCCACCGGTGTCGGGCGCTGCAGGCTCCGAGTAGGTGGCATAACTGGTGATGGCGGGTGTGGCCGAGCGCATCTGCAGTTTCTCGCGCGCGAGTTTCTCCACGCGAAGGGGGGTGGCCTGGGCGCGTTTTTCGACCTGCAGGCGTTCGTTCTCGAGTTCGAGCCGGTGCGCTTCGGCCACCGCGCGGTCCAGGTCGGTGAACAGCCGGCGTGACTCGTACTGCACATGCACCAGGTACAGCGCGCTGGCCAGCACCGCGAGCATCAGCACGATGTTGAGCCGGGTCACGCGCCGCTCCGACGGGCTACCCGCAGGATGGCACTGCGGGCGCGCGGGTTGGCCGCCACTTCCTGTGGCGTGCAGCGGATGCGTTGGACGGCCTCGAGCCGTGTCGCCGCCGGCGGCGCGAACGGGGCGCGACGATCGACGCTCGCGTGCGCGTGGCCGGCCATGAACTGCTTGACGATCCGGTCTTCGAGGGAATGGAAGCTGATCACCGCCAACATTCCTCCGGGTTGTAGCACATCGATGCAGGCCTTCAAGGCTTCCTGCAACGCTTCAAGCTCGGCGTTGACGTGAATCCGAAGAGCCTGAAATGTGCGCGTTGCAGGGTTCTGGCCCGGCTCGCGGGTTTTGACCGCACCAGCCACGACTTCGGCCAGTTCGCCCGTGGTTCGAATTGCAGCCCCGCCTTGTCGGCGAGCCACAATCGCCTTTGCAACCTGTACAGCAAACCGTTCTTCACCATAGTCGCGGATCACCTGCGTGAGTTGGCGCTCATCGGCGCGGCCCAGGAAGTCCGCGGCGGTCTCTCCGCGGGTCGTGTCCATGCGCATGTCCAGCGGCGCATCGAAGCGGAAGCTGAAGCCGCGCGCCGGGTCGTCCAGCTGCGGCGAACTGACGCCCAGGTCGAGCAGCACGCCCTGCAGCTGCGTGATGCCCAGCTGCGTCAGCTGCGGCAGCAGCGCCGCAAAGCTGGCATGCACCAGTCGCAGCCGCGGGTCGGCAATGGCCGCGCCGACGGCGATGGCCTGCGGGTCCTTGTCGAAGGCGATCAGACGGCCCCGCGCCGACAGCCGCGCCAGGATGGCGTGCGCATGGCCGCCGCGGCCGAAGGTGCCGTCCACGTAGATGCCGTCTGGCGAGTGCACCAGCGCCTCCACGGCTTCGGGCAGGAGAACGGTGGTGTGCGTCCATGCCGGTGCGCCGGGGGTCATGAGGCCGCCTGGGCGCAGCCGCGCTGCGCTGCGCGTGCTTTGGAGCGGCCGCGCGCTCTCACAGGTTCAGGCCCAGCACTTCGTCGGTCATGCCGGCGGCGACCACGCGCGCCTCGACGGCATCGTGCCGCTGCTTGTCCCACAGCTCCAGGCGGCGGCCGGTGCCGATCAGCAGCACGTCCTTGTTCAGGCCGGCGGCTTCGCGCAGCTCGGGCGGCACCAGCAAGCGCGAGGCGCCGTCGACCTCGACATCGACCGCGCTGCCCAGGAAGATGCGCCGCCAGCCCTCCGAGGCCGCCTTCAGCGCCATCAGCTCGGTTTCGACCGCCTCCCAGGTGGGGCGCGGGTAGATCAGCAGGTAACCGTCGGGGTGTCGGGTGAGCGTGAGCTGCCCGTTGCAGGCGGCGATGAGCGGGTCGCGATGGCGCACGGGCACATTGATGCGCCCTTTGGCATCCAGCGCCAAGGCTGAAGTCCCTCGAAACACCCATTCCGACACTTTTTGCCACCCAAAGCCACTAAACGACACTGTATCGCACTAAAGACACAGGGTCAACGAGCGGGCGAAAAAAATCAATGAAATCAGATACTTAGAGACTTTTGTTCACGATTAGGAAAGAAAAATCGCTTCAAAAATAAGAACTTGCGATGTCCATTGAAAGTTAAGCCTTAGGTGCCCCGCAGACAGCGAATGCGACAGCTTCGTGACATATTGCCGCCGCTTGTGCCGACGCGCCGCGGCGCTATGCTGCGCGACACCCGACCAAGGAGACGAGCGATGCGCCTGACCCGACAACAGACCGAACAGTTCGACCGCGACGGCTACCTGTTCTTCCCCGGCCAGTTCAGCGCCGGCGAGGTCCGCGTGCTGACCGAAGCCGTGCCCGAGCTTTACGCCCGGCGCGAGGCCTACAACGTGCGCGAGAAGGGTTCCGATGCGGTGCGCACCAACTTTGCCGCCCACCTGATCAGCGCACCCTTCGCACGGCTGGCGCGGCACCCGCGCATGGTGCGCCCTGTGATGGACCTGCTGGGCGAGCCGCTGTACATGCACCAGTTCAAGATCAACGGCAAGATGGCCTTCGAAGGCGATGTCTGGCAATGGCACCAGGATTACGGCACCTGGCTGAACGACGACCTGATGCCCACCGAGCGCGCGATGAACGTGGCCATCTTCCTGGACGAAGTGACCGAGTTCAACGGCCCGCTGATGTTCATCCCCGGCAGCCACAAGAAGGGCGTGCTCGAGGCGCAGCACGACACGCGCACCACCAGCTACCCGCTGTGGACCGTGGACGACGCGCTGATCCGCCAGCTGGTCGAGCGTGCCGGCGGCAAGAACGGCGGCATCGTCTCGCCCAAGGGCCCGGCTGGCTCGATGATCCTGTTCCACAGCTGCCTGGTGCATGCGTCGGGCAGCAACCTGTCGCCATGGAACCGCGTGGCCGTGTACCTGAGCCTGTGCGCGGCCAGCAACCACATCCGCCGCTTCAAGCGGCCGGAGTACATCGCGCACCGCGACTTCACCCCGATCGAGTGCCTGGGCGACGACTGCCTGCTGCGCAACGACCCGGTCGACCTGCCGTGGAAGGACGGCCTGCCGGCCAGCGCGCTGCAGACCTCGCTGGACGAGATCACGGTGGCCGCATGAGTCTTCACACGAAGCTGCAGCAGCGTGCCGCCGAAAGCCGGCCGATCCGCGTGGCGCTGATCGGCGCGGGCAAGTTCGGATCGATGTACCTGGCGCAGATCCCGCGCACGCCGGGCGTGCACCTGCTCGGCATTGCCGACCTGTCACCCGACGGTGCACGCGCCAACCTGGCGCGGGTGGGCTGGGAACCGCAGCGCACTCAGGCGCGCTCGCTGGCCAATGCGCTGCAGCACGGCAGCACGCACATCGGCGAGGACTGGCGGGCGCTGGTCAGCCACCCGGCGGTGGACGTGGTGGTGGAATGCACCGGGCACCCGATCGCCGCGGTGGAGCATTGCCTGGCCGCCTTCGCCAACGGCAAGCACGTGGTCAACGTGACCGTGGAGGCCGATGCCTTCTGCGGCCCGCTGCTGGCGCGGCGCGCGGCCGAGGCCGGCGTCGTCTATTCGCTGGCCTTCGGCGACCAGCCGGCGCTGATCTGCGACCTGGTGGACTGGGCGCGCACCTGCGGCTTCCCGGTGGTGGCGGCCGGCCGCGGCCACAAGTGGCTGCCGCACTTCAGCCAGAGCACGCCCGACACGGTGTGGGGCCACTACGGCCTGACGCCGGAGCAGGCCGCGCGCGGTGGCCTGAATCCGAAGATGTTCAACAGCTTCCTCGACGGCAGCAAGCCGGCCATCGAAAGCAGCGCGGTCAGCAATGCCACCGGGCTGGGTGTGCCGAGCAACGGCCTGCTGTATCCGCCAGCCAGCGTCGAGGACATCCCCTTCGTCACCCGGCCGCGCAGCGAGGGCGGCGTGCTCGAGCGCAAGGGCATGGTCGAGGTGATTTCCTCGCTGGAGGCCGACGGCCGCAAGATCCCCTACGACATCCGCATGGGCGTGTGGGTCACGGTCGAGGGCGAGACCGAATACATCCGCAACTGCTTCGAGGAATACAACGCCCACACCGACCCGAGCGGGCGCTACTTCACGCTGTACAAGCGCTGGCACCTGATCGGCCTGGAGGTGGGCCAGTCGGTGGCCAGCGTGGCGCTGCGCGGCGAGCCGACGGGCGCGGCGATTGGCTGGAATGCCGACGTCGTAGCCACCGCCAAGCGCGACCTGCAGGCCAGCGAGCTGCTCGACGGCGAGGGTGGCTATACCGTGTGGGGCAAGCTGCTGCCGGCAGCGCGCTCGGTGCAGCTCGGCGGCCTGCCGCTGGGGCTGGCGCACGGCATCAGGCTGCTGCGGCCGGTGAAGCAGGGACAGTCCTTAAGCTGGGGCGACGTGGCGGTGGACACCGGCACCGACGCCTACAGGCTGCGGCGCGAGATGGAGGCGCTGTTCGCGCCGGCGGCTGGCGGCTGACGACCCTTTGCAGTCCTCCAGGTCGCGCGATTCGGCGCCACGAAGCGTGCCTTCGACTGGGTTGGACTTTGCGGGCGCTTCGTTTGGTGTCTGCAAGCTGCTCAGAACGCCGCCACGCGCTGCACCAGCCAGAAGCTCGCGATGCCGCCAATGGCGTAGGGCGGCACGCGCCACCACCACGAGGCCCAATTGATCCCTAGTCGGCGAGCGATAGCGCGCGCCACGGCGAGGGTACCGAGTACCACGGCGATGAAGACCAGCTGGCCGATCTCGACGCCGACGTTGAAGAACAGCAGCGCCATCGGTATCGACAGCGGCGGCAGCCCGACTTCGGCCAGCGCGCCGGCGAAGCCCAGGCCGTGCAGCAGGCCGAAACTGAACGCGACGATCCACGGCCGGCGCTGGGTCAAACCCGGCCGGCCCTGGCGCGCGTGCACGATCTCGGCGGCGACGAAGGCGATGGACAGCGCGATCACTGCCTCGACGGGCGGGCCGGGCACCTTGAGCCAGCCCAGCGTGGCCGCAAACAGCGTCAGGCTGTGCGCCAGCGTGAAAGCAGTGATGGTGGCAATCAATCGGCCCGTGCCCTGCACCAGTATCAGCAACGCCAGCACGAACAGGAGGTGGTCGATTCCCGCCAGAATGTGTTCGATGCCGAGCACGGTGTAGGTCTGCGCCACTTCGAAAGCGCTCGGGCTGGATGTCACCAGAAACCGGGGCGCCAGCGGCAGCACGCGCGCAACCTGCGTTGTGCCGTCGCTGCGCTCCACGCGCACCAGCACGTCTGCACGGGTGGTGGGCAGGTTGGGGAATTCGATCGCCCGACCCGCGAGCCCACCATCGATGGCCACGCGCCAGCGCTGCACCGCCATGCCCGCGGCAAAGCTGCTGCGCATTGGCGTGACTATCGTCGTACCCTGCGGGAATACCGGCCGCAGCTTGAGTGTCGTGGCCTCGTCCAGCGCCGGGACCTTCCACAACACGTCGTAGGTGGTGGCGTCGATCTGGCGCAACTGCAGGTAGGCTGGACGGAATTCGTCGGCCACGGCCGGCAAGGCCAGGCCCAGCAACAGCAACAGCCTGATCAGGTGGCGAAGGCACGCGCTCATTGCGTGGAGGCCTCGATCACGACCTCGTAGCGGCTGCGCATCTCCTGGTAGCTTGCCGCCAGCGACGCCGCGCGGCGCTCGTTCTCCCACTCGCGTGCGACTGCGCCACGCACCTCGTCCAGCGGCGGCAAGGCCGGCGCGGCGCGCGCCGACATCCGCACCAGGTGCTGGCCAAAGGCCGAGCGCACTGGGCCGGACCACTCACCGAGCGGCAGCGTATCGAGCTGCGTCGAAAACTCCGCACCGAAATCGCGCGCAACCAGGTCGAGCGGCAAGTCGCTGGCCGTGCGCGGCAGCATGGTCGGCTGGCCCAGGCGCGCGGGGTCGCCGCCGCGCTGCGCAGTCTGGCGCGCTGCCTGCAGCTGCGCAGCAGGCGCATCGGCGGCGAAGTAGATCTGCTCGAAGCTCACCACGCCTGGCCGCCGGAAGCGTTCGGCATGCCGCTCCAGGTAGGTCTGCAGGTCCGCGTCGGTGGCGGCGTCGCGCGCCAGTTGCTCTTCGGCAATGACCTGGAGCTTCTGGCGAACGCGGCGCTTGATCACCGGGTCGTCGCGGTCCAGACCCTGGGCCACGCCCTCGCGGTACAGGATCTCCTCGCGCACCCAGGCCTGGACCAGGTTCGCCAGCTCCTGCTCGGTCGGCGGGCGTTGCCAGCGCGAGTGGTGTTCGCGCGCGATGGCCGCGACCATCGGCGGCGTGACGACGATGCGATCGTCCGACGCGCCTGCCGGCGCGAGCCGGCCGTAGACCCAGAACAGCAGCAGGCCGATCAGCAGGAAGTGCAGCATCGGCTCTTTCAACAACGGCTTCAACGTCAAACCAAGACTCCGCAAGAAAAGCGGCAGGGCACCGAGCCCTGCCGCGATAGATGTGTTTGGTCGATCGGCGTTTCAGCCGGGCGAATACCAGATCGGTGAGCTCCAGGCACGTTCTTGCAGCGTGGCCGGCACCTTGGTCAGAGGCGCCATGTTCTGCCGCACCGCGTCGTAGGTGTTACAGAGAGGCGTCGGGATCTCCAGCACTCTTGAGTATTATAAATAGCGCTCGCCGGGCTTGAAATCGGTGTCGGTCCATCCGGCGGCCAGCTGCGCGGCACCGATGGTGTCGGCGGTGGTCGCGGTCTTCAGGTCCACCGTGTTGCCCACCGCAGGCAGCTTGCCGTCGGCGCCGGGTTTGCGCTCGCCCGACCAGGCCACGTCGTAGATCTTCTCGTGCTGCTTGCCCGACGCGTCGAGCCAGCCCTTGACGATCTGGATGCGGTCGAGATTGCCGCTCTTCGGGTCCTTCAGCGCCATGACCAGGAAGGTTAACGACTTGCCGGCGGCGGGCTTAAGGTTACCGCCCATCGGCACGCCATTGGCGTAGGCCTGCTTGATGAAATCGGCGCTGTTCACATCGGCGGCAGCGAGGTCGTAGCCGCCGAAGAAGCGCAGCTTGATCATCGGGCCCGAGGTCGCGAAGGTCTCCTTGCGCTGCATCGCGTCCCAGATCGCCTCGCGCGTGTTCTGCGGCGCCCACACACCTGCCAGACCACCAGAGCTGAACTCCTGGATCTGCTGGATTTGCCCGGCTGGCTGGCCCGGCACACCGGTCAGCCGTTCCTTGGGATTGTTCTCGAAGGCGAATTTGCCGGTGAAGTTGAACTCCTCGTGGCTGGCCGCGGCGTTGTGGGTGTCGGTGTCGCCGATGAAACCGTACTTGAAGGGGTTGCCCGCACCGCCAGCCTCCTGGCTCAAGCCGTCCAGCAACGCCTGGCGCGCAAAGCTGCCCTTGCGCTTGGTCGGCCGCTGGAAGTCAGCCGAGAGCGTGTAGTCCCACTGCTCGAAACTGGCGAACTCGTCGTTCGGTGACAGCGTGGGGAAGGTCTCGGAGGTACCCTTGATCTGCGTGATCTCGTACAGCGGTTCGTTCTCGGCGCGGGTCTTGTTGTAGGCCGCGTCGATCGGCTTGCCGTCGAACTTGACCAGTTCGAACATGCGGCCATCGCTGGCGTTGCCGTTGTGCGGGATGGCAAACAGTTTGGAGCCCTTGGCGCGTTGATCGCCCATCCACTTCCAAAGCACCTCGGGGTCGTCGGAATCCAGCGCCGACAGCACCAGGTCAGGCAGCTTCGCGGTGTCGCGGAAGACCACGACCCGGTGCAGGTTGCGCTGCTGCGGATTCGAGGTCCATTCGAAGCCTGCGAAGGTGGTGAACTTGCCGGGCACGTAGTTGTCATCCGCGGCCTTGATGATCTGGGCCCATACGGAGCGCGCCAGCGCCGGGTCGGTCAACTGCGGGTCGCGCTTGCCTGCGCTCATGTCGCGCAGGATGCCGGCGAAGGTCTGTATGCGCACATTGGCGTCGGGTGAGGTCACGCCCTTGGCTAACTCGGTCTTGCTCAGCGGGCTGTCGGGGTTGGCCATCTGGTTGAACACGCCCATGAACTCGGCATGGTCGGACACCATGTAAAAGTCCAGCGGCGTCTTGAGCTGCAGCTCAGGCCCGCCGCTGCCGGTGATCGGCTTGCCCTGCGCCCAGGCGTAGGCATCCGACGGCGTGGTCTTGGAACCGTTCGTGAACGCGTCGAAGGACCAGCCGGTGTGCACATGCACCGCGCCGAAATACACGTTGTTGTCGGGGTTCGGCGGTGGCAGGCTGGCTGCCGGCGCGGTGGACGCGGCCGTGGCTGCCGGCGCTGCAGACACGGTGGGCGGATCCTTCTTGTTGCAGCCCGACAGCACCGCCCAGCAAAGGCCGGCTGCGACAACCTGGTTGAGCATCGATCGGTTCATATGCTTTTCCTCACGAGAAGCTCGCTCAATGCGCCGACCCGAGCCAGGCCTGCACCGCGCCGACCTGCGTCGAGCTCCCGTAAAGCCGCACCAGGCCGAGTTCCTGGGCGCGCTCGAAACGCATGCCGCCAATGAGGATGGCTTCGATGGCCGGCGTGTCGGTCACCAGCACCACGTCGCCGGGCTCGGGGCCACCGACGTGAATGTACGCGCGCGCTGCAGTGGCGCCGTCCCGTGGCTCGACCCGGCTCCACAACATCGGCCCCATCAGCACGACCGCGATCGCGGGCCGGTCCGCCGCACCGGGCGCTGCGTCGAGACGCCTGGCCAGGCTCTTGATCAGCCCGGTGGCGCGCATCAATTGCAAGCTGGCGCGCGCCTGCGCCGTGAGGTCGTCGCGCTTGGCCAGTGCATCGGGCGGCAGCTCGCCTGCCTTTTGTGCTTGCCAGACGGCGGTGCTGACCCAGGCCGAGTTCGGGAACGCCAGGTTCATGACGCCGCGCTGCCCGGAGACCGAATTGGGGTCCTCGAAACCGCAAGGCCGCACCGCGCCTGCTGCGGCCAGGCTCAGACAGGCAATCGCCACGCGGCGCCACACACGGAACGAAATGAAGGGCATCAACGCCACGACTTCAGGACGGCGAATACCAGATCGGCGAGGTGAACGCGCGTTCCTGCGTGATCATCGGAACGTTCGGCGTCATCTTCACCTTGAAATACGCGGCATCGTAAGCCGTCCAGCGCGGCGTGGGAATCTCCAGCACGCGCAAGTAGTAGAAGGCGCGCAGTGCCGGGTCGAACTCGGGGTCCTTCCACACGCCGATCAGTTCGGGCGCTCCGATGCTGTTGGTCCAGGTCGCACGCGCCACGTCCACGGTGTTGCCCACCGGCGTGAGCTTGCCGCCCACGATCTTGCGTCGCTGTGTATCGCTCCAGACCACGTCGAAGATCTTCTCGTGCGTCTTGCCGGCCTTGTCAACCCAGCCTTTGATGACCTGGATGCGATCGAGGTTGCCGGTCTTCGGGTCCTTCAGCGCCGCGACCAGGAAGGTTGGCGCCTTGCCGGCGGGCGCCGCCGGCAGCTGCCCGCCCATCGGCACGCCCTTGGCGTAACCCGCCACCGCCGGCGAGCGCGAAATGTCGGCGGCGCTGAACTCGTAGCCACCAAAGAAGCGCACCACCATGTGCGGCCCGCTGGTGCCATAAGTCTCGCGCCGCTTCATCGCGTCCCACAGTTCGGCGCGCGTGTTGCCGGTGGCCCAGACTGCGGTGCGTCCGGCGGCCGTCATCTCCCAGCCCTTGATGACGCGATCGCCGAACTTCATCGCGTCCTCCTCCCAGCGGTCGGCGCGAGGCTCGGCGCTCGGGAACTTGGCAAAGAAGTTGTCTTCCTCTGCGGCGGTGAGGCCGTTGTGCGTGTCGGTGGCGGCGGACATGCCATATTTGAAGGGGTTCGTGCCCAGCGCCTGCTCGACCTTGATGCCGTTCTTCAGCGCTTCCCGCGCGTATTCGTACTGGATCATGCCCGGCTTCTTCGGCACCAGCACCAGGTTGCCGCGATCCCAGAGCTCGTAGTTCTTCGCGAACTCGTCGTTCGGCGACAGCGAGGGGTGCGACTCGCTCTGGCCCTTCATCTGGATGGCCTCGAACAGCGGCTCCCACTTCTGCCGCTCGTCCGCCCAGGCCTTGGTCAGCGGCGCGCCGGCAAAGGTGTTCAGCTCGAACATGCGCCCGTTGGACAGGTTGCCGTTGTGCGGGATCGCCAGCAGCTTGCCGCCGGTGGCCTTCTCCCATTCGGTCATCCATTTCCACAGGTCCTCGGGGTTTTCGCTCTGGAAGGTGGTGTAGGGCAGCACGCGGTCGGCCTTGTCCTTGCCGTCGCGGTAGATCACGTTGCGGTGAAGGTTGTCGCCGCCGCCGGCGTTGGAGGTCCACTCATAGCCGATGAATGCGGTGAAGCGTCCGGGCTCGTTGTACTTCTCGGCGATGGCGGTGTTCTTCAGCCAGACGCTCTTCGCGAACTTGGGGTCCATCACCAGCGGCGGCAACTTCTTGTTCGACTGCGCGTTGATGAGCTCCATCGTCGCCTTCATCGCTTCGGCCGGGCCGGCGGCGAACATGTCGTGCCAACGCTTGATGGTCGGGTCGCCCATCATCTCGGCATTGCCGCCCTTGATTTCGGAGATCACGCCCATGCCGTCGGAATGGTCGGTGATCACCACCCAGTCCAGAGGCGTGCCCAGCTTGACGGGCTGGCCGCTGGTCGACACCACTTGCTCGCCACGCGCAAAGCGCGTGGCTTCTTCAGGCCCCAGTGTGGCGCCCGAGCCGCCGGCATCGGCCGACCACGCAGTGTGCACATGCGAGTCGCCGAAGTAGGGACGCTCGGGGTAGCGGCGCCCCGCGTAGGGCGAGTAGCCGGGTTCCTTGTGGAACTTGGTTGGATCGGCGGGCCGCACCTCGCCAATGTCGGCCGACACGCTGCCTGCGCCCGTGGCGGCGCCGCCCAGTTGCACGGTCTGCGGCTCCTCCGCTGTGGGCTTGGCAGCCGATGCGGCGCTCGGCGCTGCGCTCGGTGCCGCCGGCGCCGACGCCTTAGCCACCGCCGCCGGGGCTTTCGTCGGCGGCCCTGCGGCTGGGCCGCAGCCGACGAGCAGGATGGCCGCCATCGGACCCCACGAATGCTTCAGGTCGATGCTGCGCATGGCTCTGTCCTTTAGGTGAGTTCAGCTTGGCCGGGACTGTAATCCACGGCGCTTCTCGTTTGGGAGGTGTCGCTAACCGTGCCGCGGACGGCCTGGCGCCAGCGGTGGCGGCGGGCCATTGAACCCGGGTGCGTGAGGATCTTTCGATGACCAAAGCCTCTAGGATCGCAGCGACAACGCTGATCCGCCGGGAAGCTGCCGGCTGCAAACGACGGCTGATGGCCGCAAGGAACCTGAGCGCAGCCGCCTCTCGACGAATTGACCAGTGGCAGCTTTGCGCCGATGACTGCCTCGCTTCTGCTGCGGCAATCGTCGAACGGCACCGACTATGGCGACGTCTCGGCTGTCGCTACGCTGCGCGTACGCACCGCCGGCCGCCTGCGCCGCCCACGCGCCACCAGCGCAAGCTTTCGCACCTGCGCGATGTCCTCGTCGCTGTACACACCCTTGACGCCGGAGATCGCCGCCAGCTGCATGCCGTGCTTCAGCCCGAGCCTGTAGATCTCGTGCACCTTCTCCCACTCGATGGCGCGGCCGACGGTGTAGTTCTCGAAGCGGCCTTCCAGCGCCAGCACGATGGTCTCGGCCAGGCAGGCATAGACCACGCCCTTGGGCAGGCCGATGTTCTTCATGCGTACCTCGCCGGGCAGGCGGATCTCGCCGCTTTCGATGACCAGCACGTCCGGCCGCCTGGCCACGTCCTCGGGCGACAGGTCCAGTGGCCGCGCCACGTCGGTGATCACGCAGCCCGGCTTGGCCTTCATGATGTCCAGCACCTTCTTGCCGGCGCCGGAGGTGGCGGTGACCACCATGTCCATATCCGGCAGGTGCTCGTCGGCGCGGGCGCTGAGCACCAGCTTGGCGTCGGGTGACTGCTGCAGGATCGAGGCCTTCAGCGCCAGCAGCTTGGCGGTCTCGGGCGACACCAGGTAGACCTTGTCGGCGGCGCGAGCGAGCAGGCGCGCGCAGGCCGCACCGATGGCGCCGGTGGCGCCGACCACCATCGCCTTGAACTTCACACGCTCGCTGCCCTTGGGCCGCGGCAGCAGGTTCATGCGCAGCAGCGCGTCGTGGGCGGCCCACAGCGCGCCGCTGGCACTGTAGCTGTTGCCGGTGGTGATCGGCAGCGGTGCGCGCCGTGCCACCGTGACGCCGGCGTCGCCCACCACCTTGGTGAAGGCGCCCAGCCCCATGATTTGCGCGCCGAGCTTGCGCGCCATCTCGGCCGCGTCCAGCAGCCTGCGGTAGGTGAACTCGGGGCTGTGGCTCATGATCTCGTGCGGCGTGCCGCCGACGCTGATCAGCCAGCCCTCGGCCTCGACGCCGGTGGGACTCTTGATGCCCTCGACCCTCGAGTAGACGAAGGGCGGCGCATAGGCCATGACCTTCTCGATCGTGTCCATCATCAGCGGCGGCGTCACGCGCGACAGCACCTCCACGGGCTTGATGATCTTGAAGTACTCCTGCGACAGCGGGTGGATGACGAAGGCGAAGCGGCTGGTGCGCTTGAAGCCGTTGGGGTACAGCAGCCGCGGCGCCAGGCCCTCGCCCGCCAGCACCTCGAGGTAGTCGTCGTCGAGCAGCATGCTCGAGGACTTGCCGGTGGCGGCCATGATCATCGCGTCCAGCACCGACGGGTCCAGCGCGTGTCCCTGGATCTGCGGCGCAGCATCGATCACCAGGTGCGCGCCCTTGTCGCGCAACTGCGCCAGCCGCTGCTCGTTGACGGTGGTGGTGATGACGATCTTACCGGCCAGCTCCTCCAGCCCCATGTCGTCGAGCTCGTGCACCGGCGCCACCACCACGTGCGCATGCGTCATCGCGCGGCGCAGCGCATGGCGCGCCCATTGCTTGAGCAGGCCGTCGGGCAGCAGGCGCGGCGGCACCCAGCCGGCCACCGCATGGGCGCCGCTGGCATACAGGTCGAGCTGCTCCAGCGAGCCCAGCAGCTTGGGCACGCCCAGCTGCAGCAGCGGGTCGGCAAAGCGCAGGTTCGGCGTGTACTCGGCCATCGACAGCGCCAGCTTCTGGTGCGCCAGCCCGCTGAAGAACAGCACCCGGGCGTTGTCGAAGACATGCCCAAGCTCGGCCTGCGCGCGGCGCACTGCCCATTCCAGGAAGATGTCGGCCAGCCGGGCGCCGTTGCTCACCCGCGTGTGCCGCACCGAGCGGGCCAGCCGCGCGGCGGTGGCGCCGTCACGCGGCCCGTTGCCCAGCAGCTCGCTGTCGCTGACCAGGCCCAGGCCGATGGCGTCGCACTTGCGGTCCCACAGCCGCAGCAGGCGCGCCGCCACGTCGATCTTGCCGTCGGCGCCGAGACGGCGCACGCGCAGCGTCTGGCCCATGAAGGGCGTCTCGAACGAATGGTCCAGCCGGCTGGAACCCAGGCTGATGCCGATCACCTTCTTCATGGCCACACCACCTCCCATGGGACGTGGGCCATTGTGGACAGGCGGCGCGGGCCGCACCTTGACGGGCGACAGATCGCGGCCCGGTCCTCGGGGCCGTCAGTTCGACTGCTTGATCATGCGCCCGGCGGCGCGCTGGATCGGCCGCGCGTTCATCGGGTACAGCCGCGAGAAGATGTCGATCTGCTGGCCCGACACCGTCACCGGCTGCTGCATCACCAGCCACAGCACGCCTTCGGTGCAAGGCGGCGTGGTCAGCGAGCCCATGTAGGTGTAGTACCGCCGGTCGGCCGGCAGCAGCTGGCTCGGGTCGATCTGCACGCGCGCGGCCTGGGGCTCGTGCTTTTCCAGCGGCAGGTTGTTCCACACCGTCTGCAGCAGCGGCTGGGCGGCGCCGCGTTCCAGCAGCACCGCCACCACCGCCATGCGGCCTTCGGCGTCGCGGTGCACCAGGTGCACGTCCATCTCGAACTGGCGGCCGTCGATGCGCTCTTCCGACGGGCGGTGGAAGTGGAACTGCTGCAGCTCATAGCGCCGGCCATTGACCTCGATCGAGTTGCCCGCCGCCACCTCGACCTGCACCGTGTGACCGGTATCGATGACCGAGAAGCTGCCGGGCTGGTAGTCGAACTGCACTGCCTCCAGGTCGAGCGCGATGCCCTCGCGAATGTCGATCGGGCTCTGGCGCTGGCCCACTGCGCATTGCCTGAACTCCGGCTTCAGCCGTCCCCAGGCCTGCGGTCCGGTCTGGCCGCTGTAGCTCCACGGTCGGCCCTGCAGCGGCTCGCGCATGTCTGCGTCATGCCCGCTTGCAGCAGCCGAGGGCGTGCCGCCGGGCGCGCTGTCATGCCGCACTGGAGAAATCCCCTGGCTGCGAGTGCGCATTCGCAGTTCACCGCCCTGCCCGGCTTCGATCGCGCCCTTCGGGCCCAGCACTTCGCCCAGGCGGCGTTGCAGCCGGTCGAGCGGGGCCTCGGCCGCAGCCCGCATCGCGCCAGGCGCGGCGCCAGCACGGGCGGCAGCCGCTGCCGCGCTGGCCTGGGTCGCAGCCGTGCCGCC
>JBEIHU010000094.1:0-15012 GCA_040381175.1 Burkholderiaceae bacterium
GCTGCTGCGCGCGCTGGCCGCGGCGTCGCCGGCGCTGCGGCCGGTGCTGGCCGAGGTGCTGCACGTGGCCACGCCAGCCGATGGCCTGGGCGACGCCTTCATCATGGGCCGCGTCGCCGGCGAGACCATCCCGCGCAAGATCCAGCGCGACGCGGCCTTCGCCGCCGCACGCAACATGCTGGTCGGCCAGCTGGGCGCGGCGCTGGCCGCGATACACCGCGCCGACCCGGCCGGTTTGCCGGCATTGCCGCGGCGCGGCCTGCAGGCCACGCTGGACAAGCTGAAGCTGCGCTGCGCCACGCTGCCGCGGCCGAACCCGGTGTTCGCCCATGCGCTGCGCTGGCTGCACCAGCACTGCCCCGATCCCTCGGCCGAGCGGCTGGCGCTGGTGCACGGCGACTACCGGCTGGGCAATGTCATCGTCGCGCCGGACGCACCGGGCGCCCCGGGCGGCTTGGCGGCGGTGCTGGACTGGGAGATCGCCCACCTGGGCGACCCGGCCGAGGACTTGGCCTGGCTCTGCCTGCCGCCCTGGCGCTTTGGCCACATCGGGCGGCCGGTGGCCGGGCTGGGCAGCCGCGAACAGCTGTTCTCGGCCTATCAGGCGGCCGCCGGGGCGCCGGTGGATGCCGCCCGCGTGCGCTGGTGGCAGGCGGCCGGAAGCCTGCGCTGGGGTCTGGGCTGCGCCGGCATGCGCGAATGGTTCGACAGCGGCCGCGACGCCAGCGTCGAGCGCGCGATGATCGCCCGCCGCGTGTCCGAGAACGAAATCGACCTGCTGCGCTTGATCGCGCCGCGGCGCGAGGCCGGCGCCCTGTGGCCGGAGGCGGCCTGAAATGACCCAGTCGCCGCGCTCGCCGTCGCCGGCCGCTCCCGAGGCCGGAGACGGCCTGCTGGACGGGCCCTTCGGCCCCCAGCTGTTGCAGGCGGTGGCGCGGCTGCTGCGCGACACGCTGCGCCCGCTGCTGCCGCCGGATGCCGCCTTCCAGGCCCGTGTGGCGGCCAACGCCCTGGAGCTGGCAAGGCGCGAATGGCTGCAGGCGCCGGCCGCGGCTGCGGCCGCGCAGGCAAGGCTGCAGGCCCTGCTGGGCCGCGAAGGCGCGCCCGCCGTGCTGGAAGCCGAGCTCTGCCGGCGCATCGCCGACGGCAGCCTGCCAGACGACGACCCCGGCCTGCAGGCCCACCTGTGGGCCGGCACGCTGGAGCGGCTGGCCATCGACCAGCCTTCTTACGCCCCTTACCGCGACGAGATCGGCGCGGTGCGCCACGACAAGGAGTGACAGACGATGGACTTCAACCTGCCCGCCGAGCTGATCGAGCTGCTGCGCAACCTGGACCGCTTCATCGACCAGGAGATCCGCCCGCTGCAGGCGCAGGACGACAACGAGCGCTACTTCGACCACCGCCGCGAGTGGGCGCGCACCGATTTCGACAACGGTGGCCTGCCGCGGCCGGAATGGGAGGACTTGCTGCTGGAATGCAAGAAGCGCGCGGACAAGGCCGGGTTCTACCGGATGTCGCTGCCCAGGGAGTTTGGCGGGCAGGAGATCGGCAACCTGTGGATGGCGGTGATTCGCGACCACCTGGCTTCCAAGGGCCTGGGGCTGTTCAACGACCTGCAGAACGAGCATTCGGTGGTCGGCAACTTTCCGATCATCGTGATGCTGCGCGACTTCGGCTCGCCGGCGCAGAAGGACAAGTTCATCACCGGCCAGCTGAACTTCCAGACGCGCATCACCTTCGGCCTGACCGAGCCGAACCATGGGTCGGATGCCACCCACATGGAAACCAAGGCGGTGCGCGAGGTGCGCCACGGCGTCGACGGCTGGCGTATCGACGGCGAGAAAATGTGGACCACCGGCATGCACACCGCCACGCACTGCGCGCTGTTCGCCCGCAGCTCGGGCAAGGCGGGCGATGCGAAAGGCATCACCTGCTTCCTGGTGCCCACCGACACGCCGGGGGTGAAGGTCGAGGAGTACCTCTGGACCTTCAACATGCCCACCGACCACCCGCGCGTCAGCTTCACCGATGTCTGGGTGCCGGCCGCTGCGATGTTCGGCGAAGAGGGCCGCGGGCTGCCGCTGGCGCAAAGCTTCGTGCACGAGAACCGAATCCGCCAAGCGGCCAGCAGCCTGGGCGCGGCGGCGTTCTGCGTGGCCGAGAGCGTGAAGTACGCGCGTGAGCGTAAACCCTTTGGCGAGGAACTGGCGCGCAACCAGGGCATCCAATTTCCGCTCGTCGAGCTGGCCACGCAGGTGGAGATGCTGCGACTGCTGATCCGCAAGACCGCCTGGGAGATGGACCAGATGCCGCACCCCGAGGTGGAGAAGAAACTGTCCGACAAGGTGTCGATGTGCAACTACTGGGCCAACCGGCTGGTGTGCGAGGCGGCCGACCGTGCCATGCAGGTGCACGGCGGCATCGGCTACAGCCGCCACAAGCCTTTCGAGCACATCTACCGCCACCACCGCCGCTACCGCATCACCGAAGGCTCGGAGGAAATCCAGATGCGCAAGGTGGCGGCCTTCCTGTTCGGCTACCTCGGGCCGAACCGCTTTTGACAAAGACCCCAGGCGGAGCGACCCCGATTGCTTCGGGGCGCGGCGCACGGCAACATGGTCCTCGAACGCGGGGATCGCGATTCCACCACCCAAGAAGGAGACCTTGATGAAGCTGTTCAGGAGAATGATGTTGGCGGCTGCGACCTCCGTCGCCCTGCTCGGACTGTCGGCGCCGGCTGCCGCCCAGGAGACCTGGAAACTCGGCACCGCCGCGATGCCGGGCACGGTGCTGTACGACATCGTCATGAAGTTCATCAACGACTTCAACGCCGCCGCCGCCGGCGAACTGAAGCTCGAGTACCAGCAGGTGGCCAACGAGCAGGAAATGCACCAGCAGGTGGTGCGCGGGCGGCTGCAGCTGGGTGCGTCGTCCTTCGCCGGCGGCGCGATCATCGTGCCCGAAGGCGCGGTCTTCAACACCCCCTACCTGTGGAGGAACGATGCCGAGCGCGCCTGGGTCACCGACAACCACGGCGTGCCGGTGATCAAGAAGTTCTATGCCGAGAAGGGCCTGGAGCTGATCCTGGTGGCCGACGTGGGCTGGAACGACATCATCTGCAAGACCGCCTGCCTGACGCCCGACAGCGTCAAGGGCCAGAAGATGCGGGTGTCGCCGTCGCCGGCCTCGCGCATCGTCTTCAAGCAGCTGGGCGCCAACGGCGTGCAGATGCCGCTGAGCGAGTTCTACCCGGGCCTGCAGAGCGGCCTGGTGGTGGGCGGCGACCTGCCCTTCCTGTTCTACGTGACCACGCCGGCCGCGCAGAGCGCACCGCATTACGTGGTGACGCGGCACTACCACCACCCCAGCACCTTCATTGTCAACAAGGCGCTGTTCGACGGCATGAAGCCGGCGCTGCGCGAAAAGCTGCTGAAGGCCGTGCCCGACGCCAACTGGGCGCGCAAGCAGGTGGCCGACACCGAAGCGCCGAAGATGAAGGAGTTCGTGGCCAAGGGCGGCTTCGTGCACCAGCTCACCGACCAGCAGCGCGAAGCCTGGGCGGCCGTCATCCGCCCCGGCCAGGCCGAAATGGTCGCGGCCGTCGGCGGCGGCGCGCAGCAGGTCTTCGACGCGCTGATGCAGGGCAAGAAGGTCTGGGCTGAGAAGCACGAGAAGAAGTAGTCCCGGGTGGCCCGTGACGCGGCCGCATGTGCTGCGTCTCGGCCGCCGCGCCCGGGTGCCATAGGCCGCTTTGCGGCGATGGCAGCCCCGCGCAGATCTTCGTTCGGTGCCCCGGTTGCGATCAACCCGCGGCACGCAACACCCGCAGGATCTCTTCCCCGTAGGCCTGCAGCTTCTTCGCGCCGACGCCGCTGATGCCACCCAGCCCGTCGGGTGAGTCGGGACGCTCGCGCGCCATCTGAGCCAGCGTAGCGTCATGGAACACGACGAACGCCGGCAGGTTGTGCTCTCTCGCGACTTCGGCACGCCAGGCCTTCAGCGCGTCGAAGCGCCGCAGAGCCGGCTCGTCCAACGGCAGCGGCGGCACCCTGTCCTTGGGCGCGCGGACGGCCTTGCCGCGACCGGCGCGGGCCGGCACCGCGGCCGGCACACGCAACAGCAGCGGCACCTGGCCGCGCAACACTTCGCGCGAGCTCTCGGTCAATGCCAACGTATTGAACTCGCCCTCGGCGCGCAGGTGGCCCAGCGCGATCAGCTGGCGCAGCACCGAGCGCCATTGCGCTTCGCTGACGTCGGCGCCGATGCCGAATGTCGACAACCGCTCATGGTGGTGCTGAGCCACCTTGTCGGTGGACTTGCCGCGCAGCACGTCGATGAGATGCACCGCGCCGAAGCTCATGCCGCCGTGCTGTTGAAAGCGGTAGACGCAGCTCAGCGCCTTGCGCGCCGCCTCGGTGGCGTCCCAGGTGGCGGGCGGCTGCAGGCAGTTGTCGCAGTTGCCGCAGGGCTGACTTTGTTCGCCGAAGTACTCGAGCAGCCGCACCCGGCGGCAGTCGTGGGCCTCGGCCAGCGCCAGCAGCGCGTCAAGCTTGCCGCGCTGCAGGCGCTTGAAGTCCACTTCGGCCTCGCTCTCGTCGATCATGCGCCGCTGGTTCACCACGTCGGCCAGGCCGTAGGCCATCCACGCGTTGGCCGGCGCGCCGTCGCGGCCGGCGCGGCCGGTCTCCTGGTAATAGCCCTCGATGTTCTTCGGCAGGTCCAGATGGGCGACGAAGCGCACATCCGGCTTGTCGATGCCCATGCCGAAGGCGATCGTGGCCACCATCACGATGCTCTCCTCGCGCAGGAAGCGGTCCTGGTGGCGGCGGCGAACCGCGGCATCCAGACCGGCGTGGTAGGGCAGTGCGGCCAGGCCTTCGTCGGCCAGCCAGGCGGCGGTCTCCTCGACCTTCCTGCGCGTCTGGCAATAGACGATGCCGGCGTCGCACTCGTGCTCGTCGCGCAAGAAGCGCAGCAGCTGGCGCCGCGGATCGTCCTTCTCGACGATCGCATAGCGGATGTTCGGCCTGTCGAAGCTGCTGATGAAGGTCTGCGCGCCGCGCAGCTGCAGCCGCTCGATGATGTCGGCGCGGGTGTGGGCGTCGGCCGTGGCAGTGAGCGCGATGCGCGGCACCGCGGCGAAGCGCTGATGCAGCTCGCTCAGACCCAGGTACTCCTCGCGGAAATCATGTCCCCACTGGCTGACGCAATGCGCCTCGTCGATGGCGAACAGGCTGAGCAACCCGCGCTCGTGCAGCGAATCGAGCATCGCCAGGAAGCGCGGCGTCAGGATGCGCTCGGGCGCGGCGTACAGCAGCACCAGGCGGCCCGAGCGCAGCTCGCGCTCGATCGCCAATGCGTCCTGGCTGTCCAGCGTGCTGTTCAGAAAGCTGGCATGCACGCCCAGCTCCTCCAGCGCGCTGACCTGGTCGTGCATCAGCGCGATCAGCGGCGAGACCACCACCGTCACTCCGCGCCCGGCGCGGTGCCGGGCAATGGCCGGCACCTGGTAGCACAGGCTCTTGCCGCCGCCAGTGGGCATCAGCACCAGCGCGTCGCCGCCGCCGGCCACGTGCTCGACGATCGCGCCCTGGTCCTCGCGGAAGGCCGGGTAGCCGAAGACTTCGTGCAGGATGGACAGCGGGTCGGCGGACGGGCTCACGGCGCTCGGCAGGCTCAAAACGACGATTGTCGTCGCAGCCCGCGCCGCGACCCGGCCTCATAATCATTCATCGGTTCAAGCGGGAGTACGCGCCATGGCCTCGGTCAACAAAGTCATCCTCATCGGCAACCTGGGCAAGGACCCCGAGGTCCGGTACATGCCTAGCGGTTCGGCGATTTGCAACCTGCGTATCGCCACCACGCGCACCTGGAAAGACAAGACCAGCGGCGAAAGGCAGGAAGAAACCGAGTGGCATTCCGTCGCGCTGTTCGACCGCCAGGCCGAGATCGCGGGTGAATACCTGAAGAAGGGGCGCCCGGTGTACATCGAAGGCCGCCTCAAGACGCGCAAGTGGACCGACAAGGAAGGCCAGGAGCGCTACACCACCGAGGTTATCGCCAGCGAAATGGTGCTGCTGGGCAGCCGCGAGGGCATGGGCGGCGGCGAAGAAGGCGCTGGTGGCGGCTACAGCCGCGAGCGCCCGGCCGCGCGGCCCGCGACGACGCCGGCGGCGCCGGCGGCCGGCAAGCCTGCCGCGAAGTCGAGCACCGGGTTCGACGACATGGACGACGACATCCCGTTCTAGATTCAGCGCCTCACGCTGCTGCGCCGGCGCTGCACGTCGAGCGCCTGCACCGCGCCGGTGCGATCGCCCCTGGCCTTGCGGATGCAGCTCAGCACCGCGGCCACGGCACGCGCCGGCTGGCCCGCAAAGCCTGGCGCGTGCCAGTTCTGCTGCGGGACCCGCCCGTCGGGCAGCGCCCTCGGGCCGCAAGTGCAGCGCCCGCCACAGCGTCAGTGCCAGCTGCGTGCCATAGGGCAAGCGCAGCGCATGCGGCCGGTTCGGCTGGGCCACGGGCGGCAGGCTGCGCAGGAAGGCGAAGAGCGCGTCCGCATCGTCGGCGCGCAAGCCCGTGCAGCTGTCGCAGGGGAAGGCCGGGTAAAGCAAGCGTCCGCCGCGCGAGCAGTCGTAGTGCAGCGCGCGGGGGAACTCGGCCGGCGTCCAGGGCCCGATGCCGTCGCGCGCATCGGGCGTCAGGTTGCTGCTGTAGACCGTGCCGAAGGGCGTGGGCGTGCCTCGCCCGCCTGATGAATAGGGCGCGGCGCTGGACCCAGGCCGGCCAGGATGGCCCCTGGCCGCTTCACTTCGGGCTTTCCATGCTGTCGCAACCCATCGGCGGCGGGCGCTGCGCCTCGGCCATGGGCCGGCTTGGCGCTGGCTGGGCCGCCAGCCGGTGGGCCAGCGCGTTCAAGTTCCCGGGGGTGGAGCCGCTGTGCGATCTGCGCCATGCGGTCGGACGCTTCGGCTCGGCGCGCCCCGTTGCGCCCGGCGCCGAGCTGCGCGTTCAGGTAGTTCACCGGCAGGTCCAGCAGCCCGGGCACATCGGCGCCCATGGCGCCGAGAGCCACGCGGCGGCAGGCCTGGCAGCGTGGAACGCCGCGCGCGGCATCGCCTTGCTGCACCAGCGCCTGGCCCAGCCGCAGCGTGGCGGCATCGGCCTGGCTGGGCGCCAGCAGCGGTTAGGCCGGCTTGTCGGCGATGCGCCAATGGTGGCCGTCGCTGGCGGCACGGCTGTCCTTGCCGTGGCAGCCGGTGCAAGCCGGCAGACGTTGCGCCATCGAGTCCTCGAAGCCCGCCGCCGCCGCAGTCGCGGCCAGGCACGGCAGGACGGCCAGTACAAGCCGGCCCGGCTTCGGGCCTACTTGCCTCGGTGCTGGCAGCTCACCTTGGTGCAGGCGGCGTACAGCGCCAGCGTGTGTTCGTGCAGCTCGAAACCGCGTTCCAGGGCAATGGTGCGCTGCCGCTGTTCGATCTGCGGGTCGAAGAACTCCTCGACGCGGCCGCAGGTCAGGCACACCAGATGGTCGTGGTGCTGGCCTTCGTTGAGCTCGAAAACCGACTTGCCGGATTCGAAGTTGCTGCGTGTCAGCAGCCCGGCCTGCTCGAACTGCATCAGCACCCTGTACACCGTGGCCAGGCCGACGTCCGAGCCTTCGGCCAGCAATGTCTTGAAGACGTCTTCGGCCGTCATGTGGCGCTGCTGCGAGCGCTGGAACACATCCAGGATCTTGATGCGCGGTAGCGTGGCCTTCAGCCCGCTGTTCTTCAGTTCGTCGGTGTGGGTCATCGGTGGCATTGCATCCGCCCGAGCGGACGACGGCCCGCTAGAATTCCTCGATCATAGCCAGAGCACTCTGGCCCGCCAGTTCCAGCGATTCCATTCCCATGCACGGATCCATTGTCTTGCGCTGCGGCGCCGCGGCGCTGAGTGCGGCGCTCGCAGCCGGCTGCAGCTCGGGGCCGTCCAGCGACGAACGGCTGCTCGGCCTGTTCTCGCCGCACCGCATCGACATCCAGCAAGGCAACGTGGTCACTCAGGAGCAGCTGGCGCGAGTCAAGCCGGGGATGAGCCGCCTCCAGGTGCGAGATGCCCTGGGCACGCCGCTGCTTGCCGACAGCTTCCATCCGGACCGCTGGGACTACATTTTCACTTTGCGCCAGGGCGGCAAGCTGGTGCAAAGGCGCAACGTGGTGCTGTATTTCGACGGCGACGTGCTCAAGAGCGTAGAAGCCCCCGAAGTGCCGACCGAGCTGGAGTTCATCAACTCCATCGCCCGCAGCGGCCGTGTCGTTGCCGCGGCCCAGCTGGAGCTGACGCCCGAGCAGCTGAAGGCCTTGCCGATTCCACCCAAGGCCGCTCCACAACCTCCTGCAGACACGGTGACACCGGCCGCTTCGCGCACCTTTCCGCCGCTGGAACCGTCTTGAGCGATCCGCCCGCCGCCTCCTTGCCTGCCGATCGAGCGGCGCTGAACATCGCCGTGGCCGGCGCCTCCGGCCGCATGGGCCGCATGCTGGTCGAAGCCGTGAGCGCCAGCAGCGATTGCAGCCTGAGCGGCGCACTCGACGTGGCCGGCAGCCCGGCGCTGGGCACCGATCCGCTGGCCGCATTTGGCCGGCAGGGCAATGTGCGCATCACCGCCGACCTGCATGCCGGACTGGACGGTGCCGACGTGCTGATCGACTTTACGCGTCCCGAAGGCACGCTGGCGCACCTGGCCGCGTGCCGGGCGCTGGGCGTGAGCGCGGTCATCGGCACCACCGGCTTCAGCGACGCGCAGAAGGCGCAGATCGCTGAAGCTTCGCGGCAGATCGCCATCGTCATGGCGCCGAACATGAGCCTGGGCGTGAACGTGGTGCTCAGGCTGCTGGACGTGGCGGCACGCGCGCTGGCGGAGGGCTACGACATCGAGGTCATCGAAGCCCACCATCGCCACAAGGTCGACGCGCCCAGCGGCACCGCGCTGGCCATGGGCGAGGTGCTGGCGCGCGCCAGCGGCCGCCGGCTCGAAGACTGCGCCGTCTGGGGCCGCCACGGCGTGACCGGCGAGCGCGACCCGTCGGCCATCGGCTTTTCGGTCATCCGTGGCGGCGACATCGTTGGCGACCACACCGTGCTCTTCGCTGGCAGCGGCGAGCGCATCGAGATCACGCACAAGAGTTCCAGCCGCGCCACCTATGCGCAGGGCAGCCTGCGCGCGGCGCGTTTCCTGGCCGGCCGCGCGCCGGGCCTGTACGGCATGGACGACGTGCTCGGGATCTGATGCAGGAATTCGGCGACTTCTGGAGCCAGACCGACGCGGTCGGCCGGCTGGTGGCCGTGCTGCTGCTGGCCATGTCCATCAGCGCCTGGGTGCTGATCTTCTGGAAGAGCTGGGTCCTGCGCCGTGCTGCCGCCGACCTGGCACGTGCGGTGCCGTCGTTCTGGGATGCCGGCAGCCTGGACGCGGGCCGCGAGCGGCTCGGCCGGCTCGATCGCGAGGCGCTGCTGCTGCCGCTGCTGGATGCGGCCACGTTGCAGCCCGGCCACGGCACCTTGCAAAGTGCGGGCCGGCTCGATTCGCAGCTGACGCGGCGGCTGCGCGATGCGCTGCATCGCGGCCTGGCGCACCTGCAGTTCGGCCAGGTGCTGCTGGCCTCGATTGGCGCCACGGCGCCCTTCGTCGGCCTGTTCGGCACGGTTTGGGGCATTTACCACGCGCTGGCCAGCATCTCGATGGCCGGCAGCATCACCATCGAGAAGGTGGCCGGCCCGGTCGGCGAGGCGCTCATCATGACGGCTGCCGGGCTGGCGGTGGCCATCCCTGCCGTGCTGGCCTACAACGTGTTCGGCAAGCGCGTGGCGGCCTGCGAGGCCGATCTCGAAGGCTTCGCGCACGACCTGCGCGAGATGGTGCTCGACAAGAATCGTGAACCACCCCCGTAGCGCCTTCCGCGCCCCCGTCGAGGGGGCGACGCTAGCGGACCGGCGTAGCTGGATCCGCTGCGTCCGCTCGATGTCGTGTGCCCAACCATCACGGTCGCTGCGATGAGCTTCGGACGGCTCGAACGCGATGTCGGCTCGCGCCCGATGAGCGACATCAACATGACGCCGCTGATCGACGTGATGCTGGTGCTGCTGGTGATCTTCATCATCACCGCGCCGCTGATGACCACCAGCCTGAAGCTGGACCTGCCCAAGACCGAAGGCGCCCGGCCGTCGGACGCGCCGCTGTTCATCGCGCTGTCGATCAATGCCGAGGGGCAGCTGTACGTCGGCGACGAGGCGGTCACAGCCGAGCAGCTGCTGCAGCGCGCGCGCGAGGCCGCGCAGCGCGACCCGGCCACCGAGGTGCAGCTGCGCGCCGACAGCCGCGTGCCCTATGGCCGCGTGGCCGAGCTGATCGGCCTGGTGCAGGAGGCCGGGCTGTCGCGGGTGGGCTTCGTCACCGAGGCCTCGTCCTCCGCAGCCGCGAAATAGCGCCTCCTACAATCGCGGGATGAACGAAAAGTACATCCCCGCCGAGGTCGAAAGCAGCGCTCAGAAGGCCTGGGCCGCCGGCGACGTCTACCGCGTCGTCGAGGACCCGACAAAGCCGAAGTTCTACGCCTGCTCGATGCTGCCGTACCCCAGCGGCAAGCTGCACATGGGGCATGTGCGCAACTACACCATCAACGACATGCTCGCGCGCCAGCTGCGCATGAAGGGCATGAACGTGCTGATGCCGATGGGCTGGGACGCCTTCGGCCTGCCCGCGGAAAACGCGGCGATGAAGAACAAGGTGCCGCCGGCGAAGTGGACCTACGACAACATCGCCCACATGAAGGGCCAGATGCAGGCCATGGGCTTGGGCCTAGACTGGAGCCGCGAGGTCGCTACCTGCAGCCCCGACTACTACCGGTGGAACCAGTGGCTGTTCCTGAAGATGCTGGAGGCGGGCATCGCCGAGCGCCGCACGCAGGTGGTCAACTGGGACCCGGTGGACCAGACCGTGCTGGCCAACGAGCAGGTCATTGACGGCCGCGGCTGGCGCAGCGGCGCGCTCATCGAGAAGCGCGAGATCCCCGGGTACTACCTGAAGATCACCCAGTACGCCGAAGAGCTGCTGGAGCACGTGCAGCAGCGCCTGCCCGGCTGGCCCGAGCGCGTCAAGCTGATGCAGGAGAACTGGATCGGCAAGAGCGAGGGCGTGCGCTTCGCCTTCACGCACGACATCCGCGGCGACGATGGACGGCCCATCCAGGGCGGGCGCATGTACGTCTTCACCACCCGCGCCGACACCATCATGGGCGTGACCTTCTGCGCGGTGGCACCCGAGCACCCGCTGGCCACGCAGGCCGCGAAGGCCAACCCGGCGCTGGCCGCCTTCATCGACAAGTGCCGCGCCGGCGGCACCACCGAGGCCGAGCTGGCGCTGCGCGACAAGGAAGGCGTGCCCACCGGACTGACCGTGACGCACCCGCTGACTGGCGCGGCCGTGCCGCTGTGGGTGGGCAACTACGTGCTGATGAGCTACGGCGACGGCGCGGTGATGGGTGTGCCGGCGCACGACGAGCGCGACTTCGAGTTCGCCAACAAGTACGGCATCGAGATCAGGCAGGTCATCGACGTCGAAGGCCGCGCCTTCAGCACCGTCGCCTGGGCCGACTGGTACGGCGACAAGCTGCTCGGCCGCTGTATCCGTTCCGGCCGCTACGACGGCCTGGGCTTCAAGGCCGCCGTCGACGCCGTCGCCGCCGACCTGGCCGCAATGACTTACAACGGGGTCGGCCTGGGCGAGAAGAAGACCACCTGGAGGCTGCGCGACTGGGGCGTCAGCCGGCAGCGTTACTGGGGCACGCCGATCCCGATCATCCATTGCGCCGAACACGGCGCGGTGCCGGTACCCGGGAAGGACCTGCCGGTGGTTCTGCCCGAGGACCTGATCCCCGACGGCAGCGGCAACCCGCTGAACAAGTGCGAAGAGTTCGTGAACGCCCCGTGCCCGGTGTGCGGCGCGCCGTCGCGGCGCGAGACCGACACCATGGACACCTTCGTCGACAGCTCGTGGTACTTCATGCGCTACTGCGACCCGACGCTGCCCGATGCGATGGTCGGCGCCGGCACGCAGTACTGGATGCCGATGGACCAGTACATCGGCGGCATCGAGCACGCCATCCTGCACCTGCTGTACGCGCGCTTCTGGACCAAGGTGATGCGCGACCTGAAGCTGGTGAGCATCGACGAGCCCTTCACCCGGCTGCTGACGCAGGGCATGGTGCTGAACCACATCTACAGCCGGCGCGGTGCCGCCGGCGGCATCGAATACTT
This sequence comes from Burkholderiaceae bacterium, assembly GCA_040381175.1. GTDB lineage: Bacteria > Pseudomonadota > Gammaproteobacteria > Burkholderiales > Burkholderiaceae_C > Rubrivivax. The sequence continues at coordinate 12,298 of JBEIHU010000094.1, forward strand.
CTGGCCGCACGAGGTGGAGAACTCCTTCGATGCCGACGGCAAGGTGGTCGGCGCCAGGCTCAAGAGCGACGGCAGCGCGGTCGACTACGAGGGCGTGGGCACGATGTCCAAGTCCAAGAACAACGGCGTCGACCCGCAGGAGCTGATCGACAAGTACGGTGCCGACACCGCGCGGCTGTTCGTCATGTTCGCGTCGCCGCCGGAGCAGACGCTGGAGTGGAACGACGCCGGCGTCGAGGGCGCGCACCGCTTCCTGAAGCGCGTGTGGGCCTTCGGCGCCAAGCATGCCGAGGCGTTGCGCCGCGCCGCTGCCGGCAACTTCAGCGGCGCTGCGCTGCGCGCCCAGGCCAAGGCGCTGCGCCGCGAGGTGCATCTGGTGCTGCGCCAGATGAGCTACGACTACGAGCGCATGCAATACAACACCGTGGTCTCGGGCTGCATGAAGCTGCTGAACGCGCTGGAGAGCTACGGCTTCGACGGCAGCGACGGCGACCAGGCCGTGCTGTGCGAAGGTACTTCGGTGCTGTTGCGCGCGCTGTACCCGGCCTGCCCGCACATCACCCATGAGCTGTGGGTGGGCCTGGGCTACGGCCGGGCGGTGGGCGGCCTGCTCGACGCGCCCTGGCCGCAGGTGGACGAGGCGGCGCTGGTGCAGGACGAGGTGGAGCTGGTGCTGCAGGTCAACGGCAAGACGCGTGGCAACGTGCGCGTGGACGCCAAGGCCGAGCGCGCGGCCATCGAGGCGGCAGCGACGGCCAGCCCGGACTTCGCCAAGTTCGCCGAGGGGCGCGCGCCGAAGAAGATCATCATCGTGCCCGGTCGGCTGGTGAACGTCGTTGTCTGAGACCTGGCTTTCGCGCCGCTCGATGCTGCGTGCGGCGCCTGTGCTGGCGCTGGCCGGCTGCGGCTTCCAGCTCAAGGGCGCGGCGTCGCTGCACTTCGACAGCATCGCGCTGACCGGCTTCGAGACGCGCTCGCCGTTGGAGCGCGAGCTGCGCGAGGCACTGCAGCGCAGCGTGGCCGTCAAGGATGCGCCGGCGCAGGCGCAGGTGGTGCTGCAGTCGCTGGGCGAAGAGCGCCTGCGCCGGGCGGTGGCCTTCACGGCCTCGGGCCAGGTGCGCGACATCCAGCTGCGCACGATCTTTCGCTACCGCGCCCAGACCCCTGCTGAGCGCGAGCTGATTCCAGATTCGCGCATCGAGCTGATCCGCGAGCTGAGCTTCCTCGAGCGCCAGGCGCTGGGCAAGCAGCAGGAAGCGGACGACCTGTTCCGCGAGATGCAGTCCGACATCGTGCAGCAGCTGCTGCTGCGCCTGTCCACGGTACGCTTTTAGACCCATGCAGGTGCGCGCCGACCAACTGCCCGGCCTGCTGCAGCGCGGCCTGAAGCCGCTGTACATGGTGTATGGCGACGAGCCGCTGCTGGCGCAGGAGGCGGGCGATCTGATCCGTACCGCGGCCCGCGCCGCCGGCTATGAGGAACGCAAGGTCTTCAACGTCAGCGGCGCGCATTTCGACTGGAGCGGCCTGATCGGCGCGTCGCAGGAGATGAGCCTGTTCGCGCAGCGTCAGCTGATCGAGATCCGCATCCCCTCGGGCAAGCCGGGCAAGGAGGGCTCCGAGGCGCTGCAGCGCTATGTCGAGCACCTGTCGGACGATGTGCTCACGCTGCTGCAGCTGCCGCGGCTGGACGCCCAGCAGACCAAGAGCGCCTGGTTCGCGGCCCTCGAGGGCGCAGGCATCGCGCTGCGGGTCGAGCCGGTGCCGCGCCAGGCTCTGCCGGCGTGGATCACGCATCGCCTGGCGCAGCAGCAGCAGCGCGTGAAGGGCGGCGACGAGGGCCAGCGCACGCTGGCCTTCTTTGCCGACTGCGTCGAGGGCAACCTGCTGGCCGCGCATCAAGAGATCCAGAAGCTGGCGCTGCTGTACCCGGCGGGCGAACTGGGCTTCGACCAGGTCGAGGCGGCGGTGCTCAACGTCGCCCGCTACGACGTCTTCAAGCTCGGCGAGGCGGTGCTCGCCGGCCGCGTGACGCGCGCGCTGCGCATGCTCGACGGCCTGCGCGACGAGGGTGAGGCGCCGGTGCTGGTGCACTGGACGCTGGCCGAGGACATCCGCGCGCTCAAGCGGGTGCACGACGCCCTCGGCGAAGGCAAGCCGCTGCCGCTGGCACTGCGCGAGTCGCGCGTGTGGGGCCTGCGCGAGAAGCTGTTCGAGCGTGCGCTGCCGCTGCTGTCGCCGCTGACGCTGGATGAACTGGTGCGCGCGGCGAGCATCTGCGACGGCCTGGTCAAGGGCTTGAAGCACCCCGACTGGCCGGCCGATGCCTGGGACGGCTTGCGCGCACTGGTGCTGATGCTGCTGCAGCCGTTGGCGCGCAATGCGCCCGCGGACGGGCTGCCGAGGTTGGCGCTGCGTGGCTGAGAGGTCCGGCCGAACGCCGTAGTTGGGACGGGCGGCGCGCTGCCGGGAATGCAGCGCACTTGCCGAGATCGTCTGCTGCGCCGGCAGGAACGGGGTCAGACCGGCGGTTGCGGCGCTGGCCGTGAGCATGGCCTGGGCCGACGAGGACGATTACGAAGACGCGCACATCCTGCCCAAGCCCGCCGTGCCGAAGCTGCCGTCGTGGGGCAGTTACAGCAAGATCTCGCCCGGCGGTGCGTACTTCCGCGGCTGTGCCGGCTGTTCTATGGGAAGCATCTGGGCCAGCGATCC
>JBEIHU010000095.1:0-14948 GCA_040381175.1 Burkholderiaceae bacterium
CACGGCGGCGATCTGGATGTCGAAAGGCAGCGATGTGGAAATGCCGTTCGGATAGATCTCATGGGTGTCCAGCCCCTCGGGCTCGAGGAAGATCTGGTGCGATTCCTTGTCGGCGAAGCGGTTGACCTTGTCCTCGATGCTGGGGCAGTAGCGCGGCCCCGTGCCTTCGATGACACCGGTGAACATCGGGCTGCGGTCGAAGCCCGAGCGGATGATGTCGTGCGTCAGCGGGTTAGTGTGAGTGATCCAGCAGGGCAGCTGGCGCGGATGCTGCGAAGCCTCGCCCATGAAGCTGAACACCGGCACCGGGTCTCGGTCGCCATGCTGCTCGGCCAGGCGCGCGAAATCGATGCTGCGCCCGTCAAGCCGCGGCGGCGTTCCGGTCTTGAGCCGGCCTTGCGGCAGCTTGAGCTCCTTCAAGCGCGCCGACAGCGTGGACGCCGAAGGGTCGCCAGCACGCCCGGCACTGTAATTCTGCAGCCCGACATGCACCCGCCCGTCCAGAAAGGTGCCCGCGGTCAGCACCACGGCACGGGCGCGAAAGCGAACGCCCACCTGCGTGATCACTCCCGCCACGCGTTCACCCTCGACGATCACGTCGTCCACAGCCTGCTGGAACAGCCAGAGCCCGGGCTGCCGCTCCAGCCGGCGGCGAATGGCGGCGCGGTACAGCACCCGGTCGGCCTGGGCCCGGGTGGCGCGCACCGCCTGACCCTTGCTCGAGTTGAGAACGCGAAACTGGATGCCGGCCTCGTCGGTGGCCGCCGCCATAGCGCCGCCCAGCGCGTCGATCTCCTTGACCAGATGGCCTTTGCCGATGCCGCCGATCGACGGGTTGCAGCTCATCTGCCCGAGGGTCTCGAGGTTGTGGGTCAGCAGCAGCGTGCGGCAGCCCATGCGGGCCGCGGCCAGGGCCGCCTCGGTGCCGGCATGGCCGCCACCGACGACAATCAGGTCGAATTCACGTGGGTAGAACACTGCCGGGCCCTTCCTGCGGCGCTGCATGGACACCGCCGAGCAGGCGAATTCTAGGCTTCGCGCTCGGCAGCGTTTGCGTGGCCGACGCTGCGCAGGTCCTGCGCCACCCGACCCCCCTGCAAGGCCACCACGCGGCCGGCGCTGGCAATGGTCTCGGGACGGTGGGCGACGATGATGCGGGTCAGCGCCAATTGGCGCACGGCTTGGTTCACCAGCCGCTCGCCTTCGACGTCGAGCGCGCTGGTGGCCTCGTCCAGCAGCAGGATCTTCGGCCGCTTGTACAACGCCCGGGCCAGCAGGATGCGCTGCTTCTGCCCGCCAGACAGGCTCGAGCCCATGTCGCCGATCAGCGTGTGGTAGCCCATCGGCATGGCCTCGATCTCGTCGTGCACCGACGCCACCCGGGCGCAGTGCGCCACCCAGTCCATGTCGGGCTGCAGGTCGAAGAAGCTGATGTTGTCGGCGATGGAGCCCGAGAACAGCGGTTCGTCCTGCATGACCACGCCGACCATGTCGCGCCACGCGCCCAAGCCGATCTGCGACAGCGGCACGCCGCCGACCAACAGCTCGCCCGACTGCGGCGCGTGGATGCCCAGGATCAGCTTCAGCAGCGTGGTCTTGCCGCAGCCGGACGAACCGACGATGGCCACCGACTCACCCGGCTCGATGCGCAGGTTGACGCCGCACAGCACGTCGGGCTCGGCGTCGGAATAGCTGAAGCTGAGATCGCGCAACTCGATCGCCGGAATCTCGGCATGCTTGCGCACTTGGCCGGCGGCAACCTCTTGTTCGGGCGCGGTCAGCACGATGTCGGCCAGCCGCTCGCCCTGCAGACGCAGCATCTTCAGCTCGACCACCTTGTCGATCAGCGCACTGACGCGCTGCGCGAACTGCTCCTTGTAGGCAAAGAAGGCGAACAGCATGCCTACCGAGAACTTCTGGTCGAGCACCAGCAGCGCGCCGATCCACACCACCGCCACCCGCTCCAGCCCGAACAGCAGCCTGTGCAGCACCGCGAACAGCAACTCCAGCTTGCGTGTGGCCAGGTCGGCGTTCATCGTGTCCACCACCAGGCTGGTGAAGCGCGATTGCCGGTCGGCTTGAGCATTGAACAGCTTGATGGCCTGCACACCTCGCAAAGACTCGAGAAAGTGGCTGGATTGCTTGGACTCGTGAACCAGCTCTTCTTCGGTGGCGTCGCGCAGCGGCTTGAAGAAGGCCCAGCGCAGCAGCGCGTACATGCCTACCGCGGCCAGCACCACCATCGTCAGGGTGCCGCTGTAGACCAGCATCATGGCCAGCGTCAGCACCACCAGCAGGCCATCGAGGACGGCCTCGATAAAGCTGGTCGTCAGCGTCTTCTGGATCTGCTGCACCGCCGAGAATCGCGACCAGATGTCGCCGATGTGCCGCTTCTCGAACCACTCCACCGGCAGCCGCATCAAGTGGGCGAAGACGTTCGACAGCCACTGCAGATTGAGCGTGGCCGACAGCACCAGCACCGCCCAGGAACGGATCGCCGCGGTACCGGCCTGGATCAGCACCAGCAGTCCGAAGCCGATGCCCAGCGTGGCCAGCAGGTCGCGGTCGGCGCTGACCAGCACGTCGTCCACGACCCACTGCATCAGAAAGGGGCTGAGCAGCATGAAGGCTTCGAGCGCCAGCGCCAATGCGAAGATCTGGGCCAGCGACCGCTTCAGCCCGGAAATGCGGCCCAGCATCTGCCGAGGCGAGACATGCTGCTTCTCGACCTTGGGCACGAAATCGGCTGCCGGCGTCAGCTCCAGCACCACCCCGGTAAAGTGCCGCGACACCTGGTCCAGCTTCAGCCGGCGAAGACCATGCGCCGGGTCGTGGATCGTCGCGATGCCGCGGCTTACCCCGACCAGCACCACGAAGTGATTCATGTCCCAGTGCAGGATGCACGGGTGCTCCAGTTGCGCCAGGTCATCGATCTCGGCGCGCAAGGCCCGCGCATGCAGCTTCAGGCTCTCTGCCATGCGCACCAGGTCGAGCAGGTTCAGGCCCTTCAGTGACAGCGAGAAACGCTGCCGCAACGTCGGCAAGTCTGCGCGGTGGCCATGCGCCGCCGCCACCATGGCCAGGCAGGCCAGGCCGCATTCGGCGCCCTCGGTCTGCAGGATCACTGGGACGCGACTGGATCCGAAACCCAGCCGCAGCCCTCCCCAGCTACCGAAGCGGCTGTTCATGCCTGCGCCACTGATACCAGACCGGGACGTCCGGCGCGAAAGTGAGCGAATGCTTTCATAATCTGTTGGTCAAGCCCAACACGGGTGCGAACAGCCATTCAATCAAGCGGCGGCGCTCCAGCAGCACGTCAGCTTGAATGCGCATGCCTGCCACCAGAGGTTGCGTGCTGCCGAAGGCCTGCAGCTCGCTCTGCTCCATCGCGACGGTGATTCGAAACATCGGCTCGTCCCCAGCGGCGTCGCCGGTGGGGCCGGCCAAGGGCAGACCCGCCAACTCAGGCGCCGCCAAGGGCGTGCGCGAGACCTGCAGCACCCGGCCGTTTTGGTGCCCGAACTTCTGGTACGGAAAGGCTTCGAAGCGCAGGCGCACATCCTGATTCGGCCGAACGAAGCCGACGGCGTCGGACGGCGCGAAAAGATGCGCCTGCAACTGGGCTCCGGCGGGGATCACGCTGGCCAGCGCCGAAGCCGGCGAAACGCTCTGGCCTGGATCGGCCAGCACCGAGCTGACGGTGCCGTCTTGCGGTGCGCGCACCACGATCTGCCGCACGGCATCCTGCTCGGCCGCTTCGCGCGCCAGCGCAGCCAGGTCGCGGTCGATCGCCCCCTGGCGCGACTTCAGCTGCACCGGCAGGCTTCGTCTCTCGCCTTCGAGCGCAGCGCGGTCGCGCGCCAGCGTGGCACTTTGCCGCTCCAGCGCCTGCGCCTGCACCTGCAGCCCGATGACCTCCTCCTTCTTGGCCTGCACCTGTGCCGATGAAATGAACTGGTCGCGGCTAAGCGACTCCAGCCGCTCAAGCGACTGCTGTGCCAGCGCCAGCCGCTGGCGGTGCAGGATGGCCTCAGCCTCGATCTGACTGCTTTCGCGCTTCATCTCGTCCAGCCGTCGCTGCAACGACAACATTTCGCCTTCGGCCAGCAAGGCCTGCTGGCGCGCGGCCTCCTCCAGGCTTCGCCGGCGCTCTTCCAGGCTGTGCCGGACGCGGGCCTGGACGTCGCCGGATAGCGTGCTGCCCTCCAGCGCCAGAACGAACATGACCTCCCCAACACGCACCACCTGGCCCTCGTGCACATGCCGTTCGAGGACCCGGCCCGGTACCGGCGGAACAAGCCGTATCACCCCCAGGTCCGGCACCAGCACCCCGCCGATACGAGCCTTGCGCGTGTACTCTCCAAAGAACAGGAAAGCCAACACCAGCAAGAGCACACCCAGCGCTACAGCGGTCAACACGCTCAGCGACAGCGGACGCACCAGTTGGACATGGCCCAGCCAGTTCTGGCGCTGGGCCTCGGCCACCTCAGGTCGGAACAACGCGGCCATGTCGTCAACCGCGCCTTCGCAGCAGTGGCAAGACGGCAGCCAACCAGGTCGCATAGACCGGCATGGCTGCACGCTTGGCGTGCTCGGCAGACGACAACTCCGCCGAATGCATCGTCAACCGGAAACGAAAAAGCGGACCGGACAAACCGGCCCGCGGGCATTGCAGCAGGCCATGGCGGCCAACCATAATGCCAAACAGCCTAAGGACACATCACCACGTACCCCTAGGCCTTTTGATCTTGAGCTTGACCAGCGACCTACTTGCGTAGCCAGCCACCACGCGGCAGACCGCCCGAAACCTTTTTCAGCTCGGCCAGATCCAGCTCTACAGGGCCGCTCTTGGCCGGCTTCTTCTGCGGAACGACGTCTTTGGCAGTCTTGTGCTTCTTGGGGGCAACTGCTTCTTTCATGAGGACTCCTTCTGGTTCGAACCGTGCGATTGTTCGCGCACTTCTCAATTGCAGCAGCGGCGCTGCGGAAACGACACTGTCAGCTCTTACAGGTTGGCCGCCAACCGCCAGGGCTGGCGACACGACGGCGATGGCGGCGCCGCCCGAGTCGCGCACAAATCAGTGAATCAGGCCCAGGCGCAACGCCTTCAGCACCGCCGCATGCTTGCTGACGCAGCCTAGCTTGTGCATCGCGTTGTTGACGTGCAGCACCGCCGTGCGCTCGCTGATGCCGAGGATCGCACCGACTTCCCAGGCGGTCTTGCCTTCCATGGTCCAGTGAAGCGCCTCCAGCTCCCGCGGGGTCAGCGCAGGCTTTTCCGGGCGCACCGGCTCGGGCAGAAGCAGGCGCAGCGCCGTCTCCTGGGCATGCACGGCAAAAAGCTGCAGGTCCGCCACGACGCGCTGCAGTTCGGTCGCATCCGACGGCAGCGGCTTGTCCCGGTCGACCCCCAGCACGAAGTGCCGGCCTTCAGGCAAATGCAAGGCCATTGCGATACCGGTGCTGTAGCCGAACTGGGCCTGCTCCTCCCAGAGCTCGCCCAATCCTTGGCCGGTATAGGTCTGCTGGTCCCAGATGATCGGCACGCTTTGCTTGCGGCAATGCTGCATCACCGGGTCACGACGCATGACGACCGTGTCGCGAAACGCGTGCGAATAGGCCTGCGGAGTGTTGTCGACACTGATGAACTCGGTGCCGGCCACGCCATGCTCGACCACCGTAACGGCGGCCACCGTATCGAAGCCAAGCCGCTGCGCAAAACGCACGACCTCGACGCGGAACTCGTCACGGTCCTTGGCCTCGAGCACCGAGGAATAGCCGCCGGGCAACATCAGAATTCCCTTGGCGCCACGGGGTAGCCACGGCCCTGCCGGGCCCGCATGCCCTGACAAGGTTTACAGCTTTCAAGGCCCTCGCCATTCCGGAACCATACCGGCATGTTCAGCACCTCAAGTCGACCCGACACGTCAGCCATGACCCGCACCACACCCTGGTCCATTCGAGCGTGGCCCCTCGTATTGTGGCAGGCCGGAAGCGAATCGCAATTGCGCTTCCATCACCTGAGCACTCACGTCACGCTGCCGGGCGACCGCACTTCACGCACCTCGGGCCAGACGATCTGGGGCGGGCTATCCGAGGACGGCGAAGCCGGCGTGGCCTGGGACTGGGTGCAGATCTCCAGCGATGTGGTCGCCATGGCCGACCCGATGTCGGTGGTCACGAACCTGCGGCTGGTCGGCCATGAAGGCGAAGTGTTGACGGCACTGGAATCGGCCCGTTTCCTCAACGAGATTGTGCACGCCCTGCCCTGGCAGACCGAGGTGCAGCGCGCGCTGCACGTGGGTCACGCCTGATGTCGGACGGCGGCGTGCGGTAACGACGCCATGCGGCGGGGCAGCGCCCGGCCGCTACTCGAGCGCCGCGCCACGCAGGCGGCGCGCAACGAAGCCCAGGCAGGCGGCCACCATCAGCGCGCTCACGGCCAGCGGCAGGGCCAGCTCCAAGGCGGTGATCGCTTCGCCTTTCAGCACTCGGCCCATCAGCGTGATCTGCGCCAGCGCCGGCACCGCCAGGTGCCATGCCGCCTCCCCGCTCTGATTGAGCAGCGTCAGCAGCGGCAGCAGCGACACCGCCAGCACCAGCGCCGTGGCGTTGGCCTGGGCCTCCTTGACGCTGCGGCAGCGGATCGCGATGGCCATCAGCAGCGCCGACAGCGCTGCGGCCAGCGGCGCCAGCAGTGCAAGGAACATCGCACCTTCAGCGATGCCGAAGCGGAACATCGCGGCCAAGGTCTCGCTGCGCAGCAGCCATTGGCCAGGCAGGAAGCTGGCGCAGCTGAGCAGCGCGACAAGCATGGCCAGCACCGCCACTGCCGCCCATTTGCCCAGCACCAGCGCCAGCGGCGGCACCGGGTTCATCAACAGCGGCTCGAGCGAGCCGCGTTCACGTTCGCCGGCCGTCGTGTCCAGTGCCGCGTGCAGGGGCACCGTAGAGCACTGCCATCAACACGAAGAAGGGCACCAGCGTCGCCCACTGCGCCGCGCGGGCGGCGGGACTGGCCAGGTCGCGTTCATCGACCTCGATCGCCTGCAGCGACGGTGGCGCCACGCCGCGCCAGGCCAGGCGCAACATCGCTTGCTCCTGGGCGAAGCCCTGCAGCAGCCGGGCCAGCCGCGACGCCGCCGCCTGTGCGCGGGGGTTGGCAGAGCTCATCACCAGTTCGAGCCGCGGCGGATCGCCGCCGGCCAGCCCGGCCTCGAAGCCCTCAGGGACGACCAGCACGGCCTCGCCCAGGCGCCGGTCCTGAAGCTGCTTTTCGTAGTGCTCGGGTGCTTCGCGGATACGGTAGGTCTGCCGCTGCAGGTAGTTGCGCAAGCTCGGCGCATGGTCGATGCCGGCGACGAAGATGTCCCGCGACTCGGCCCGCTCCTCCAGGCCGGCCACCAGCGAGGACAGCAGCACCAGCACCAGCGGACCCATCGCCACCGAGCTCAGCACGATGGCCAGCAGCGTGCGCCGGTCGCGCAGCGCATCGCGCAGCTCCTTGCGCAACACCGTCCAGGCCGCGCCGATCACGCCTCGGCCTCCGGCCCGGCGGCCTCGCCGCCGAACGCCAGCTGCACGAAACTGCGTTCGAAGTCCGCATGCCCGGCCAGGGCGCACAGTTCGGCCACCGTTCCCCGGGCAACGCAGCGCCCATGCGCCATCACCAGCACCTGGTTGCACAGCCGCTCCACCTCCTGCATCAGATGGGTCGAGAAAACGATGCATTTGCCGCGCTCGTCGCGCAGCCGGCGCAAAGCCTCGCGCAGCGCGCGCGTGGCCTGCACGTCCAGACCATTGGTCGGCTCGTCCAGGATGATGTTGTGCGGGTCGTGCACCAGCGCACGCGCCAGCGCCGTTTTCATGCGCTCACCCTGGCTGAAGCCTTCGGTGCGGCGCGGCAGCAGCGGCAGCATCTGCAGCGTCTGCGCCAGGCTCATCGCGCTGGCCTCGGCCGCCGCCTCGCTCAGCCCTTGTAGCCGGCCGTAGTAGACGATGTTCTCCAGCGCCGTCAGGCGCGGGTACAGCCCCCGGGCATCGCTGAGCACGCCGATGCGCACCAGCGCCGCAGCGCGATGCGTGGCCACGTCGATGCCATCGACCAGCACCTGGCCGGCATCGGCCTGCACCAATCCCGCCACGATGCGCAGCAGCGTGGTCTTGCCGGCGCCGTTGGGGCCGAGCAGCCCGCTGATGCAGCCGTCGCCGGCCACCCAGCTGAGCCCGTCGACCGCCTGCACCGTGCGTGCCGAGCGCCCGCGGCCCTGGACGAAGCCGCGCGCGATACCCCGCACTTCGATCACGGCGCCACTCCGCTGCCGGGCGGCACGAAGGCCGGCGGGCGCGGCAAGTCGCTTGCGCAGCTGGCATCGACGCGCAGCGCCGCGGCGTCATCCGCGGCATCGACGAAGCGGAACACGGCGTCGGTCAGGCACGGCAGTGCCATCAGCCCATGGCCGGCATTGGCAACGATGTCATGCCGCGCTTTCGCGCCAAGCCGCCTCGCCACCCGTTCGGCGTGGCGCGGCGGCGTCGCCGGGTCGATGCCGCCGGACAGTAGCCAGGTGGGTGCAGTCACCGCCGCCACCTGCCCGAATCCCGCCGGCACGTCGCCGCGCGGCCAGAAGGCACAGACCTCGCGGTAAAGAGGCGCCAGGCCAAGGCCGAAATCGGCTGCCGGCCCGGCTCGGCTGGTGCCAGCCGGCAGGTCCTCGGTGCAGACCACCGAAAAGTGCATGCCCTGTGCCAGGGCGGCACTGCCGCGGGCCGACCCCATGGCGCTGGACAGGCCCAGCAGCGGCCCGAAACGGCCCGCAACCGCCTCACCCAGCGCAGCCGGCAGCGCCGACGCGGTGACCGGCGAGTACAGCACCGTGCGCACCATGGCCAGAAGCATGTCCTGCGTCAGCAGCAGGTCTTCCGGCCGGCCGGTCTGCGGATGGACAACGTTCGTCCGGCGCGGCAGCGCTTCCTTCAGCGCCTGCCAGTCCTGTCGCAGCCTGGGGTGGCGGGCTTGGCAGGCGGCTTCCGCCGCGCAGGCCTGGAGCAGCGCATCGAAGGCCGCCTGCGCATCCTGCGCCGACGCTTCCGGCAACGCCATGTCGGCAGGCGCCACGCCGTCGAGCACCACGCGCCGCACCCTCTGCGGATGCAGCCGCAGGTATTCCAGCGCGGCGCGGGTGCCATAGGAGGCCGCCACGAGATTGATGCGCTCGGCACCCAGCGCCTGGCGCACCGCGTCCAGATCGGCCACGGCCAGCGTGGTCGTGTAGTGGCGCAGGTCGCCGTGCGGCAGGGCCTGCAGTCGACGCAAGCAGTCACGGGCACGCTGCACCTGCGCCTGCGCATCGGACAGTTCGCGCAACGGCAGCGAAGCGGCCTGTTCACCGCAGTCCAGCGGCGCGCTGCGGCCCGTACCACGCTGGTCGACCAGCACGACGTCGCGGCGCTGGCCCAATCGCGCCAGCATGCGGCTCACCGGACCGGCCAGAGCGATGGCGCTCTGCCCCGGGCCGCCAGCCAGGAAGAAGACCGGATCCGCCTTCTTGTGGCGCGCCAGGGCCGGCAGCACCGCGTAATGCAACTCGATGTGCACGCCCTGCGGCCGCGCCGCATCGAGCGCCCGCGACAGGCTGCCGCAAAGTGCCTCATGCGCCACGCCCTGCAGCCGGCAGGGCGCCGGCCCCGCGCCGGCTGCCAAGGCAGGCGGGCTGGTGACGGCCAGCCAAAGCGTCAGCAGCGCCGCGCGCACCTTCAGCCGCCGCCGCGAACCCGGTTCAGGCGAGCAGGCGCCGCAGTTCACCGCTGTCGATCAGTCTGGCAAGGTCATCGGCACCGCCCACCAGCTGGCCCTTGACGAAGACCATCGGGAAAGTCGGCCAGCCGCTCCACATCTTCAGCGCATTGCGGCGCCGCCAGTCGCCGAAGTAGCTGCCGTAGGACAGGTAGTGATAGGGCACGCCAGCGGCGTCGAGCGCCTTGCGCGCCTTGCGAGGGTAGGGGTTCTGCGCCATGCCGACCACCACCACCGGATGCTGGCGCACGGCGGCCTGCACCTCCTGCACCAATGCCGCGTGATGGCTGGCCACGCGTTCGCGCACGGCCGGGTGGATCTGGGATTCCTCGAGTACGGTGCGCGGCATGGGGCCCTCCTCCTGCGGAGGTTACCCCAGCAAAGCGGCGTCGCCCCAGGCCCGGGCCAGCACGGGTGGGGCCTTTCGCGTAGGATTTCCTTCGCCTTGACGAACCACCGCACTGGAGTCTTCATGAAGCTCTACTACAGCCCCGGCGCCTGCTCGCTCAGCCCGCACATCGTGCTGCGCGAAGCAGGACTGGCCTTCACGCCCGTGATGGCCAGCACAAAGACCCACAAGCTGGCCGACGGCACCGACTACTACGCCATCAACCCGAAGGGCTATGTGCCGCTGCTCGAGCTGGACGACGGCCAGCGCCTGGCCGAGGGCCCGGCCATCGTGCAGTACATCGCTGACCAGGTGCCCGACAAGAAGCTGGCCGCGCCCTGGGGCACGATGGAGCGCTACCGCCAGATCGAATGGCTCACCTTCATCGGCACCGAGATCCACAAGGGCTTCAGCCCGCTGTTCGCGCCCGGCACGCCCGAGGAAACCAAGACCGCGGCGCGCGCGCGCATCCTGTCGCGCCTGCAATGGGTGAACCAGCAGCTCGAAGGCAAGCCCTACCTGATGGGCGATGCCTTCTGCGTGGCCGACGCCTACCTGTTCACCGTGACCAACTGGAGCAAGTTCGTCAACCTCGACATCTCCGCGCTGACGCACCTGGGCGCCTTCATGGCGCGCGTGGCAGCGCGCCCGGCCGTGCAGGAGGCGTTGAAGGCCGAAGGGCTGGTCAAGTAGGGCCCGCGCCGTGCGTGTGCTGCGGCAGATGTCGGCGGCCCTGCTGGCGGCGTGCGCGCTGCCCGCCGCGGCCGCGACCGGGCAGGGCACGCTCGGCACGGCCGGCGAGCTGCTCAAGGGCATGCCGCCGCCGGCGGGCCACTACGACGCCGTGATGTGCGTGACGACCGGCAACGCCCAGGCCAGCTGCGGGCCGGTGACGGCCGACATCGGCGACGCCGGCCAGGCGCTGGTGCGCGTCAGCGACATCGCCTACCGGCTCCAGGTGCATGCCGACCATCTGGGCGTGACGCTGTTCCACGGCACGATGCAGATCGACGGCTTCTTCGCGACCTACCGCTGGTCCGGCAACACTCTGCAATTCAGCGACCCGGACAAGGGCACACGCTACGAGGTGAAGCTGGGCACCCGCCGCTTCGACGGACCGTAGGCCCGGCCGCTCAACCCAGGTGGGCCGCCGCCAGCAGCTCGCGCGTGTAGGCCTCGCGAGGCGCATCGAACAGCGCCTGCGCCTCGCCCTGCTCGACCACCTGGCCGTTCTTCATGACGAGCACGCGGTGCGACATCGCCCGCACAACGGCCAGGTCGTGGCTGATGAACAGATAGCTCAGGCCGTAGCGGCGCTGCAGCTCGGCCAGCAGCGCCAGCACCTGTTGCTGCACCGACACGTCCAGCGCCGAGGTCGGCTCGTCCAGCACCAGCACCTCGGGCCGCAACACCACCGCGCGGGCGATGGCAATGCGCTGGCGCTGGCCGCCGGAGAACTCGTGCGGATAGCGCTGCAGCACTTGGGCCACGCCATGGCGCTCGCTCAGGCCCACCTCGTCCAGCATCTGCAGCACCAGCGCCTCGCGCTCGGCTTCGGGCAGCTCGGGGCGGTGCAGCGCCAGACCCTCGCCGACGATCTGGCCCACCGTCATGCGCGGTGACAGCGCGGCGAAGGGGTCCTGGAACACCACCTGCATGCGCCGACGCATCGCACGCAGCGTGGCGCGGTCGGCATCGTCGATGCGCTGACCGTCGAGCCGCACCTCGCCGCCGGCGATGTCCTGCAGCGCCAGCAGCGCCATGCCCAGCGTAGTCTTGCCCGAGCCCGATTCGCCGACGATGCCCAGCGTCTCGCCGAGGCGCAACTGCAGCGTGGCACTGCGCACGGCTTCGAACCAGCGCTTGCGGAACCAGCCCATCGGCACCGGGAACCTCACATCAACCCCACGCGCGTCCAGCAGCAGCGCGGCGCCATCGGCCACCGGCTGCACCACGCGCTGCGGGCGGCTGGACAGCAGGCGCTGGGTATAGGGATGCTGCGGGCGGTCGAAAACCGCGGCCGTCTCGCCGCTTTCCACCAGCTTGCCGCGCTCCATCACGCCAACGCGGTGGGTGAAGCGGCGCACCAGGTTCAGGTCGTGGGTGATGAACAGCAGCGCCATGCCCAGCTCGCGCTGCAACTCGTCGAGCAGCTCCAGGATCTGCGCCTGGATGGTCACGTCCAGAGCGGTGGTCGGCTCGTCGCAGATCAGCAGCTGGGGCTTGCAGGCCAGCGCCATGGCGATCATCGCGCGCTGGCGCTGGCCGCCCGACAGCTGGTGCGGAAAGGCATCGACCTTGGCCTCGGGGTCGGGTATGCCGGTGCGGTGCAGCAGTTCGACCGCCCGAGCGCGCGCCGCATTGGGGCGCAGTGCCTCGTGCAGGTTCAACACCTCGCCGATCTGGTTGCCCACGGTGTACAGCGGGTTCAGCGCCGTCATCGGCTCCTGGAAGATCATGCCGATGCGCGCGCCGCGGATGCCGCGCATCTCGCGCTCGCTCTTTTGCATCAGGTCTTCGCCGTCGAAGCGGATCACGCCGCTGCTTTGCGCGGCATCCACCAGCCGCAGCACCGACAGCGCGGTGATCGACTTGCCCGAGCCGGATTCGCCGACCAGCGCAAACTTCTCGCCCGCGGCAATGGCGAAGGAGACTTCGTCCACCACCGTCGAGCTGCCGAAACGCACGCACAGCCGCTCGATCTGCAGCAGCGGTTGGTCGAGCGGACGCCTCGGATCCGGCTCTGCCGGTCCGCTGGCGGCGCCCCCCTGGGGGGGAGCGCCGGAGGCGCTGCGGGGGGGGGTCATGATTTCCGCGTGTCGAAGGCGTCGCGCAGCGCGTCACCGATGAAGGTCAGCGCCAGCATCGTCAGCACCAGCACCATAAAGGTGGGGAAGATGATCCACCACGCGTCCAGGTTGTTCTTGCCCTGGCGCAGCAAGTCGCCCAGCGACGGCACGGTGGCCGGCACGCCCAGGCCCAGGAAGTCCAGCGAGGTCAGCGCGACAATCGCGCCGCTCATGCGGAAGGGCAGGAAGGTGATCACAGGCGTCATCGAATTGGGCAGCACATGGCGCCAGATGATCTGGCCGTTGCTCAGGCCCAGCGCACGCGCCGCCTTGACGAACTCCAGGCTGCGGTTGCGCAGGAACTCGGCTCGCACGTAGTCGGACAGGCCCATCCAACCCCACAGCGACAGCAGCACCAGCAGCAGCAACAGCGACGGCTCGAAGATCGACGCGAAGATGATCAGCAGGTACAGCTCCGGCACCGCGCCCCAGATCTCGATGAAGCGCTGCAGCACCAGGTCGACCCGGCCGCCGAAGTAGCCCTGCAGCGCGCCCGCGGCGATGCCCAGCACCGTGCCCGCCAGAGTCAGCGCAAAGGCGAACCAGATGCTGACCCTAAAGCCATAGAGCAACCTCGCCACCATGTCCTGGCCCAGGCTGTCGGTGCCCAGCCAGTGCAGCCGGCTGGGCGGCGCCGGGCTGGGCACGGCCTCGAAAGGGTTGGTGGTGTTGGCGCTGAAGCGGTTGACCGTGAAGAAGACCCAGTTGCCCGGCTTGGCAAACTGTTCGGCGATCAGCGGGTCCGACCAGTCGGTGGGCGTTTCGAAATCGCCGCCGAAGTTGGTTTCCGGATGGTTCTTCAACAGCGGGAAGTACAGCTGCCCGTCGTAACGCGCCACCAGCGGTCGGTCGTTGCTGACCAGCTCGGCAAGCGTGGCCAGCACCAGCACCACCACGAAGCACCACAGGGAGACATAGCCGACGCGGTTGCGCTTGAAGCGCGCCCAGGCGCGCTGGTTCGGCGACATCGGCTTCACCGTGGCGGGCACGGTGGCGGCAGGGGAAGGCAGCACGGCGCTCATGACATGCCCCTCACTTGCCAACCGCGCCGAACTGCACGCGCGGGTCGACCACCACGTACAGCAGGTCGGACACCAGCTTGACCACCAGGCCGATCAGCGTGAACAGGTACAACGAGCCCAGCACCACCGGATAGTCGCGCCGCACCACCGACTCGAAGGCCAGCAGCCCCAGCCCGTCCAGCGAGAACAGCGTCTCGATCAGCACCGAGCCGGCGAAGAAGGCGCCGACGAAGGCCGCCGGAAAACCGGTGACCAGCGGGATCATCGCGTTGCGGAAGATGTGCTTGTAGAGCACGCTCTTTTGCGACAGGCCCTTGGCGCGCGCCACCAGCACATACTGCTTGCGCATCTCCTCGACGAAAGTGTTCTTGGTGAGCATGGTGGTCACCGCGAAGCTGCTGATCACCAGGCAGGTCAGCGGCAGCGTCAGGTGCCAGAAGTAATCGCGGATGCGCGCCGGCCAGCTCAATTCCTCCCAGTTGTCGCTGGTCAGCCCGCGCAACGGGAACCACTCGAAGAAGGTGCCGCCGGCAAACAGCACGATCAGGAAGATGCCGAGCACGAAGCCGGGGATGGCATAGCCAATCAGCACGATCAGCGAGGTGAAGACATCGAAGCGCGAGCCCTCGCGCACCGCCTTGGCCACCCCCAGCGGCACCGAGATCAGGTAACTGATGACAAAGGTCCACAGCCCCAGGCTGATGGACACCGGCAGCTTCTCCTTGATCAGCGTCCACACGTCCTTGTTGTGCAGGAAGCTGCGGCCCAGGTCGAAGCGCAGGAAGTTGCCCAGCATCTCGAAATAGCGCTCGTGCGCCGGCTTGTCGAAGCCGTAGAGCTTCTTCAGCTCGGCGATCTGCTTGGCATCGCTGTCGCGGCCGGCCTTGTACAGC
>JBEIHU010000096.1:0-14144 GCA_040381175.1 Burkholderiaceae bacterium
CAGGCCGCGGCCGCAGCGGGCCTTGCCCCGGGCCGGCGCGCCCCCGGCTTCAGCGCGCTGCTGGTCGACGACAGCGCGATCGCCTTGCGCTACCTGCAGGTGCGCCTGCAGCGCATGGGCATGGACACCGACCTGGCACCAGGCAGCGCGCGCGCGCTGGAACTGCTGGCGCAGCGTGCTTATGGCTTCGTCTTCATCGACGTGGAGCTGGGCGAGGGCAGCGCACTCGACGGGCTGGCGCTGTGCCAGCACATCAAGCGCCAGCATCGCCACGTGGGCGGGCACCCGCCGGTGCTGGTGCTGGTGTCGGCTCACCACAGCGAGCTCGACCGTGCGCGCGGCGCCTTTGCCGGCTGCGACCACTACCTGGCCAAGCCAGCCACTGACGAAGCCCTGGACCAGCTGCTGTCCCAGCACCGGCCCGGCCCGGCGCACCGCGGAGCGCGGCCGGTGGGCTGATCGGGTTGAGTTCAGCGCCTGGACAGGGGCGGCGGCACGGCGTTGCCGATCAGCGCACCCCGGCGCAGCCAAGCGGCCCGCCAAGACCAGGCACACGGGTGCGCCACCAACAGCTTGCGGCCCTGAGGCAGCACCATGGCCGACAGGCCTGTTCAGGTGGGAGACATGCAGCTCGCGCGCGCCCGAAAGTTCCAGCATCGGGAATCCCGTCGGCGATCAGCGCTCCATTTGCCAGCGCACGGTGAAGGCGTCCGCCGGCGTCGGTGAGTTCGGCTGCAGCGGCAGGCCGTCGATCGTGACGCGCATGCCCGCCCCGCAGAGGTACGCCACCGCCGCATCGGTCCAGCGCAGGGGCCAGGCGCCATCCAGCGGCGGCACGAGCAGCGCATTCAGCGCGAAACGCCCCAGATCCGCGGAGGTCCGCGCGGCGGGCAGCATGACCATCGGTTGCGCCCGGGTCTTCGACGGGGCTTCGGTCCGTGTCGAAGCCAGCTCCAGCGCACCCGCCGCCAGAGCCACGGCGCCGCACGGCGCAAGTCCCGTCAACCACACACCGGCGCGCGCTGCGCAGCGCGTCGACCCATCCGGGTCTTCATCAAGGCTGCGGAGCGGCTGCGCCCCTTCGGCCGCCCGCCTTCGCTGTGGCCGGACCGACTGTCGCCTGCATCGCATTGGGCGCGGTGCCAAGCGACTCGCGCCTCGCATCCGGTACCCTTGCGGGCCCCGCTCGATCGCGGTCCGACGGCCGTGTCGCCGTCGACGACCCGGTGCGCGTCCGTGACCAAGCTGCCAGCATCGCTGCACGGCCGCGACACAGCCTCGGCCCTTCAGTGCTTGTCGCTGCGCGCGATGGCCAGCAGGCGCTCGACCTCGTCGAAGTGAAGCACGCAGTTGCGCTGGTGCCAGCGCAGGATCTGCCACATGATCAGCGCCACTCCGACGCCCAGCGCGGTGATCACGCTGTAGGGCGTGGCGCCGAACTTCGTCATCAGGGCGTAGGTCGCGCTCAGGCCCAGGATGCAGGCCTGCTCGTTGAAGTTCTGCACGGCGATGGAGCGGCCCGCACCCATCAGGTTGTGGCCGCGGTGCTGCAGCAGCGCATTCATCGGCACCACCAGGTAGCCGCTGACGGCGCCCAGCAGGATCAGGAACGGCACCGCCACCCAGACGTCGGTGACGAAGTTCAGCCCGGCGATGAGCACACCCATGGCAATGCCCATCGGGATGGTGCCGGTGGCCTTGTCCAGCCGCGTGACCAGGGCCGCGACCACCGCGCCCGCGGCGGTGCCGATGGCCACCACCGCGCCCAGCGTCGAGGCCTACGTCACGTTGTAGCCCAGAGCCGCCGCGGCCCAGGGAAAGACGATCACGCGCATGTTGCCGCCGATGCCCCAGAACAGCGTGGTGGTGCCCAGCGAGATCTGGCCCAGCTTGTCGCGCCACAGCCGCGCGTTGCATTGCGAGAAGTCGCGCACCAGGCTCAGCGGCCGGCGCGGCAGCGGCTGCAGCGGCGCCTCGGTGCGCGGGATGTACAGGTTGAACATCGCCGCCACGCCATACAGCAGCATGATCGCGGCGATGGCGGCCTCGGCGGGCGTGTCGATGCCGGTGTCGACCAGGGGCAGGTCCAGCCCGAGCAGCGCAGCCGACACGTGCCGCCCGACCAGTTGCCCGCCCAGCACGATGCCCAGGATCACCGACAGGATCGTCAGGCCTTCGATCCAGCCGTTGGCCTTGACCAGCTGCGAAGGCGGCAGCAGCTCGGTGAGGATGCCGTACTTGGCCGGCGAATAGGCCGCCGCGCCGAGGCCGACGATGGCATAGGACAGCAGCGGGTGCGCGCCGAAGGCCATCATCAGGCAGCCGACCACCTTGATGGCATTGGAGATGAACATCACTTTGCCCTTGGGCAGCGCATCGGCGAAGGCGCCGACGAAGGGCGCCAGCAGCACGTAGAACAGCGCGAACATCGAGGGCAGCGCCGCCACGTGCCAGGGCGGGGCCTTCGAGGTGTTCAGCAGATCGATCGCGGCCACCAGCAGCGCGTTGTCGGCCAGCGAGCTGAAGAACTGCGCCGACATGATGGTGGAGAAGCCTTTTTTCATCCGCAACGCATCGTTGTCGCGCGGCTCCGGCGGCCTGGGCGCAAGCTTGTCTCCAGAAGGGCATCGGTTTATAGCACGCGACCTGCGGCGTGCCCGGCACCCCGAATCACCGGCGGTTGCCCTGGCAAAATGGCATGCAACCGTGCCGGCCGTGCGGTGAGAAGGAGGCCTGTTGCCACGTCCGATCGAAGCGCTGATCCACACCGGCGCGCTGGCCCACAACCTGGCGCGGGCGCGCCGCGCGGTGCCGGACGCGCGGGTCTGGGCGGTGGTCAAGGCCAATGCCTACGGCCATGGCATCGAGCGCGCCTACGCCGGGCTGCGCGGGGCCGACGGCTTCGCGCTGCTCGACCTGGACGAAGCCGAACGCGTGCGCGCGCTGGGCTGGCGCGGGCCGATCCTGCTGCTGGAGGGGGCTTTCGAGGCGCGCGACCTGGAGCTGTGTTCGCGCCTGAACCTGTGGCACACGGTGCACTGCGAAGCGCAGATCGACTGGCTGGCGGCGCACAAGACGCAGACGCCGCAGCGCGTGTTCCTGAAGCTGAACAGCGGCATGAACCGGCTCGGCTTCCGCCCCGAGGCCTACCGCAGTGCCTGGACGCGGTTGAACGCCCTGCCGCAGGTGGACGAGATCACGCTGATGACGCACTTTGCCGACGCCGATGGCGAACGCGGCATCGCCGACGCGCTGGCGTGCTTCCAGGAGCGCACGCGCGACCTGCCCGGCGAGCGCAGCCTGGGCAACAGCGCCGCCACGCTGCGCCACGCCGCCACGCCCGGCGTCGCGGGCGGCTGGGCGCGCCCCGGCATCCTGCTGTATGGCAGCGCGCCCGACCATCCGCAGCACGACATCGCCCACTGGGGCCTGCGCCCGGCGATGACGCTGCGCTCGCGGCTGATCGCGCTGCAGTCTTTGCAGCCTGGCGACCGCGTGGGCTATGGCGGCAGCTTCACCGCCGACGCGCCGATGCGCATCGGCGTGGTCGCCTGCGGCTATGCCGACGGCTACCCGCGGCTGTGCCCGACCGGCACGCCGGTGCTGGTGGACGGCGTGCGCACGCGCACCGTGGGCCGGGTGTCGATGGACATGATCACCGTCGACCTGGAGCCGGTGCCGGCCGCCGCGCCGGGCAGCGAGGTCACGTTGTGGGGCGAAGGCCCGCTCGGCGCGCGGCTGCCGATCGACGAGGTGGCGCGCGCCGCCGGTACCATCGGCTATGAACTGATGTGTGCACTGGCGCAACGCGTGCCGGTGAGCACGGTCGACTGACGAACGGGAGCCAGCATGGGCATCATCGGGACGCTTTTCCTCGGGTTGGTCGTCGGCGCCATGGCCCGCTTTCTGATGCCGGGCGAGCAGAAGATGGGCTGGATCATGACCTGCCTGCTCGGCATTTGCGGCTCGGTGGGCGCCGGCGTGGTCGGCGAGCAACTGGGCTGGTACCACGCCGGCCAGGGCGCGGGCTGGATCGCCTCGATCGCCGGCGCGATGGTGCTGCTGTTCGTGGTGCAGAAGCTGCGCAAGTAGGCGATGCTGCACCCGTTGCGGCTGGACCCGGCCGAGATCGAGATCAGCGCCGTGCGCGCGCAAGGCGCCGGCGGGCAGAACGTCAACAAGGTCTCCAATGCCGTGCACCTGCGCTTCGACGTGCGCGCCTCGTCGCTGCCCGAAGACGTCAAGGCGCGGCTGCTGCAGCGTGCCGACCGGCGCATCAGCAGCGAGGGCGTGATCGTCATCAAGGCGCAGCAGCACCGCAGCCTGGAACAGAACCGCGCCGAGGCGTTGCAGCGCCTGATGGAGATGGTGCAGGCTGCGCAGCGCGTGCCGCGGCTGCGTCGCGCGACGCAGCCGACGTTTGCCTCGAAGCAGCGCCGGCTTCAGGGCAAGGCGCTGCGCGGGCAGATCAAGGCACTGCGCGCCAGCAGGATCGGCGTCGACTGAAACGGCCTTGGTTGCCGCATCGCATCGATGCGCCGTAAGCGACGGTCGCGCCTACACGCTTGACGGCGAGTCCGGGTCAGGCGGCCGGCGCCAGCTTGTGCAGCAGTTCGCCGAGCAGCGCGCGCTCGCCCGGCGTCAGCGCCTGCAACAGGCCGTCTTCCATCGTGCGCGAGGCCAGGTGCGCTCGCTTGGCCAGGTCGGCGCCCGCGGGCGTGAGCTGCACGATGGTGGCGCGGCCGTCCTCGGGGCTGCGCTGGCGGTCCACCAGCGCGCGCGCGGCCAGCCGGTCGATCAGCACGGTGATGTTGGGCGGGCTCAGGTGCAGTGCCTTTGCCAGCCGCTTCGGCGTGGCGCCGGGGTTGGCGAACAGCAACATCAACAGCGTGAACTCCACCGGCCGCAGCTTGAAGGGCGTGCCGACATGGCGCTGGAACACCCGGCGCGTGCCCACTTCGGCCAGCGCCAGGCGAAAGCCCAGCAGGTGTTGAACGGGGCTGGTGTCCAGGGCTGCGTCGGCGACCGGTGTATCCAGGGCCATCGTTTCAGCACTGCGGCAGGATGACCTGCGCATCGGGCACATCGGCATACAACCGCTCGACCAACTCGGCGCGGTGCGTCAGCACCGCGCGCTGGTTGATCGAGCCCTTGTCGGTGACCTCGCCGCGGTCGATGTGCGGCGGCTCTTCCAGCAACAGCGCGCGGGCCACGCGGTTGGCGCTGCCGGTACCTTCGGCCCACAGCTTGTCGACCAGCGCCTGGTAGAACGTGCGCACCTGCGGATGGGCCAGCACCTGGGCCGCGCTGCTGTCCGCCGGCAGACCGGCGAGCTTCTTCGCATCGTCCAGCCGAGGGAAGATCAGCGCGCCGATGTCGTCGCGGTTCAGCCCGGCGATCACCACGTCCTGCACCAGGGGGTCACCGGCGAGCACGATCTTCATGCGCAGCGGGCCGACGTTGACGAAGGTGCCGGTGGACAGCTTGAAGTCCTCGGCAATGCGGCCGTCGAAGCGCAGGCCGCGCTGCGGGTTGGCTTCGTCGATGTACAGCACCGCATCGCCGGTGCGGTAGTAGCCCTGCTCGTCGAAGGCGGCCGCCGTCTCGGTGGGCGCGCGCCAGTAGCCGGGCATCACGTTCGGACCCTTGAAGCGGGCCTCCAGCTTGCCGTCCGCCGGCACCAGCTTGACGTCCACCCCCGGCGCCGGCAGGCCGATATGGCCACTCTTGACGTCGGTGCCCAGCGCGAAGGTGCAGGACGGCGCGGTCTCGGTCATTCCCAGGCCGGTGAAGATGCAGATGCGCTCGCCGATGGCGGCCTCGGCATGGCGGTCCAGGTGGTCCCACACCGCCTGGCTCAGGCCGGCGCCGGCAAACATGAAGGCCTTGACGCGCGAGAACAGCCTGTCGCGCAACGCAGGGTCACCGTCCATCGCGCGGGCGATCTCCTCGAAGCCCTTGGGCACGTTGAAGTACATCGTCGGCGCGATTTCGCGCAGGTTGCGCAGCGTGGCCGACATGCCCCTGGGCGTGGGCTTGCCGTCGTCGATGTACAGCGTGCCGCCGTTGTACAGCGCGATGCCGATGTTGTGGTTGCCACCGAAGGTGTGGTTCCACGGCAGCCAGTCGATCAGCACCGGCGGCTCGTCGGCCATAAAGGCGAAGCACTGCCGCAGCATCTGCTGGTTGGCGCAGATCATGCGCTGGGTGTTGACCACGCCCTTGGGCTGCTTGGTGGAGCCGCTGGTGAACAGGAACTTGGCGATGGTGTCCGGGCCCACGTGGCCATGCGCTTCCATCTCTTCGGGCCCGGGCTCGGTCTTCAGCACCGCGTCGAAGCGCATGATCTTGCGTCCCTGCAGCGCTGGCGTGTCCTCGCCGGTGGTGACCCAGACCTCGGTATCGGCCGGCACCACGGTGGCGATGGCGTTGCGGAAGGCGTGGCCGTCGGCGGCAAACACCAGCCCCGGCGTCAGCGTGCCCAGGATCTGCTTGAGCTTGCCGAAGTCCTGCGACACGGTGGAATAGGCCACCGACACTGGCGTGAAGGGCACGCCCACCCACTGCGCCGCCAGCGCCAGCGTGTAGTGCTCCAGGTCGTTATCCGACAGGATGGCGATCGGCCGCTCGGCCGACAGGCCGCGCTGGGCAATGGCCTGGCCGATGCGGCGAACGCGGTCGAGCATCTGTGCGTAATTGATGCGTCGCCACTCGCCGTCCGGCCCGCGCTGCGCCACCTGCGTGCGTTCGGGCGCGTGGCGGGCCCATTCCTCCAGCCGGTCGGTCAGCCGGGCGGGGAAGGGCTGCAGCGGCTCCCGCGAGCGCAGGTGGTGCACGCCGTCGGCATCGATGTGGTGGCTGGCGGCCAGGCAGCCGCCGACCTTGACTTCACGGTACTTCGCGCTGCTCATGACTTGGCAACCTTGGCAGCGCGGCCTTCCAGGAAGGCGCGGATGCGTTCCTTGGCCGCCGGGTCGCCCTGGGCGATGGCCGCGACCAGCGATTCGACGAACAGGCCTTCCGCCGGAGGCAGCTCGGCAATGCGCGGCAAGGCTTGGATGACCGCGAAGTTGGACAGCGGTGCATTGGTGCTGATCTTCTGCGCCAGCGCCATGCCCCTGGACAGGCCTTCGCCTTCGGCCACCAGGTAGTTGCTCAGGCCGGCCTGCTGGCCTTCGTCGGCGTCGAAGACGCGGCCGGTCAGCATCATGTCGGCCATGCGGCTGGTGCCGATCAGCCGCGGCAGCCGCATCGAGCCGCCGCCGCCGACGAAGATGCCGCGCTGGCCTTCGGGCAGGCCGTAGTAGGCGCTGCGCTCGGCCACCCGTATGTGCGCCGCGGCGGCGATCTCCAGCCCCCCGCCGATGGTGGCGCCGTGCAGCACGGCGATCACCGGTACCGGCGCGTACTGCACCTTCTCCAGCGTGGCGTGCCACATGCGCGAATGCAGCACGCCTTCGTACACCGTGCGTTCGGACAGCTCCGACAGGTCCAGCCCGGCGCAGAAGTGCTGGCCCTCGCCGCTGAGCACAATGCAGCGCACGTCCGACGCGATGCCGGTGAAGGCGCGGTCGATGGACAGGATCAGGCCGTCGTTGACGGCATTGCGCTTGACCGGGCGGTTCAGGCGCAGGTGCAGGATGGAGCCTTCGCGCTCGACGCGCAGCAAGTCGGGGTCGAAGTGAGCTTGGGCGTCCATGGCGGGCTGGGAAGTGGTTGATCGTTATTAATAGTAATCAAAACCCTATCGCATTCCATAGGGTTCTTACTGAGTTCAAGGTCTTGTTGGGCGCTATTCATATTGCAAGAATGAGCGCTTGAGGTGAGGGCTTCGCCAGCCGATGACGAGTCCCAACCGCGCTAAAGTATTTAATTTTGATAATCAAATTGGGCTGCCCGGGCCCTGGAGTGCGCCATGAACGTCAACGATCTGCTGGCCATCGACATCCACACCCATGCCGAGGTGTCGTGCTGGAACCCCTTCGACAACTACGGCGAGGAATACGACCGGGCGGCCGACAAGTACTTCCGCAGCAACCGCCGGCCGACCATCGACGAGACAGTGGCCTACTACCGCGAGCGCAAGATCGGGCTGGTGATGTTCACGGTGGATTCCGAGGCCAAGCTCGGCCGACGCCGCATCCCCAACGAGGAAATCTGCGAGGCGGCGCAGAAGAATTCGGACATGATGATTGCCTTTGCCAGCATCGATCCGCACAAGGGCAAGATGGGTGCCCGCGAGGCCCGGCGGCTGATCGAGGAGCATGGCGTCAAGGGCTTCAAGTTCCATCCTACGGTGCAGGACTTCCTGCCCTACGACCGCATGGCCTGGCCGATCTACGAGGTGATCGCCGAATACAAGCTGCCGGCGATCTTCCACAGCGGCCACTCGGGCATCGGCAGCGGCATGCGCTGCGGCGGCGGCCTGCGCCTTCAGAACAGCAACCCGATGCTGCTGGAGGACGTGGCCATCGACTTCCCCGACATCCAGATCGTCATCGCCCACCCCAGCTGGCCCTGGCAGGACGAGGCGCTGAGCCTGGCGCTGCACAAGCCCAAGATCTGGATCGACCTGTCGGGCTGGAGCCCGAAGTACTTTCCGCCGCAGCTGGTGCAGTACGCCAACACGCTGCTGTCGGACCGCATGCTCTTCGGCAGCGACTACCCGCTGATCACGCCCGAGCGCTGGATGGCCGATTTCGACGAAGCCGGCTTCAAGGACCGGGTCAAGCCCGGCATCCTGAAGGGCAACGCGATGCGTCTGCTGGGCCTGGGGCAGCCAGCCGCTGCCTGAGCGCTGCCGGCCGCCGTCAGAGCTTGACGAGGCCGCGTTCGATCAGGCTGCGGGCGGTGTCTACGATCGTCTGCTCGGGCGCGCGCGCCACCCAGCCCAGCACCTCGCGCGCATGGCGCGGATCGGTGTGGCGTTCGGCGCCAAGCTCGCCGAGCGCCGTGCGCACCAGTGGGTCGAAAAGCGCGGCCACGCGCACCAGCAGGTCGGGCAGCCGGCGCGTCGGCACGCGGCGCGCCTGCTCGCCCAGGTGCTGGCGCAGGATCCGCGCGATCTCGATCACCTTCAGGAACGGGCCCGAGGCGATGAAGCGCTCACCGGCCATGTGCGGTGCCGTCAGCGCGCGCAGGTGCAGCTCGGCGACGTCGCGCACGTCGACGATGCCGAAGCCCAGGTCGGGGCAGCCGGGCATGCTGCCGGTGAGCAGCTTCTTCACCAGCGCGATCGACGACGAGTGGTCCGGGCCCCACACCGGGCCCAGTACCACCGACGGGTTGATGCTGCAGAACTCGATGCCGCCGCCCTCGCGCACCACCCAGTCGCGCGCGGCGCGCTCGGCCAGGGTCTTGGACAAGGTGTAGGGCGAAATGCCGCGATAGTCAGGCTGC
Organism: Burkholderiaceae bacterium; assembly: GCA_040381175.1. GTDB lineage: Bacteria > Pseudomonadota > Gammaproteobacteria > Burkholderiales > Burkholderiaceae_C > Rubrivivax. Next base: position 9,400 of record JBEIHU010000096.1, read on the forward strand.
GTCCAGTCGGCCTCGCTGAAGTGATGCACGCCGCGGCCGCGGCCGTAGATGATGGCCGCCACCGACGAGGTCATCACGAAGCGGCGCACGCCGGCTGAGCGCGCGGCATGCAGCGCGCGCAGCACGCCGTCGCGCGCCGGCACGACCAGGTCGTCGGGCGTCTTCACCCAGTTGCCCGGCAGCGGCGAGGCCACGTGCGCCACGTGGCTGCAGCCTTGCATCGCCTCGGCCCAGCCGGCGTCGCCGGTCAGGTCGGCGGCGAAGACCCGCAGCCGCGTGTTGTCCACGGCCAGCAGTTGGCGCAGCTGCGCCTCGCGCCCCAGGTCACGCACCGAGGTGTGCACGGTCCAGCCCTGCTGCACCAGCTCGCGGATCAGGTAACCGGCGATGTAGCCGCTGCCGCCCGAGACGAAGACATTGTTGTCCATGCTCTGCTCCCGCCGAGGTGCACGTCAACTATCGTAGGGCAGCGTGCCCCGCTCGGCGCGCCGCGCCGAAGACGCGCAGCGCCTGCACGCCCAGGCCCCGCGCGACGCTGGCGAAGCGGTCGCCGTGCACCACCGTGGCGGCCGGGAAGCGTGCCGCGATGCTCTGCGCCAGCGGTGCCAGGCCGGTGGAGCCGCCGGTGAAATACAGCGCGTCGACCTGCTCGCGGGCCGCGCCCGACTGGCGAAGCGTCTCGTCGGCAGCGTCGACGATGCGCTGCAGATCGGCCTGCAGCGCGGCGACAGCCTGTGCCGCGCTCAGCCCTGATCGCAGCCCGGGCTCGATCGCGCCCAGGTCCAGCGGTGTGTCGCTGCCTTCGGCGACGGCGATCTTCGCGGCCTCGGCCTGCGCCACCAGCGCATGGCCAAGGCGCGAGCGCAGCACCGTCATCAACCGCGCGTGCAGCATCGGCTCGGCATAGAAGCTCTTCATGCGCGCCAGCTCGGCCACCCGGCTGGGGGTATAGACGGTGTTGATCAGGTGCCAGGTGGCCAGGTCGAAGTACACCTTGCTCGGTACCTCGCGGCCGGTGGGGCCGGCGCTGCCATAGCCGCAGGCCGGCAGGATGCAGGCCAGCTCGATGTGGCGGTCGAAGTCGGTGCCGGCCACGTGCAGCCCGTGGCTGGCCAGGATGTCGTCCTTGCGCTCGGCCCGGCAGCGTCGCTGCGGCCCGACGCGCACCAGCGAGAAGTCCGAGGTGCCGCCGCCGATGTCGGCCACCAGCACCAGCTGTTCGCGGTCGACCGTGGTCTCGTAGTTCAGCGCCGCGGCGATCGGCTCGTACTGCAGCTGGATGTCGCCGAAGCCTGCTTCGCGCGCGGCCTGCAGCAGCGCCGCCTGCGCCTGGGCATCGCGCAGCGGATCGTCGTCGACGAAGAACACCGGCCGGCCCAGCATCAGCTGCGCCAGCTCGTGGCCGGCCTGGGCCTCGGCCACGCGCTTCAGGTGGCGCAGGTAGCTGCCGACCACGTCCAGATAGCGCACCGATCGGCCGGCACCGATCTCGGTGGTCTGCTGCGCCAGCGTCGAGCCGAGGATGCTCTTCATCGAACGCATCAGCCGGCCCTCGACGCCTTCGACATAGGCCGCGAACGCGGCGCGGCCATAGTGGCGTTGCGGCTCCTGGTGCGCGGCCAGCCCCTCGACCGCGTAGAACACCGCCGTGGGCATGGTCTTCTGGCCGGGCTCGAGCTCGACCAGGCGCACCTCCTCCCCCACAGGCAGCGCGACGGCCGAATTGGAGGTGCCGAAGTCGATGGCGCAGAACGGCGGCATGGGCATCCTGGCGAAGGGGCAAGATTCTAGGCGTCTAGACTTCCGCCCATGTCAGATGACCGACCCGCAACCCGAGCCTGGCGCTGGGCGTTGCTGCTGCTGGCCGTGGCGATCACCATCCTGGCGCTGCTGCCTGCGCCGCCGCGCCAGGCCAGCCTCGGCTGGGACAAGCTCAACCACGTGTTGGCCTTTGCCTCGTTGGCGGCGTGCGCCGTGTTCGGCTGGCGCGATTCGCGGGCCGCGCGGCTGGCCGTGCTGCTGGCGCTGCTGGCCTTCGGCGGGGCGATCGAGCTGCTGCAGCTGCAGGTGCCGAACCGCTCGGGCGAATGGAGCGACCTGGGCGCCGATGTCATCGGCCTCGGGCTGGGCGCAACGCTGGCGCTGCTGTGGCCGCGCCGCCGCAAGGAGCAGGCATGACCCCCACGCAGGACACCGAAGACGTCATCGAACCCGGGCTGCCCATCTGCGACCCGCACCACCACCTTTGGCACCGCAGCGGCGATCGCTACCTGCTCGACGAGTGGCTGGCCGACACCGGCCAGCCCGATGCCCGGGGCCAGCGCCACGACGTGCGCAGCACGGTGTTCGTCGAATGCATGTCGATGTACCGCGCCAGCGGGCCCGAGCCGATGCGCCCGGTGGGCGAGACCGAGTTCGTCAACGGCATCGCGGCGATGAGCGCCAGCGGCGGCTTCGGCCCGACGCGAGCCTGCGCCGGCATCGTCGCCTATGCGGACCTGCGGCTGGGCGCCGCGGTGCGCGGGGTGCTCGAGGCCCACATCGCCGCGGCGCCGCAGCGCCTTCGCGGCATCCGCCATGCGACGGCCTGGCATGCCAGCGAGCAGATCCGCAACGCGCACACCCAGCCCAGCGAACACCTGATGCTGGATGCACGCTTTCGCGAGGGCTTCGCGCAACTGGCGCGCTTCGGCTTGAGCTTCGACGCCTGGCTGTACCACCCGCAGCTGCCCGAGCTGACCGACTTGGCCCGCGCCTTCCCCGGCACGACCATCGTGCTCGACCACTTCGGGGGGCCGCTGGGCATCGGGCCGCACGCAGGCCAGGCCGATGCCGTCTACGCCGACTGGAAACGCGACATCGACGCGCTGGCGCGCTGCCCGAACGTGGTGGCCAAGCTGGGCGGCCTGGCCATGCCGATCAACGGCTTCGACTGGCACAAGCGCCAGCCGCGGCCGGGCTCGCAGCAGCTGGCCGATGCCACCGCGCGCTACTACCTGCACACCATCGATCGCTTCGGCCCCGAGCGCTGCATGTTCGAGAGCAACTTCCCGGTGGACAAGGTGTCGTGCTCGTACCTCGTGCTGTGGAACAGCTTCAAGCGGCTGGCCGCCGGCTTCAGCCCGGCCGAGAAGGCGGCGCTGTTCCACGACACCGCGACGCGGGTGTACCGGCTCGGGGCTTGAGCGGCCGGGGCGGCGGGCGCAGCCGTGCGGCGGCGGCCCTCCTGGCGCAGGCGCCGACGAACCTCACGCGCTGGCGCGGGCAGGCGATCACGGTGCAGGCTGGCTGGCGATCGACGCGCCCCCGCAGTGCGCGAGGAACAAGAACGCCTATCGACAGACGGGCCTTCAGCTTCGCGGGGCCATGCGGCTCGCCAGGAGCCGTCGCCCAGCTGCGGTTTCGGCCAGCGCCGGCTGCCGGCAGGCCGCCGCGGCGACCGGCGCGACGCCTGGAGGCGCGCGTCAGCGCGCGGCCGGCGGCTCCTGGTCGGTGGGGATGCCGGCCACGTGCCGGTAGAAGGCCACCGAGCGGTTGATGTAGGAGGCCTCGCTGCCGGTGGGCAGCAGGCTCGATGCCATGCGCGTGCGCGTCAGGCTGTAGAAGTTCCACAGCCCGGGCGCGCGGCGCTCGATGACATACAGCGTCTGCAGGTCGCCTGGCGCGTACAGCGTGACCATCATCTTCTTGATCGGTGTGAGGTTCTCCGACTCGATCAGCACGCGCTCGCGGTCGGCAGCGAGCACGCGCTCGCGGTAGACGCACGGGCCGGCGCTGCGGTTGTCGCTTTGCGCATAGTGGATGGCCTGGCCCTTGGCCAGCTCGGCCGGCTTGAAGTCGGCGCGGCGCAGCGCGGCATCGGGGCCGCTGAGCGCGAAGGCATCGGTGACCAGCATCTGCCAGTTCTTCTCGGTGGTGGACCAGTAGCGCACGCCCTTCTTGGTGGAGATGGCGCCGATGCGCGCCAGCAGGCCGTCTATCTCGCCGTCGTAGCGGAAGCTGCCGGCCAGCCCGACCAGCATCTCGGCATCGCTTGCCTGCCAGTTGGAACACGACGGAGGTTGCCAGCCCCGCGCGGCCTTGCCGCTCCAGGCGCGCACGTTTGGCGGCGAGCCCGGCTCGGCATGGGCCGGCAGCGGCGCCACCCCGCAAGGCAGGCGCGGCACGTCGGCCTGGGCGCGGGCCGGCAAGGCCACCAGGCCAGCCAGGCCGATGGCAAGAACGAAGGAGTGCAGGGGCTTCATCGCAATGTCCAGGGGGTCGTCGCGCGCATTTTGGCGCCGCCGGCGGCGCCGCACTTGCTGCAGCGCATCACGCCGGGCCCAGCAAGGCATCGATGCGCGCCGGCTCCAGCCCCAGCTCGGCCAGCAGCTCGCGGCCATGCTCGCCGAGCCGCGGCGCCGGCCGCAACGCCGGAGCGTCGGAACCGATGAACCGCGCCGCGGAGCGTGCCAGCCGCACCCTGCCCAGCGCCCCCTGATCCACCTGCTGCAGCGCCCGGTTGTGGCGCACCTGCGGATCCTCGGGCACCTGCGCGCGCGGATTGACGCGGCCGATGGGCACGCCCTCGGCGCGCAGCCGCGCCACCAGCGCGTCGGTGTCCTTGTCGGCGATCAGCCCGTCGAGCAAGGCCAGCAGCTCGGCCGCGTTGCGCCGCCGGGCCTCGAGCTGCGCAAACCGCGGGTCGGCGGCCAGCTCGGGCCGGCCGAGGCCGCGGCACAGCGCGGCAAACTCTTCGGGCTGCG
>JBEIHU010000097.1:0-14132 GCA_040381175.1 Burkholderiaceae bacterium
CTCCAGCCCCGGCCAGCCGAGCTGCGCCGGCACGGCGACGACATCGGCGTCGGCCGCGGCCGCACGCGTGCCCGGCGCAGCCTGGGCGCGCATCAGGTCGCGCGCATCGAGCGGGTTCAGCACCAGCGTCGGGCCGTTGACGATACTCAGCACGACCAGGTCCTCGCCCGGCCGCGCCACCAGTCGCACCTGGTCGCCGGCGCCGCGGCGCGCGCCGACCTGCGCGGAGGCACGCACTGCACCGCGCAGGCCGATGGCGGCCGGCGATCCGCCCGCGGCCTGGCCGGGAACGACAAAGGTGATGCTTTCGGACACGGTGTGCTCCTCGGATCGGCAGGCTGGCCTGCAGCCGCGGCCCATCGGTGCGCGGGGAGGCGGGCCGGCCGGGCCGCCCGCCCCCGCGGACGTTCAGACGGTGAAGGGCTTTTGCTTCAGGAAGGTGGCCACCGGTCCCATCGTGTACAGGTTGGGCGTCTGGATCGGCGGCATGCCGGCTTTGATGTGGGCGTGGAAGGTGGCGTAGTTGCCGTCGAAGTTGCCGCGGTTCCACACCGTCAGCAGCCGGCCGGTGAAAGCGCCGTTGTGCTGGCCGTCGTAGCTGCTCTGGTTGTCCTGGCAGCCGGAGATCAGGATGGCGCGCGCCTTGAAGCGCTTGGCGATCTTGGTCAGCCGCGTGCTGACCGGCACCATCGCCAGCATCTCGTCCGGGTCGACGGCCTTGTCCTCGCCGCCGGTGGCCTTGGCCACGTCCATCTGCAGCTTGTCGTAGAAGGCCTTGTGCGCCTCGTAGGTGCGCATGCCCACCGACGGCGGCATCATCTTCGAGCGCATCTCGGGCGGCAGCAAGCCGGTGGCAGGCAGGCCGGCGCGCACGACGGTGCCGCTGTGGCAGCTGTCGGACAGCACCAGGATGCGCACGCCGGCGGCGAACTTGCCGAGCTCCATGTAGAGCTCGTCGTCGATCAGCTGGCCGTCGTAAAGACACCAGGTCTCGTCGAGCTTGTCGGATTCCTCGCCCGAGACATCGGGCACCTGTCCGCCATGGCCGGAGAAGGTGAGGAAGAAGTAGTCGCCCTTGCCCAGCGTCTTGGCTGCGGCGCGCAGCCCCGACAGCACCTTGGCGCGCGTGCCGTCCTTGGTGAGCAGCACGCTGGCCTTCATGCCGCGGCCGCTGGCCAGCGCGGCCATGTCCTTGGCGTCGAATTCGCAGGCCGCCAGGTCGCCGGACCAGCCGCCGTAATGGCCGGTGCTGACGCTGTTCAGGCCGATGTTCAACGACAGGCCGCGGGGCTTGGCTGCGGCCGAGATCTTGGTTGCCATGAAGTCTCCTTGGTTTGGCCGCCAGGCGCTGCGGCTCGGTCGGGCACTGTAGGCGCTATCCCGGGGGCACGGCACACCTAAGTTGAAAACCGTTGCGCCGGATCACTGCCGCTGCACCACCATCGGCTGCACGCCGGCGGCATTGCGGATGCGCTCGGCCGCTCCGTGGGCCTCGGTGCGGGTGGCATAGGGTCCGGCCTGCAGCCGGTACAGCGCGCGCTCGTCGAAAATCGCCAGCCACGGCTCCAGCCACGCGAGCTCGCGCGCCAGCTGCTCGCGCAGTTCGTGCGCGCCTTGGCGCTGGCGGAACGCGCCGAGCTGCACCCAGAAGCCGGCGGCGCTGGGCGCCGGGGGCCGAAGCGCCGCGGCGCTGTCGGCCGACGTGGCGGCCACGCCGACCAGCGGCGCTTGCGCGGTCGGCGCCCAAGGGGGTGCAGGCGCTGCAGTCGATGCAGGCGGCCCCGTAGCCGCCGCCACGACTGCCGTTGACAGGGGCGGTGCTTCGGCCTGCGCCCAGGCCGTCTCGCCGCGCCAGCGTCCGGTGCGGATGTCGTCATGCGTCAGCCGGCGCACTTCAACCGAGGCCACGCCGCGCAGCAGGTCGAGCTTCAGCGCCGCGGCGTAGCTCAGGTCGATGACCCGGTCGCTGTGGAACGGCCCACGGTCGTTGACGCGCACCACCACTTCGCGGCCATTGCGCGGGTTGCGCACCAGCGCATAGCTGGGAATCGGCATCGTGCGGTGCGCGGCGCTCGACGCATACATGTCGTAGATCTCGCCACTGGCGGTGGGCCGGCCGTGGAACTTGCGCCCATACCAAGATGCGAGACCGACCTCGACCACCGGCGCGTCGGCGGTCAGCGGCGTGTAGCGCTGACCCAGCACCTCGTAGGGCTTGTTCGGGCCGCCGCTGCGCAGCGGCTCGACCTTCGGTTGCGGGTCGGGGCGGGAGATCAGGTCGGGCGGCGGGTCGGCGGGCGGACCGTCGCGCTGCGCGCTGGTGGCGGAAGGCGCGATCGCGGGCGGTGTGCCGCCGCAGGCGGCCAGCAGAAGCAGTACCGGGGCCGCCAGAGCGGGCAGCCAGACAGCGGCAGGGCGTTTGCAGGCGTGCCGGTGCATCCCGCCGCCGCGCGCGTCAGAGCAGGCCGTCCTTGGCCAGCGAGTCGACGATCAGCTTGCTGAACTGCTCGAACAGCGACATGATGCTGCCGCTGCCGGGCGTGGTGGTGGTCGATGCCGACCACACCAGCGTGTAGTTGGCGGTTTCGAACAGGCGCGTGTCGGCGGCCACGTGCTGGGTGGTGTAGACGGTGGGCGGCATCACGTAACTGGTCGCCCACATGCCGCCGTAATAGCCGTAGAAGCCGCCGAAGCCATAGCCCATCGGAGGGCCCATCACCATGCCTGGCGACACGTGCACCTGCTCGGTCACGTTGACCACGCGCGTCAGCAGCACGCCGGCCGCGCCGGCTTCCTTGACCGCCTGCTCCAGCTTGACCTGCTCGACCGCTCCGACGTCCGGGGCGAAGCGGTAGGACGGCACGGCCTTGACGCCGCGCGCGGCCAGCTGCGCGACCATCTGATCCTCGAAGTTGCGCCGGTTGTTCGGGTCCTTGGTGATGCCCATCACCAGTATCGAGCGCATTGGCGGCTTGCCTGAGAACTGCGGGTTGCTCCACTGGGTGTTCAGCACCGTTGGCGCGGCGCAGCCGGCCAGCAGTGCGGCGCCCAGGATCAGCGCGGCCCGGCGCGCGGCAAGATGGCGGGATGGCGTCATGGCTGGCATTTCATTGCGCGGCGGCTGCGCAGCACGCAAGGCCGCTGCATGGCGGTGGCCTGGCGCGGCTGGCGGGGATCGAACCCACGACCCTTGGCTTCGGAGGCCAATACTCTATCCACTGAGCTACAGCCGCGGAGCGAACAAGATCGAATTCTAGCAGCGCGGGTTGCAACGACCGGGCGCCTCCGGCCGGCGCAGGGGTAACGCGTCGCTATAATTTTTCGCTTTGGCCAACCCGCCTGCTGCAGCAAGCCCGCCGAAGGGCCAGGCCGTGGCTTGGCGCACGGCGCCGCCGCCACCGAGGACTTCATGAGCAACCCGCAGGTACACGATGCCCCGCACGAGGGCCCGATCAAGACCCCCACGCAGCTCATCTGGACCGTGGTCGCGTCCTTCGTGGTGCCGATCGCGATCATCGTTCTGCTGGTCAATTTCGTCACCACGGGGCGCAAGTCTGGCGCCGGCTCCGACGCGATGAGCGCGGAGGCGATCGCCCAGCGCATCCAGCCGGTGGGCACGGTCATGCTGAAGGACGCCTCGGCGGCGGTTGCTTTGCGCACCGGCGAGCAGGTCTATGCCGCGCAGTGCGGGGCCTGCCACACGGCCGGGCTGGCCGGTGCGCCGAAGTCGGGAGACGAGGCCGCCTGGGCGCCGCGCCTGAAGACCGGTTACGAGGCCCTGCTGACCTCGGCCCTGAAGGGCAAGGGCGCGATGGCGGCCCAGGGCGGCGGCGAGTTTTCTGATTTCGAGATCGGCCGGGCGGTGGTCTACATGGCCAACAAGGCCGGCGGCAAGTTCGATGAGCCCAAGGTGCCGGCAGCCGCCGCGTCGGCGGCCAGTGCGCCGAAGTAGCCTTTTGCCGCGCTGCGACGGGCCGCCCCAGGGGCGGCCTTTTTCATGGCTGCGGCACAGCCGTGCATGCGCTTCGCAGCGGGCTGCAAGCCGGCCGGCAGGCGCAGTTCAGGGTTTGCCGCCGGCCTGCGGCCGCAGCACATAGCCAAACTGCCGCGGCATGCGGGCGAAGGCCATCTCGCGCGGCTGCCAGTCTCCGGCCTCGACCGCTTGCGCCGCCACGCCGGTGTCCAGGCTGTGCACCAGGCCAAAGCCGCGGTCGCTGTCCAGGAACAGCCGCCCATGCTCATCCAGCCAGGCGGCGCGGTAGCGCGCCGCGCGCCCGCCAGGCAGGCAGATGCGCCAGCGCCCGCCCGGTCCGGGCTCGCCTGCGTCCAGCCGGAACACCCAGGGTGCGGCCTCCAGTTCCACATAGACCCGCTGCGGACCGTTCTGGAAGTACCAGCAGCCGCGTGCGTCGGCCTCGTAGTTGCGCTCGATGAAGCCGCGCAGCCGGTCATGCTCGATGCGGCTGCCCTTGGACTGCGGGAAGGGTCCGGCGGCCTGAGTCGGTTCGTCGCGCAGGTACCAGTCGCCACGCGCGTCCAGCGCCAGCCAGCCATAGCAGTGCGGCACCGCTGGCCACTTGCGCATCGCCGCCGCGACGATCGGATCCATTGGCCGAACCTTAACCCGCCGCGCCCGCCTTCAGCGCGCCACCGACTGCATCCAGCCGGTCACCGCCTCGGGCAGGCTTTGCACATGGCCGGGAAAGCGGCCATGCGGGAAACCGACATGCCCGCCGTGCAACGGCTGCCACAGCGTGACCCAGCGCCCGACCTCGTGCGCCGCGGGCAGGCAGGCGGCCGGCACGAAGGGGTCGTTGCGTGCATTCAGCAGCAGCGCAGGAATGCGGATGCGGTGCAGGTGCGGCTTGGCCGACGCGCGCAGCCAGTAGTCGTCGGTATCGCGAAAGCCGTGCAGCGGCGCGGTGAACAGGTTGTCGAATTCATAGAGCGTGCGCGCTGCGCGCAGCCGTTCGCGGTCGAACAGGCCCGGATGCTGCTGCCACTTGCGCAGCGCCTTGGCCTTCATGGTGCGCAGGAACATGCGGGTGTAGACCTGCCGGTTGAAACCGCGGCCGATGGCATGGCCGCCGGCCGCCAAGTCGATCGGCGAGCACACGGCGGCCACCGCGCAGGCCGTGGCGGCTGCGGCGTCGCCGGCTTCTTCGGCCCAGCGCAGCAGCGCGTTGCCGCCCAGCGAGATGCCCACCGCGCGCAACGGCGCGCTGCAGCGCGCGCGCAGCCGCTCGAGCACCCAGCCGATCTCCTCGAAGTCACCCGAGTGGTAGGCGCGCGGCGCGCAGTTCAATTCGCCCGAGCAGCCGCGGAAATGCGGCACCGCATAGCTCCAGCCGAGCAGCGCGGCACGGTGTGCGAACGCCAGTGCGTAGTGGCTCGCCGATGAACCCTCCAGGCCGTGGAACAGCACCAGCCGCGGTGCTGCCGGGTCGGCGGCGTCGACCAAGTCGAGGTCGATGAAGTCGCCATCCGGCGTGTCCCAGCGCTCGCGCCGGTAGGTCACGGGCCGGCTCGGCGCGGGGTTGGAGAACAGCGCCGGCCAGATGGTCTGCAGATTGCCGCCGGGCAGCCAGCGCGGGGCGCGGAATTGCTGCATCGGGGGCCGCAGCGGCGCTTCAATGCAGCGTGGCGGGCGTCTCGCCCGGCGCCGGCTCGGCGCCTTCCGTGCCCGGGCTGGCATGGTGTGCCACCATGCGCCAGCCCTGGGCGGTCTTCACGTAGACGTTGGTGGCCAGCACCCAGGCACTGCGGCTGCCCTGCGCGTCGGCGATGCTGACCTGCTCGACCAGGTGGTGCACCGCGCAGCTCAGCGTCTGCAGCCGGCGCACGCCTTGCGGGCGCAGAGGAATGGCACCGTTGGCGAAGATGGCCTCGAAGCTGGCGCGGATGGCGGCATGACCGCTGATGCGCGGCCCGCCTGGATGCACGCAGGCGATCTCGTCGTCATCCGACCACACGGCCATCAGCTTTTCGAGGTCGGCGTTCTGCAGCGCCTCGTAGAACTGAGCCTCGACATCGTTGGGCGATGCCAGCAGCGCTGCGGTCTGGGCTTTGGGGCGCGGCATCGCTTCAGCGGAAGATCACGCTCTTGTGGCCGTTCAGCAGCACGCGCCGCTCCACATGCCAGCGCACCGCGCGCGCCGGCACCACGCATTCGATGTCGCGGCCGACGGCCGTGAAGTCCTCGGCCGACACGCATGGTCCACGCGCTGCACGTCCCGCTCGATGATCGGGCCTTCGTCCAGCTGAGGCGTGACGCAGTGCGCAGTGGCGCCGATCAGCCTGACGCCGCGCGCATGCGCCTGGAAGTACGTGCGGCCGCGCGCCCTTGAAGCTGGGCAGGAAACTGTGGCGGATGTTGCTGGCGCGGCCCTTCAGTGCCTGGCAGAACTCGGCGCTGAGGATCTGCATGTGGCGCGCCAGCACCACCAACTGGACGCGCTCGCGCTCGATCAGCGCCTCGACCCTGCGCTCCTGCGCGCGCTTGGTCTGCCCATCGCCGCCCGTTGGCAGCGGCAGGTGATGGAAGGGCAGGCCGTAGGTCTGTGCCAGCGCGGCGAAGTCGGGGTGATTGGAGGCGATGCCGGCGATGTCCACCTCGAGCTGGCCGCTGCGCCAGCGCAACAGCAGGTCGTTCAGGCAGTGGCCGTGCTGGCAGAACAGCCCGGTCGCGTCCTCACCCTGCAGGTCGCCGAACTGCAGCGAATCGATGATGTTGCAGCCGCCCTGATAGAGCAGGCCGGACGCCGCGTAGACGATGCCGGTGGTGTCGCGCCACGACAGTGTCAGGATGAACTCTTGAGCTCGCGGCATGACGGCGCATTGTAGGTAGGCCGCGCGATCGGCGCCGCTGTGCGGGCCTGCTTGTCCGCCAGGGCAAGGCGGGCCGGCGCCGAGGGCGTCGAGCTGCCCCGATCTGCGTGCATCACACTGTGAAACCTGCCAGCCGGCTTCCATGGGATCTCCCCAGCTGCTAACAGGCTCTGGGCAGCAGGATGTGGAAGGACGAGCCCACGCCGGGTTGGCTGCTGACCTGGATGCGGCCCTGCATCAGCGTGACCAGCGCGCGCGTCACGCTCAGGCCGATGCCGGTGCCTTCGACGCCGCTGCGCGCCTGGGCCAGGCGGTTGAAGGGCTCGAACAGGTGCGGCAGGTCGGCCGCGGCGATGCCCACGCCGTTGTCCTGCACGGTGATCGACAGCCAGGCCTTGCCTTCAGCCGGGCGGGCCGGCGCGACCAGCACCTCCACGCTGCCGCCGCTGCGGTTGTATTTGACGGCATTGGACAGCAGGTTGAGCAGCACCTGGCGCAATCGGGTGCGGTCGGCATGGGCCGCCAAATTGGCGCCCCTTGCCTGCAGCGCCATGCGCACATGCGCCGCCTCGGCCTGCGGGCGCAGCATTTCGATCGCCTCTTCGGCCAGCGCGCACACCGGCACCGCGTCCAGCCGCACCTGCAGGCTGCCGCTTTCGATCCGGGTCAGATCGAGCAGGTCGCCGATCATGCGAAGCAGGTGCTCGCCGGCCTCGTGGATCAGCTTGACGCGGCGGCGCTGGCCTTCGCTGAGCTTGTCGGCGAGGTCGATCTCCAGCAGCTGCGAGAAGCCCAGCACCGCATTCAACGGCGTGCGCAGCTCATGGCTCATGCGCGACAGGAACTCGGTCTTGGCCCGGTTCGCAGCCTCGGCCGCTGCCTTGTCCTGGCGCGCGCGTTCCAGCTCGCGCAACTCGGTCACGTCCTCCATGTAGCCGTGCCAGACCGTGCCGCCTTCGGGCAGGCGCGTCGGCGACGAAGAGGCGCGCATCCAACGCAGGTTGCCGGCCGCGGCGCGCACGCGGAACTCCCACTGCCACAGCGACAGCGAGTGCGCCGACTCGACGATGCTGGCCGCGACCGCCTCGCGGTCGGCCGGGTCGATGCGGTCCATCAGCTCGCCGGCATCGACCGCGGCGCGCTGTGGTTCCAGGCCGAGCAGCGTGTGCGCGCGCTCGCTCAGGTAGGGAAAGCGCGGAACCAGCTGCGCGTCCAGCTCGAACTGGTACAGGATGCCGGGCACGTGCATGGCGATGCGTTCCAGCCGCGCCGCCGCCAGAGTGGCGGCCTGGTCGCGCGCGCGTTGCTCGGTCACGTCGGTCTGCGTGCCGACCATGCGCCGCGGCTGACCGTCGTCGGACCACTCGATGATGCGCCCGCGTTCCTGGTACCAGCGCCACTGGCCGTCACGGGCGCGGATGCGGTAGGCATGGGCGTAGTCATCGACCTCGCCACGGGCATGGCGCAGGTAGGCCGCGTGGTTGCCGGCCAGGTCGTCGGGGTGGATCAACCGGTTCCAGTCCTGTTGCGTGCGGCCGATGTCCTTGGCGTCATGGCCCAGCTGTTCCAGGCCTTCGTCGATGTCGCTCAGCCAGTCGGTGGCGATGTCCCATTCCCAGACGAAGGTGCCGCCGCCTTGCAGCGCGCTGCGGATCATCTGGATGTGGCCGGGCGGCGGCGGCGCACTGACGGCAGCGGCCTCGGTCAGCAGCAGCGCCGCCGCGCTGGCCCGCACTGGCTCCAGCGCTGCCCCCAGTGCGGTGTCGTCGAGCCCCGAACCCAGCAGCTGCAGCGTGCCGACATGCCTGCCCATGCGCGACAAGCCGATGCATGTCGGCGCGCCATCGCCGGCTGGCGCGGCCGCGGCAATGCCAGGCCCGGCGTCGATCTGCCAGCGCAGCGTGCCGTCGGCCTGTTCGGCGCGCAGCCGGCAGGGCCGGCGCAGCTGCCGCGCCACTGCCGCCAGCAGCAGCTGCAGCGCATGGCGCGGATCGCCTCGGTTCAGGTGATCGAGCAGCGCCTCGTGGGCCAGCGCATGCCAGTTGGCGGCGGCCTTGCCCTGGACGTCGCTCTTCATGACGCGCGCCCCGGCGCTCAATGCGCGGCGTGCAGCGTCTCGCCCGCCTTGAGCCGGTAGACCGTGCCGCAGTAAGGGCACTTGCCTTCGCCGGTGGTCGCCACGTCGATGTAGACGCGCGGGTGGTTGCTCCACAGCGCCATCTTCGGGTTGGGGCAGAAGACCACGCCCGGGCCCTGCAGGTCCTTGGCGCCGACCTCGACCACGGCGACGGGCTTGCTCATCGCGTCACACCTTGCTCAGCCATTCGGCGTACTTGGGGTTGCGGCCGTTGACGATGTCGAAGAAGGCCGACTGGATCTTCTCGGTGACCGGGCCGCGCGAACCTGCGCCGAGCTGCACCCGGTCGAGCTCGCGGATCGGCGTGACTTCGGCCGCGGTGCCGGTGAAGAAGGCCTCGTCGCAGATGTAGACCTCGTCGCGGGTGATGCGCTTTTCGACCAGCTTCAACCCCAGGTCGGAGCAGATGGCGAAGATGGTGTCGCGGGTGATGCCGTTCAGCGCGCCGGCCGACAGGTCGGGCGTGTAGACCACGCCCTTCTTGATGATGAACAGGTTCTCGCCCGCGCCTTCGCTGACGAAGCCGCTGGCGTCCAGCAGCAGTGCCTCGTCGTAGCCGTCGTCCAGCGCCTCCATGTTGGCCAGGATCGAGTTGGTGTAGTTGCTCACCGCCTTGGCCTGGGTCATCGTGATGTTGACGTGGTGGCGGGTGTAGCTGCTGGTCTTGACGCGGATGCCTTGCCGCATGCCTTCCTCCCCCAGGTACGCGCCCCACGGCCAGGCGGCAACCATCAGGTGGATGGTGTTGCCCCTGGGGCTGACGCCCAGCTTCTCCGAGCCGATCCAGGTCAGCGGCCGCAGGTAGCAGCTCTCGAGCTTGTTGACGCGCACCACGTTCCTTTGCGCGTCCATGACTTGCTCAAGGCTGAAAGGAATCTTCATGCGCAGGATTTTCGCGCTGTTGAACAGCCGCTCGGTGTGCTCGCGCAGGCGAAAGATGGCTGTGCCGCCGACCGTGTTGTAGGCGCGCACGCCCTCGAAGGCGCCGCAACCGTAGTGCAGCGTGTGGGACAGCACATGGATCTTGGCGTCGCGCCATTCCACCAGTTGGCCGTCCATCCAGATCTTGCCGTCGCGGTCGGACATGGACATGGTTGGTCCTCGCAGAAGGGGAAAGCCGCCGATTCTAAAGGCCGCCTTGGCACCGCTCAGGCCGCGGGCGGGGCGGGTGCGGGCGGGTCTTCGTCGCGTGCCAGCTGCCAGTCGCGCAGCTTGCCGGCCTCGAACTCCAGGCTGAGTCGGGCGCCGCCCGGGTCGGCCCAGCCCCAACACTCGGGCGCCTCGCTCAGGCGCGTGCCCAGGCTGCGCGTCAGCACCAGCACCTGCAGCAGCGTCATGCCACCCTTGAGCCGGCTGTGCAGCATGACTGCGCTGTCGACATGGCCCACTGGGTTGCCGGCGGCCATGCGCAGCACGCGCAGCGAGCGGCCGAACTGCAGCAGCAGCCAGAACACCACCACCGTGACGCCGAGCACCACGCCAGGCCAGCCCCAGCCGACGTAGCCGGCGGCGATGCCCAGCGCGGCGAGGCTCCAGCCAACGATCGGGCTCAAGCCTTGACGGCTTCCATGTTCAGGCTGATCAGCGTGCCGTTTTCGCGGTCCATGTGCGGAATGTAGGCCTGCGAGAAATCGTCGATGTGGGCATGCTCGGTGGCGCGCCAGTCGTAGCGGTCAACGCGGCCGAAGCCATTTTCCAGCAGCAGCTTGCTCAGGCTCTTCTCGTCGAAGACGTTGTAGTGAATGTTGTACAGGTAGTCCTGGCGCCCGAAGATCGGCCCGATGACCAGACCGATGTCGCCGCTGCGCAAGTACACTTCGCACAGCTTGGCGAAGTCGGGCACGGACACGCGCAATACGCCGCCCGGCTTGAGCACGCGGCACCATTCCTGCAACACCCGGCCCACGTCCTTGCGGCGGAAATGCTCAAGCACGTGGCAGTTGTAGATGAGGTCGACCGAGTTGCTGGCGATGAAGCCCAGGTTGTCGATCGTGGCCACATGGTCGACATGCGGGTATTCGACCGCGTCGATGTGGACGAAGCCCGGGATGTGCCGCTTGCCGCAGCCTAGATGCAGTTTCATCGTGGTCCGCCTCGGGTGCTCGAGAGTGCCGGTTGCCATGGTAGGTCATGGCTGCTGCCGCGCTCTCAAGGAGCGCGGGCCGCGTAGTCGGCGCGCACGGCCGCCGGCAGCCGCTTGACGATGAAGGCCAGCGCCAGCGGCACCAGCACCAGATCATCGACGAGCCCCAGCACCGGCAGCGTTTCGGGCAGCAGGTCTATCGGCGACAGCAGGTACAGGGCCGTCAGCGCGACCGCCGGCTTCAGCCAGCGCGGCGCCAGCGGATGGCGCAGCGCAAACCATAGCAGCCGAGCGTCGGTGCGCACCAGCGACCACAGCAGTGTCAGGCGTTTCCACATGGTCCGACCTCCGGGCAAAGCCCTGGCTTGGATATGGGGGGTGGCAATGGGTTCACAAGTGCGCTACAGAGCCCGCACCGCCTCGATGGCCTGCTCGATGCGCTCCACCGCATGGACAGTCAGGCCTTCGATCGGCTTCTTCGGCGCGTTCGCCTTGGGCACCACCGCGATGCTGAAGCCCAGCTTGGCGGCCTCTTTCAGCCGCTCCTGTCCACGCGGCGCTGGCCGCACCTCGCCGGCCAGGCCGATTTCGCCGAAGGCGATGAAGCCGCGCGGCAGCGCTTTGCCGCGCAAGCTGCCCTGGATGGCCAGCAGCACCGCCAGGTCGGCCGCCGGCTCGCTGATGCGCACGCCGCCCACCGCGTTGACGAACACGTCCTGGTCCATGCAGGACACGCCGGCATGGCGGTGCAGCACCGCCAGCAGCATGGCCAGCCGGTCGCGCTCCAGGCCCACCGACAGCCGCCGCGGGCTCGGCCCGCCGGAATCGACCAGCGCCTGGATCTCCACCAGCAGCGGGCGCGTGCCTTCCAGCGTGACCAGCACGCAGCTGCCCGGCACCGGTACGCCGTGCGTGGACAGGAAGATGGCCGAAGGGTTGGCCACGCCCTTCAGGCCCTTCTCGGTCATCGCGAACACGCCGATCTCGTTGACCGCGCCAAAGCGGTTCTTGATGGCGCGCACCAGGCGGAAGCTGCTGTGCGTGTCGCCCTCGAAGTACAGCACCGCATCGACGATGTGCTCCAGCACGCGCGGGCCGGCCAGCGTGCCGTCCTTGGTGACATGGCCGACCAGCACCAGGCTGGTGCCGGCCGACTTGGCATGTCGCGTCAGCTGGGCTGCGCATTCGCGCACCTGCGCCACCGAGCCCGGCGCCGAAGTCAGCTGTTCGGAGTACAGCGTCTGGATCGAGTCGATGACGCAGAAGTCCGGCGCCTCGGCCTGCAGTGCGAACACGATCTTCTCCAGCGAGATTTCGGCCAGAACGCGCACGCGCTGGCCGTCCAGGCCCAGTCGCCGGGCGCGCAGCGCCACCTGCGCGCCGCTTTCCTCGCCAGTGATGTACAGCACCTTGCAGGTTCTGGACAGGCTGTCGGCCGCCTGCAGCAGCAGCGTGCTCTTGCCGATGCCCGGGTCGCCGCCGATCAGCACCACGCCGCCGCCGACGATGCCGCCGCCCAGCGCGCGGTCCAGCTCGTCCTGGCCGGTGGGCTTGCGCGGCATCTCGGCAGCGACGATCTCGCTGAGCGTGGCCACCGGCTGGGTGCCGGTCAGCGATTGGAAGCGGTGTGCTGACGCCGACTCGGCGCGCGCTTCCTGCAGCGTGTTCCAGGCGCCGCAGTGCGGGCACCTGCCCAGCCACTTGGGACTGCTGCCGCCGCAGTCGCTGCACAGGTATTGCGTCTTGTCCTTGGCCATGGGGCCGATTGTCGGCTGCCCGCCACGTTGTCATAAGAGCGCTCCTCACTTTCTGGACCCTTGCCGCCGATGAACACCGACCCGGGCCGCAAAGCGCGCCGGCCGAAGCTGCAGGCCTGGTTGCAGGGGCTGGCCGCGGCCACGCTGCTGGTCCTGCTGCTGGGAATGATGGGCCAGCGCCACTGGATGCTCGACCTGCTGGCGCACTGGCGCGTGCAAGATGGCGTGGTGCCGGCCGCTTGCGGCCTGGGGCTGCTGTGGCTGCGCCAATGGCGCGGCGCGTTTCTGACGCTGCTGGCGGCGCTGGGGGTCGGCGCGACGGTGGTGCACGACACCGGCTGGCCGCTCGCGCAGGCGCAGGCAGCGACACCGGCCCTGCGCTTCGTCACCTTCAACCAGCATGCCCGCAACGACAATGCACAGGCCATCGCCGACTGTGCTCGAGCGCAGCGGGGCCGACATCGTGGCCCTGCAGGAGCTGAGATCGCCGCGCGCGGTGCAATCGCCGGCGGCCGCGTTGCCGTCGTTCCCGTACCGCCAATCGCAACACGGCCGCTGGGCCGACGTCACCGTGTTCAGCCGCTGGCCGGTGCTGGATGCCCAGTCGATCGAGCTCGCGCCGGGTGGCGCGCGGGCGCTGCAGCTGCTCGTCGACTGGCAGGGCCAGCCGGTGACGGTGGTGGCCGTGCATCTGCATCGGCCGATCGGCGCGGACAACGTGCGCCTGCGCAATGCCGAAGTGCAGGCGCTGGCCGAGCGGGTCCGCCGCACCCAGGGTCCGCTGCTGACCGGCGGCGACTTCAACATCACGCGCTGGTCGCCCGTGTTCGAAGCCGCCTTCGCCGAGGCGCCGCTGGCGGAATGCGCACGCGGCCAGGGCCTGGTGAGCTCGTGGCCGTCGTTCTTCCCTCCGGCGGCGATCCGCATCGACCATTGCCTGGCCAGCCCGCACTGGCGCGCGCTGCACGCCGAGTCCGGGCCCGCGCTCGGTTCCGATCATCGCCCTGTGCTCAGCGACCTGGCGCTGCTGCGCTGAGCCCTGCACGGCAGCATGCCTTCGCGCGGCGGATCGCGCTCTGGCCGGCCTGGCCGCGCTGCGGCGGCCTTGGCTCAGGCCTGGGCCCGCGACAGCGGCGCGGCGGGCTGGCGCAGGCTGTCGGCCAGCGCCGACATGCTGGCTTCGACGAGGCGCACTTCGGCCATGAAGGCCATGGCCGGCGGCGACAGCTGGCGGTCGCTCAGGTAGACGAAGCCGTAGCGCGTGTGCATCCAGTCCTGGCGCAGCGGCAGTGCGATCAGCCGGCCGGCACGCAGCTCGCTGGCCAGC
>JBEIHU010000098.1:0-14003 GCA_040381175.1 Burkholderiaceae bacterium
CGCCACCGGCTGCGCCCGCGCCGGCGCCGGTGCCGGCGCCGGCGGTGGCACCGTCGGCCGGCACGGTGCGGCTTTCCACGGGCGCCTCGTCGAGTTTGGTCGAGGTGCAGCCGGCAAACAGGCCGCCCATGGCCAGGGCCAGCACGGCAGCGCCGAGGGTGCGTCGGGTGATGTGCATCGCGTTTCTCCGTTGGGTTTGCAAAGGGTCGGCGGCCGCTTCGGTGGCGGCCCCGTCAGCGGCCGAACGGGCCCCAGGCGGGCTCGCGCATGTCGGCGCCGGTGGTCAGCAGCCGGCTCTTGATCTTGCCGTCCAGCGTGGTGGTCATCAGCACGTCGCGGCCCTGGGCCCGGCTGGTGTACACCAGCAGCCGGCCGTTGGGCGCGAAGCTGGGGCTCTCGTCGTCGGTGGTGTCGGTGATGGCCGCGGGCGCGCCGCCGGCCAGCTCCTGCACCATGACCTTGAAGGCAGAGCCCTGGCGGGTGATGTAGGCCAGCATGCGGCCGTCGGGGCTGATCGCCGGGCTGATGTTGTAGTTGCCCGAGAAGGTGACCCGCTCGGCGTTGCCGCCGCCGGCAGGCATGCGGTACACCTGCGGACTGCCGCCGCGGTCGCTGACGAAGTAGATCTGCCGCCCGTCGGGCGTGAACACAGGCTCGGTGTCGATGGCCTGGCTGGTGGTGATGCGCCGCGGCGTGCCGCCGTCGCGCGACATCAGGTACAGCTGGGCCACTGCATCGCGCGACAGCGTCAGCGCCAGCTCGCGGCCGTCGGGCGACCAGGCCGGCGCGCTGTTCGAGCCGCGGAAGTTGGCCAGCATGTTGCGCCGGCCCGAGGCGACGTCCTGCAGCCAGACCACGGCTTTCTGGCTTTCGAAGGACACGTAGGCCAGCTCCTTGCCGTTGGGCGCCCAGGCCGGCGAGATGATCGGGTCGGGGCTGGCCAGCGCGATCTGGCCGCCCTCGCCGTCGGCATCGGTGACATGCAGCTGGAAGCGGGCGCCCGCCTTGGTGACATAGGCGATGCGCGTGGAGAAGACGCCGCGCTCGCCAGTGAGGTTCAGGTAGATCGAATCCGCGATGCGGTGCGCCGCCAGCCGCATGTCGGCCGGCAGCGCGGCATGGCTCTGGCCGACCAGCTCTTCACCCTTGACCAGGTCCCAGAGCTTGACGCGCACGTCGAAGCGGCCGTCGGCCAGGCGCGAGACCGAGCCCACGGCCAGCGCATCGGCACCGCGGCCGCGCCACTCGGCGATGTCGATGCGGCTGAGCTCGTCCAAGGCGCCGGGGGCGTCGACCATGCGGAACAGCCCGCTGCGCTGCAGGTCGGCGCGCACGATGGCCGACAGCGGCACGGGCGCCTTGTCCTCGTCGCGAAAGCCGGCGATGGCCACCGGGATCTGCGTGCCGCCGATGCCGGTGATCTCGACGCGGAACTGCGCTGCGGCAGGCGCGGCCGCAGCGGCGGCCAGCGCGCCGACGAGGCGGCGCCGCGGCCAGGACGGAGGCGATGAGGCAGGGCGCGTGCGGCGGATCACTGAGACAGGATGATTTATCGATCAACGGCCGAAACCGACCTCCCCCATAGAGCGCGCAAGCGAGTCGCAGTTCCCTCGGTTTCCCGGCAGGAGGCATTGATCGAGGATTGTAGGCACGGTCCCGGGCAGGGTCCGCGGGCCGCAACGCGATAATCCACCCGAAGCGAGCTGCGCGTCCTGCGGCCTGCCTGCCCACCGACGATGCCCACCCTGCTGCAGCGAACCGCCCGTCTCGCGCCGTACTTCAAGTCGGCCAGGCGCGGCGTGACGGTGGCCGTCGCGGCATCGCTCGTGACGGCGCTGACCGAGCCGGCGCTGCCGGCGATGCTCAAGCCCTTGCTCGACCGCGGCTTCGACAACCCCGACATCCCGCTGTGGCTGGTGCCGGTGGCCATCATCGGCCTGTTCATCGTGCGCAGCATCGCCGGCTTCATCGCCCAATATGCGCTGGCCTGGGCCGCCAACCAGGGGGTGCTTGAGCTGCGCCGCGCGATGTTCGAGCACCTGCTCAGCGCGCATGCCGCGCTGTTCACGCGGCACTCGGCCAGCAACCTGACCAACACGCTGGTCTACGAGGTGCAGAACGGCGCGCAGATGCTGGTGGTGGCGGTGCTGTCGCTGGTGCGCGAGAGCCTGACGCTGGCGGCGCTGCTGGGCTACCTGCTGTGGCTGAACTGGAAGCTCACGCTCTTCGTCGGCATCATGTTCCCGCTGGTGGCCGTGGCGGTGCGGCTGATCAGCAAGCGGCTGCACCGCATCACGCTGGCCAGCCAGAAGGCCACCGACGAACTGGCCTACGTGATCGAGGAGAACGTGCTCGCCTGGCGCATCGTGCGCCTGCACGGCGCCGAAGCCCAGCAATCGGAACGGCTGGTGCGGCAGAGCAACCTGCTGCGCCGGCTGACGATGAAGTCGGTGGCCGCATCGTCGCTGATGACGCCGGTGACGCACACGCTGGCGGCTTGCGCACTGTCGGCGGTGATCGTGGCAGCGATGTGGCAGGCCCGTTACGGAGACAACACGGTCGGCGGCTTCGTCTCCTTCATCGTGGCGATGCTGATGCTGCTGGCGCCGATCAAGAAGCTGTCCGACGTGATGGGCCCGATGACGCGCGGCCTGGCGGCGCTGGAGCGCGGCACCGCGCTGATCGACGACAGCCCGGTGGAGCAAGGCGGCAGCCACCGGCCCGAGGCGGCGCGCGGCGAAATCGAGCTGCGCGGCGTGAAACTTCGCTACCAGGACGACCAGGCGCCCGCGCTGCAGGACCTGAGCCTGCATGTACGCCCCGGCGAGACGGTGGCGCTGGTGGGCCCGTCGGGCGCGGGCAAGTCGACGCTGGTGCACCTGCTGCCGCGTTTCGTCGAGCCGGGCAGCGGCAGCGTGCAGCTCGACGGCGTCGCGCTGGCCGACTGGGACGTGCGCGCGTTGCGCCGGCAGTTCGCGCTGGTCAGCCAGGACGTGGTGCTGTTCAACGACAGCGTGGCCTCCAACGTCGCGCTGGGCGCGCCGGTCGATCGCGAGCGGGTGCGCGCGGCGCTGCGCGACGCCAACCTGCTGGAGTTCGTCGACGCACTACCGCAGGGCCTGGACACGCCCATCGGCCACAACGGCAACCAGCTGTCCGGCGGCCAGCGCCAGCGGCTGGCGATCGCCCGCGCGCTGTACAAGAACGCGCCGATCCTGATCCTGGACGAGGCCACCTCGGCGCTGGACAGCGAGTCCGAGCGCGCCGTGCAGCAGGCGCTGGAGCGGCTGATGAAGGGCCGCACCACGCTGGTCATCGCCCACCGGCTGTCGACCATCGAGCACGCCGACCGCGTAGTGGCGCTGGAAGCCGGCCGCGTGGTGGAGCAAGGCACGCACGCCGAGCTGCTGGCGCGCGCAGGCCTGTACGCCCGGCTGCATGCGATGCAGTTCGGAACCAAGACCCAAGGAGAACCCGCATGAGCGCCCCGATCAGCCGCTACCCGGTGCCCGAACTGAAGGACCTGCCCGAGGACCTGCGCAGCCGCATCCTCGAGGTGCAGGACAAGGCCGGCTTCGTGCCCAACGTGTTCCTGGCGCTGGCGCACCGCCCGGCCGAGTGGCGCGCCTTCATGGCCTACCATGACGCGCTGCTGCTGAAGGAAGGCGGCAACCTGAGCAAGGGCGAGCGCGAGATGATCATCGTCGCCACCTCGGCCGCCAACCAATGCCTGTACTGCGTGGTTGCGCATGGCGCGATCCTGCGCGTGTACGAGAAGAAGCCGCTGGTCGCCGACCAGCTGGCCACCAACTACCGCAAGGCCGACATCACGCCGCGCCAGCGCGCGATGCTCGACTTCGCGATGAAGGTCTGCACCGATTCCGCGACCATCGAGGAGGCGGACTTCGAAGCCCTGCGCGCCCACGGCTTCGACGATGAGGACATCTGGGACATCGGCGCCATCACCGCCTTCTTCGGCCTGAGCAACCGCATGGCCAACCTCAGCGGCATGCGGCCCAACGAGCAGTTCTACCTGATGGGCCGCGTGCCGCGCGAGAAGAAGACCTGAGTCAGCAGAGCCTGCGCCGCCACACCCTGGCCGCCAGGGCCAGGCCGCCCAAGCCCAGCAGTGCCAGGCTGCCCGGCTCCGGCACGGGGACCAGCATGGCTCCCGGCGAGATGGCAACGATCGACGAGCGCAGCGTGGCTTGGAAATCGGCCCAGTACTCGCCCTGCTGGCCGAGGTTGGCGACACCGGCAAAGGAATCCAGCAGGGTCTCCATGACGATCACGTCGCCGACGGAAAAGGTCTGCGACAGCAACTCGCTGCGATCGACGGCACCCGGCACGGCCACTTTGGCGTAGCGGTAGGCAAAGGCCAGAGGGGGTTGGAGACCGATCATGTCCTCGAGCGTGTGCATGGCAAGGTAGTCGTTGCCGTCCAGCCATTGGCCGGCGGTCGATGCCTTGTTCAGCAGCACCGCGGCCCTGATCTCGGACTTGCCGGGTGACACGCCCGAACGCGGCGCGTCCAGGGTGCCGTCCAACGCGATCGAGGCTTCGACGGACACGGGATCGCCCGGCTGCAACGAGCCATCGCTGGACTGCACCCGCCAGACGCTGCGCAGGTAGCTCGCACTTTGCGACTCGCCCCAGTAGGGCGGGGTGATGGTGAACACGAATGGCGGCATGCTGACCCGCCAGCTGACCGCGGCGCCCGAGCCGTTGAAGCTGCGGGCACCCGTTCGCGCACGGATGGTTCCGGCTGCGGGCCAGGCCTCGGCTTCGCCCCAACCCAGGCCCGCAGCAGGCGGCGTGCCGATGCCGCAGCCTGGGGTGTCGCACCACCACTTCGAACCGGCCTCGGCCCTTTGCAAACCGGCACCCAGCGACTCTTCGCTGGCCGCGCTGCCCGGGCCGGTTCCCGGGCCGCCGTAGCCGTAGATCCAGGCGCGACCGAACAGCGGCAAATCCAGGTTGGCAGCCTGCGCCGCAACGCACCCCGCCGCAGCACCCGCCAGCATGGCGGCTCGCAAGAGATGCCGGGCACGGCGGCTGCGGCAGACCAGATCGTTCATGAGCACCCCCACCTCGATCCGGCAAGACTACCGGTGCACGGCAGGAGCGCGTTGCGCCAACTCAATGCGCATTCAGCACGCGCTTGCCGCCCTCAGGTCTTGTAGCCCGGGTCCATCCGCTCGCACTTGCGCAGCAGCGCCGGCCAGGCCAGCGACGCGCCCATGCCGGCCGTGGCGGTCTTCATGACCGTCGACAGGCCCTGCAGGATGGCCGGGTCGACGTGCACCAGCTCGCCGCCGGCCTGGGCATCGATCTGGATGCGGCAGGTGTTTTCGAAGGTGTACATGTGAAGAAAGGCGTCGGCAATGGTGCGGCCCACCGTCAGCAGCCCGTGGTTGCGCAGCATCAAGTAATTGGCATGGCCCAGGTCGGCCTGCAGGCGCGGCTTCTCGTCATCGCGCAGCGCCACGCCCTCGTACTCGTGGTAGGCCAGCGAAGCCAGCACGAAGGTGCTCTGCTGGCTGATGGGCAGCACGCCGCACTTCTGCGCGCTGACGGCCACGCCGGCGCGCGAATGGGTGTGCAGCACGCAGCCGGCGTCGTCGCGCACCGCGTGGATTGCACTGTGGATGACGAAGCCCGCGGGGTTGACCGGGAACGGCGAGTCGATCAGCTTGTTGCAGTCCTGGTCGACCTTGACCAGCGACGAGGCGGTGATCTCGTCGAACATCAGCCCGTAGGGGTTGATCAGAAAATGGTGCTCGGGGCCCGGGATGCGCGCGCTGACATGGGTGAAGACCAGGTCGCTCCAGCCATAGGCAGCCACCAGCCGGTAGCAGGCGGCGAGGTCACAGCGCAGCTGCCATTCCTCGGCGCTGACGACTTCCTTGAGCGAGGCGATGTGCATGGCGGTCTCCTTGGGTCGGCGTGGGTTGGAATGCCGCAGTGTAGGCCCGCAGCCCCACCCTTCGCCACCCTTCGCGAGTCGGCGGCCCCGCTCAATGCACCAGCAGCACCGGCACCTTGCAGCGCGCCAGCACGCCCTGCGCCACCGAGCCGAGCACCGCGTTGCCCAGCGCCGAGTGGCCGTGCGTGCCCATGACGATCAGCCCCGCCTTGTTTGCCCTGGCATGCTTGGCGATCTCCTCGGCAGCGTGGCCGGCGGCATGCGCGCTGCGCACCGCCCAGCCCTGCTTTCCGAGAAACGCGCGCGGCGCGCGCAGCACCTTCTCGGCCTCGTCCTCGCAGTAGCTGTCGAGAGTGCGCCGGTCGAAGAATTCGGCGGCCCGGCTGGACAGCCGTGGCACCGCGGTGAACAGCAGGTACTCGTGGCCGCTGCCGAGCAGCTCGTCGTGTGCGGCGATGTAGCTCAGCATGCGCCTGGTGTACTTGCTTCCGTCCACGGGCAGCAGGATCTTCATCGGGGGCTCCTGGGGCGAATCAGGGCACGATGCTGCGCCAGCGCGGCCTGGTGGCGGTTGACTGGCGTCAACCGGCGCAGGTTCATCCCGCGCGCTCCGCCCGCACCGTGGGCGGCGCCGCGCGCAGCCGGCCGGCAAGGCGCCAGCATTGGCGTCGGCGGATCGTCTCAAGCGGCGAAGCCGGTCTTTCGGGCGACATTGAAGCCATAGCCGACATGGTTGCGGTGCCGCCGGTAGAGCTCGGTCTCCGGCTCTTCGGCTCTTTGGCGGTCACCAGCGCCCGGGCGGCCGCGCTGCCGCCATGCCGCGCCAGGAAGGCCGCAAAGCGCTGCTGCATCGGCCGGCAGCAGGCGACCCGCCAACAACTCTCGGGCAGCACGAAGCAGCCCAGCGGCGCGTTGCTGTTGCACTCGAGCACGGTCAGCTTGGACAAGGCCAGGTCGACTTCGGCGCACTGCGACAGCCAATGCGCGTGCAGTTCGGCCGGCCGCTGCTGCGTCAGCCAGGTCAGCTCGGACACGGCGAGGATGCCGCCGTCCTTGGGAAGGCGGCGCCACTGGCGCACGCCGAGTGCCGGGCATCGTGGGCCTGCACCAGCGTGGCCAGAATGTCGAGTCGGTCACCCTTGGGCAGGCCTGGCGCCGGGTTGGCCTCCATCAAGGCCGAGATGTCGGCCAACGCAGCCCGGTCATCGGCTTCGGTGTGGATGGGGCGGATGTTCACGGTGGCCACGCTCAGCTGGGCTCGAAGGTGTGGGCGTCTATCGCGTCGTACTGCAGGTGCGTGCCGATGAACATCACGTAGACGATCTGCAGCCGGTAGGCGATGGCAACGATGAGCCGGTAGGGAACTTTCGTCAAGCCTCGGCCGCACCATGAACCACCGCTCAAAACAGCCGCCTTTGCCCGTCCCCTTCCGCCTCTGGCGGTTCAGGTTCGACCGTCCTCGCCAGCGCCTCGCACACCCACTGGATCGACTCCGCCGGCCGAGGCCGGGGGTCGATCTCGCGACCGCAGCCGCGGTCGATCCAGGCCAGCGCCAGTTGCTCGTACACCGGCTGCCACGCCTCGCCCGACCGCAACTGCATCTCCGGGTTCGGGAAGTAGTGGCCGTTCTTCGTGCGCACCCACAGGCGCCGCGCGGGCTGGTAGCTGCTGTGAACCTCGGCACGGGCCAGCACCTGGTTGACGTAGGTGCGCTTTCGGCGCGCATCGGGCCACAGCCAGGCCGGCAGTTGCTGCAGCACGTCGTGCAGCTGGTCGGCGAAGAAGCCGGACAGGTATCGGTAGGGCTCCAGCCGGCGCGTGATGCATTGCGACCACTGCGTCTTCAGCCCGGCCAGCATCAGCATCAGCAGCCAGTACTCGCCCTGGTGGCGTTCGATCCGCACCAGGCGCCCTTCGGTCTGCACGTCCAACGCCGGCGGCGCCAGCAGGTCGAACAGCGCCGGAAGACCACTGCCTGCGAAGGCAGCCTCGCGCATGGCGCGGCCGACGGCATGGTCCCAGGCCGTGTGACCGAATTCGTCGCGGCGGGCCGGGTCGGCGCCCTTGGCCAGCAGCGCCTCCGCCAGCGGCGCATTGCCGGCCATCGCCGCCAGCATCAGCGGCGTGGCGCCCACGGGCGTCGCGTGGTCGGGGCCATGCGTGTCGGCTGCCCGCAGGATGTCCTTGAAGTTCCTGGCCTGGTAGGGCAGCAGGTGGCGCTGGTGCGCGACCGCCACCGTCTTGCGCACCAGTTGATGCCGGGCCAGCCACCGCCCTTCGATGCCATAGCGCGGCGGCAGCAGCGTGCCGGCACCCGCAAACCCGTGCTCCTCCATCAAGCCGCGTGCAGGCCCGAACTTGGCATGCGCCAAAGACTCGATCCAGGCGTGCTGACCGTGCCACAGCGCATAGTCGAAGACCGTCTGCCGGGGCTTGTTGCTCGGGTTCTGCGGGTCGAGGGCCTTCGGGAACTGGTCCTCGATCAGCGCCAGGCTCCAAGGCGTCCACGGCACCGGCTTGTGCTGTAGGAACGCATCGCGGATCGCCTGCGCCTGCTCGGCCTTGCCTTGCAGTTCGAGCCGGCGCGCCTCCTGTGCCCATTCGTCCTGCGTCGACTTCGCCACAGCCTGCGCCTGTGCCTCGCCCAACTGCAGGCCCAGCAGCGACAGCAAGGGGTGGCCGGTGTCCTGCTCGACGAACGTGAGCGTCTCCACCGCCCGCGTCATCGCCACATACAGCGCATTCACCTGGAACTTGTAGAGCTCCAGCGACTTGTCGGCCTTGTCGCGCGCCCGGCGGTACTCGAGGACTCCGCCCTCCAGGTCGGCCTCGCTCACGCCCTCGCACACCTCGACGTAGGCCTGGCGCTGGCTCGACACCAGCCTGAACAGCAGCACGTGCGGGTATTCCAGGCCCTTGGCCTCGTGCACGCTGAAGACCAGCGGCGTGTGGAAGGCCTGGCGCGCCGCGGGCTTGTCTTCGTCGCGCAGCACGATGACGGCGTGGCGCGCCGACTGCCGCGTGGCCGCGTCCAGCTGCGCCAAGGTCTTGTCCTTCGCGTCCAGCAGCCGCACCTCGCCGGCCACGGCCGACGTGCTGCGCACGAGGAAATTGCTCTCGCGGTCCACCGAGCCGAAGCGCGCCTGCTTGATCTTCAACAGCCGGTTGGAAAGCTCCGTGACGGCGCGCGTGTTGCGGAAGTTGGCCTGCAGCAGCTTCAACGGGCCCCCGGGACCGGGCTGTTCGCCCGGTCTGCCTCCCGAGGGGGTTCGATCAGTCCGGCGAAGCCAGATCTGATCGAGCGGCTGCCGCTGCGCCGCATCGCCGGCCAGGCCCTGCCAAAACAGGCTCTTCAGCGCCGCCCAGCTGAAGAAGTTGGGGTGCACGATCTGGTGGCTGTCGCCGCACAGGACGAACTGACCCGGCGCCTTCAGCAAAGCCAGCACCAGGGCCAACTGCACCGGCGTGAGGTCCTGCACCTCGTCGATAACGACGAAGTCGTAGACCGGCGGCTGCTTGTCTGCGATCTGCACTCGCCACTCGTGCGCCACCAGGTTGCTGTCGTGCAGGCCGGCCTCGGCCAACCAGACGCGGTAGCGCTGGAACAGGCCATGCGCCAGCTCGCGCTGCGCGGTGTTCAGCAGGCTCTGCCGCGTGCCCAGGGCCAGGTAGTCGGCCAGCGACAACGGGCCCGCCGGCTGTGCGCCGATGACGCCGCGGAACTCCTCGAACAGCGCCTGCGCGTCCAGGTCGCCCAGAAGGCGCAAGCTCTGGCGATGACGCTCGCACCAGCCGGCGAACATCGGCAGCGTCACCTCGCGGCCGGGCGGCACGCGCAGCGTTTCCAGCAGCTCGCGGTAGCTGAGGAAATCGACCTCCTGCTTCGGGTTCTCGAAGCCCAGCGCGGCGTGCAGCGCGCGGGCGCTTTGCGCCAGGTAGGCCGACAGCGTGACGTACAGCACCCGGCCTTCGGCCTCGCGCAGCCGCGCCAGCGTGACGGCGGTCTTGCCCGAGCCGGCCGAGCCGATCACCACCAGCGGCGCCGGGTGGCGGTAGGCCTCGTCCTGCGCCTCGTCGAACACGATAGGCTTGTCCAGAAGCTCGAACTGCGTGCGGCCCGGGCCCAGCCAGCGCAGCGGCGTGGCGTCGGCGGCCAGCGCCGGGGCCTTGGCGTCAGCTGCCGGTTCGCGCTCGATGCGGTTTTCGTCCACCACGGCGCCGCGCAGGAAGCGGCTGCGGTCGTAGGCGTGGTTCTCGATCACCTCCAGCGCCAGGCACACGGTCTCGGTACCACCTTCGCCTTCGGGCCGCTCGATGCGCGCAAACTGCAGCAGCAGCCGGTTGGCGTAGTCCAGCTTGGCCCGGTAGTACGACCCGGCGTGCAGCTTCTTGACGTCGGCCGAGCGGAAGTCGCCGGCCTCGATGGCGGCCTTGACCTTGTCGAACGCGGCCTTGACGCGTCGCAGGTTCAGGTCCTTGTACTGCAGCACGCGCATGTGAAGGGTGGTCCGGGTTCAGTGGGCGTCGACAGATGCCTGCGGCGATGTCACGCGACCCCGCATGGCTGCATGACCGCGTTGGCCAATAGTCGTCCCTGCGCGCTCAAGCCTTGCGACGCGCCGCATGAATCGCACGCACGTCCTGCCCAGCCACGGCCAATGCCTCATCCGATGACCTCGGCGCTCAGACCGTCACCGTCGAACCGAGACCCGTGGGCGCCGACGGAGCGACCACCGAGACCGCCGAGTCCGGTAGGTCGCGGAACATCGGCACTGCGCCGTATCGGCCCATCAGATAGCCGCGTTCCCATGCCTCGTGCTTGCGCGGGCTGAAGTCACTGAGCGGATACAGGCGCGTCGCCTGGCTTTCGTCCTTCTCGGTGAACCAGACTTGGTCGCGACGGAACAGCGTGTGGTCGAGCAGCGAGGTGTCGTGCGTGCTGAAGATCAGCTGGGCGCCAGCCGGGTTCAGCGCCGGGTCATGGAACATGCCGATCAGGCGGCGCACCAACAGGGTGTGCAGGCTGCGATCGAGCTCGTCGACAACCAGCACGCGGCCGTGCTTCAACACATCGAGCACGGGCGCAGCCAGGCTGAAGAGCCGCTGGGTTCCTTCTGATTCCTCGTGCAGTTCGAACTTCGCCACGCCGTGCGCGGTGCGGTGCTCGAAGACAGGGAACAGGAACTCGCCTTCCTCCTGCCGCGCCTGCGCCACGCCACCGGGCTGGAACAGGAACTGGCCTCGCAGCCCCTTGCGCGGCACGGCCTGCACATCGGCGATCGAAATGTCGGCGGTGGCGAGGAAGTCGCGGATCGCGGTGCGACCCTCGGCGCTGTCCAGCAGGGCCGTCGTGAACGCATGGTCGACGATGGCACCGGCCGGCAGCGCCACGATGCCCTGCACCAGCCATCGAAAGACCGGCCCCAGCAACTCGCTGTTCAGCTGCGATGCGGTCGACAGGAACAGGGCGTTCGCGCGCGTGCTCTCCTGCCACAGCTTGCGCGGGCCCGTGAGATAGGCACTGAACTCGTATTCGTAGCCCTCACCACTCTCGTCCAGCCGCCGGCTGAACCACTGCGTCGGCTTGCTGGTGCGCCACACCCTCAGCTGCTCGCTGAAGATGCGCTGTGCCGTCATGGCAAAGCTGTACTGGTGGCGCACGCCGTCCACCAGAAAGCTGATCTCGAACTCGGTGGGCTGGTCCACGGTGCGCGAATCCAGGCGGAATGGCTGCACGTTGTAGGTCTGCCCCGGCTGCACCACGGTGGCGGACTCCGCCACCATCGCGCGCAGGTATTTCAGCGCGGAAAGCAGCGTGCTCTTGCCGCTCGCGTTGGGCCCGTAGACCACGGCCGAGCGAACCGCATGCGGTAGCGCCTTCAGGCCGGTGGGCGCCAAGTGCGTGGCGGTCAGTTCCTTGTCGGACGGTGCAGCCACCAGGCTCAGCGCCTGCTCGTCGCGGATCGAGCGGAAGTTGCGGACTCGGAACTCAAGCAACACGGCTGGCTTCCAGGCAAATATTTCAGCCATTTTTGCAAATGTAACGCACAGGAAGGAGTAATTTTATAAATCCTTAGCGTCATTCGTCCGAGTCCAGAGGTTGCTCCAAGCTGCAAATCGGCCTCACCGCCCCCGGCCCGGCAAGCCCATCCCTTCGTTCAGGATCTCGCCGTAGCGCGAATAGCTGAACACGCGGCCGCGCTGCTTGCGCGTGAGTTCCGCGACCACGCCAATGCGCTCCAGATGCGCCAGCGCCTTGTTCACCGTGGCCGGCGTTAGGCCCGTAGCGGCAACCAGCGACGCAGCGGTGGCGATGGGCTGCCGCTGCAGGGCCTGGTGAATCGCCGCTGCCGATCCTGCGGCGCGGCCGAGGCCCGCAATGCGCTGGCTGTCGGCCGAGGCCAGTTCCAACAGGCGCTTGGCCGACGTGGCGGCCTGCGTGGCGCTGGCCACCACGGCATCGGCGAAGAACTCCAGCCAGGCCTCCCAATCGCCCGACAGGCGCACCGCATTCAGCAGCTCGTAGTAGGTCTGCCGGTGTTCCTTGAAGTGCAGGCTCAGGTACAGCATCGGTTCGCGCATCAGGCCATCGACCGCGAGTTGCAGCGCGATCAGCAGGCGGCCCACCCGACCGTTGCCATCGAGGAAGGGGTGGATGGTCTCGAACTGCACGTGGGCCAACGCCGCCTTGACCAGCGGTGACGTCGGCTCAGGGACGTCGTGCAGGAATCGCTCGAAGAGCTTCAGGCATTCATCCAGCTCATTGACCGGCGGCGGCACGAACACCGCGTTTCCCGGACGCGTGCCACCGATCCACACCTGGCTCGACCGAAACTCGCCGGGCGTGAGCTTGGCACCACGCCCTTCGCTGCCCATCAACACCTGGTGCACCTCGCGGATCAGCCGCAGCGACAGCGGGAAGCCCCCGCGCACCCGCTCCAGTCCGTGTTCCAGCGCCGCGACGTAGCGACTCACCTCGCGCGCGTCTTCCATCGGCACGCCCGGCTGTTCGTCAAGTTCGAACAGCATCAGGTCGGCGAGCGACGACTGTGTGCCTTCGATCATCGACGACAGCACCGCCTCCTTGCGGACGAAGCTGTAGAGCAGCAGCGCTGCGTTCGGCAGCAGGTCGGTGACCGCGTCGAGCCGTCCAAGAGCGAGCAGCGCAGCGTCGAAACGACCGCGCAGTGCCGGCGACCACTCGATGGCCGGACGCGGCGGCAAAGGCGCCGGGACGAAGGCCTTGAACGACTCTCCGGCAGTGGCGACCTTGACGTACCGGCCTTGTAGCGCGCGTTTCATCGGGGCAGGAGCCTAAATCAGCGGTAGACGCTATTTTAGGATGAGACCCCTTCGTAAACCAAACGCCATCGCGTATAAGGCATTGGCCTACGCCTGCCCTCACGCGTGCCATCGGCGCCGATTCGGGCGTCAACGGCAACTTCGTCATGCATGGGGTGGCACGGCCGGGGGCAGGCCGCTCACGAGGGCGTCGGGAATCATGATCGGACAGCGCCCCACGCGGGCCAGCGTCAGCAGGTCGGCATCTCCGGTGACCAGGGCGTCGGCCCGGCCGGCGGCTGCCAGGTGAAGGAACGGCATGTCGAACGGATCTCGACAGACCGGCACGTTCGGTGGTGGCTGAGGAATGCGAACGGCCTCGGCGTAGGGCAGGTAGTCGGCCAGCAACTCCTGCTGCTCTTGCGCGTCGAGACGGAACTTCGGATAGGCCAGGACACGCACGAGCTCCTGCGCGGTGGCAGTGCTGACCAGCGGCAGGCAATGGCCGCCCTGCCAGGCGGCGCGCAGGCGAGCAGTAGTGCCCTTGCCGAACACCAACGCCGAGAGCACGACGTTGGTGTCGAGCACGACGCGCGGAGGACCTTGGTCAGCCGATAGCCCACTGCGCCTGCGAGCGCTCATGCTTTGCGCTGCACCTTGGCGCGGGGGCTGGTTGCGGCCTTGGCGGGAGCCTTCGGGCTCGATGAGGCGCGCGCCCACGTCACGGCGCCGCCGATGTCGGCCTCGGTCAGGTTCAGTTCAGCCAGCTTGGCCCGCACGGCGTCGCCGCGCTGGA
>JBEIHU010000099.1:0-13957 GCA_040381175.1 Burkholderiaceae bacterium
ATCCCGCTGCTCGAATTGGGCCGCCTGCGCCGGCCGCTCGGCGGGTCGCTGTTCGCGCTGATGTGCTTCGCGGTGGTGCTGACCGCCTCGCGCACCGGCGTGCTCGGCGTCGGCCTGCTGGCGCTGTGGGGCTTGCTGGACCGTCGGCTGTCGCGGCCCACGCGGCTGCTGCTGCTGCTGGCACCGCTGTTCTATGCCATCGCCTGGCTGGGCCTGTCCGCCTGGGCCGAAGCCAGCCGCCATGCCTTCGGCGGCCAAGGGCGGCTGGCCGAGGCCGACCTGTCCGGTTCGCGCTTCGCCATCTGGGCCAACACGCTCGAACTCATCCGCCAGCAGCCCTGGACGGGCGTGGGCTTCGGCGAATTCAACCTGGCCTGGACGCTGACGCCCTTCCCAGACCGGCCGGTGGCCTTTTTCGACCACACGCACAACCTGCCGCTGCAGCTGATGGTGGAGCTCGGCCTGCCGCGGGCGGCTGCCGTGATGGCGTTGCTGCTGGCGGCGATGGCGCGCGCATCTCGCCTGGCGCGCCAGGCTGACCGAGCCACTGGCGTGACGCTGCGCAGCGCCTGGATGATGTTGCTGCTGATCGCGCTGCACAGCCTGCTGGAGTACCCGCTGTGGTACGCCTACTTCCTGCTGCCCGCGGCCTGGCTGTTCGGCTACGGTCTCGGCCGGTCTGCCCCTGCGCTTGCCGCGCCGAGCGGTGCGCCAACGCGCGTGCTGTTCATCGGCGGGGTGCTGCTGGCCGTCGGCACTGCGCTGGCGCTGGCGGACTATGCCCGGGTGGCGACGATCTTCGCCGCGCCGCGCGACGCCAGCACGCTGGAGCAGCGCATCGCCGGCGGCCAGCGCAGCTGGCTCTTCGCCCACCATGCCGGCTATGCGGCGGCCACGGTCGATGACCATGCCGCCGCCGACGCCCCGGCGTTTCGCGAAGCGCCGCACTACCTGCTGGACACGCGGCTGCAGATCGCCTGGGCGCAGGCGTTGGCCCGCGCCGGCGAGTTGGACAAGGCGCGGCATCTGGCGCAGCGCCTGCGCGAGTTCCGCAACCCGCTGGCCGAGGAATTCTTCGAGCCCTGCGACGCCCCCAGGCCCGGCGAGCCGCTGCCGTTCCAATGCGAGCCGCCGGCCGTCGTGCCCGGCTGGCGCGACTATCTGCGCTGAACGCCGGGCCCGCGCCTCAGGCGGCAGCGACCCAGTCGCCCGACTTGCCGCCGCGCTTTTCCAGCAGCCGGATGTCACCCATGACCATGCCGCGGTCCGCGGCCTTGCACATGTCGTACACCGTCAGCAGCCCCACCTGCACGGCGGTCAGCGCTTCCATCTCCACGCCGGTGGGGCCCAGGGTCTCGACCTGGGCCGTGCAGCGCAGCAGCGAAGCCGCGGCATCCAGCTCGAACTCCACCGCCACCCGGGTGATGGGCAGTGGGTGGCACAGCGGCACCAGGTCGGCGGTGCGCTTGGCGCCCTGGATCGCGGCAATGCGCGCGACACCGATCACATCGCCCTTCTTGGCGCGGCCCGATTCGATCAACGCCAGCGTCGCCGCTTGCATGCGGATCACGCCGCTGGCCTTTGCCACGCGGTGCGTGCTGGCCTTGGCGGACACGTCGACCATGTGCGCCTGGCCCTGGGCGTCGAAGTGCGTCAGCGGGGAACTCATTGGCGCAGCGGCATCAAACCATTGGGTGTTATGGTCATCATAGCCGCGGCGGTCCTGAGTTCCCGGCGGGTGTCGGAATGCGTTTGAAGCGATCTTCCCTGTCGGCGCGCGTGCGCGCGCTGTTTCTGGCTGGCGTGCTCTGCGCCGGCGCTCCCGCGCACACGGCCTGGGCCCAGGTGCGGCTGCCGGCGCTGGGCGAAGAGGCCGGGGAGGAGTTCAGCGTCAGCACCGAGCGCGCGCTGGGCGAGCAGATCATGCGCGAGATCCGGCGCGACCCCGCCTACCTGGACGACCCGCCGCTGCTCGAATACATGCAGCGCGTCTGGCAGCCGTTGATCGAGGCGGCACGCCAGCGAGGCGAGATCACCGACGACACCGCCAAGCTGCTGGCCTGGGAGGTCTTCCTGGTGCGCGACCGCAGCGTCAATGCCTTTGCGCTGCCCGGCGGCTTCATCGGCGTGCACCTGGGGCTGATCGCCATCACCGCCTCGAGCGACGAGCTGGCCGCGGTGCTGGCCCACGAGCTGACGCACGTCACGCAGCGCCATATCGCGCGCGGCATCGTCAACACCCAACGCACCACGCTGCTCAGCCTGGCCGGGCTGATCCTGGGCGTGCTGGCGGCCAGCCGCGCCGGCAGTTCCGACGGCGTGCAGGCGGCGGTGGTCGGTGCCCAGGCCGCCGCGGTGCAAGGGCAGCTGAACTATTCGCGCGACATGGAGCGCGAGGCCGATCGCGTCGGCTTCGGAGTGCTCACCGATGCCGGCTATACGCCCGGCGGCATGGCGGCGATGTTCGAGAAGCTGGAAAGCGCCAACCGCCTGAACGACAGCGGTGCCTTCCCCTACCTGCGAAGCCACCCGCTGACGGTGGAGCGCATCAGCGAGGCGCGAGCCCGGCTGGCCTTGTCCGCCGCGGCGCCGCCGGCCGACACGACCGAGCACCTGCTGATGGGCGCGCGCGCACGCGTGCTGATGGATGCCAGCGCCGACGGGCTGCGCCGCCAGCAGCAGCGCGTGGCCGGTGCCATGGCCGAGGGCGGCGCCGCACTGCCGCTGGACGAACGGCTGGCGGCGCTGTACGCCGGAGCCTTGTCGACACTGCTGCTGGGCGACGCTGGCGCAGCCGATGCCGCCGTCGGCAAGGCGCTTCAGCTGTTGCGCGAGCAGCCCGCGGCCGCGCCGGCGGCAACGGCCGCCTTCCGGCAGCTGCAGGTGCAGGCGGTGCTGCAGCGCGGCGACCCTGCGGCAGCCTGGAAGCTGCTGGACGCGCCGGCCCTGCAGCCGCCTTCGCGCTGGACACGGCTGCTGCGTGGACAGGTGGCCCTGGCGCTGTGGAACCAGCAACCCGCCGAGGCCGCGGCCTGTGCGCAACCGGGCGCGACGGCGGGCCGGTGCGCCGCGCCGGGCTATCAGGCCGTGCGCCAGAGCAACGAAGGCCTGCAGAGCTGGCTGTCGATGCACCCGCGCGACCCGCTGGCCTGGGGCATGCTGGCCCAGGGCGAAGAAGCGCTGGGCCAGCGCCTGCGAGCCATGCGGGCGCAGGCCGAGGCCCGGGCGGCGCTGGGCGACATCGGCGGCGCCATCGACCGCCTGCGCGCGGCGCAATCGCTGGTGCGCAGCGGCGCGGCCAACGACTTCATCGAAGCCTCGGTCATCGACGCCAGGCTGCGCCAGCTCGAGGCGCAGCGGCGCGAAATCACTGCCGAGTTGCGCGGCAGGTAGGCGTCGCCGCCGGCACCGCCGGCAGGCAGAATGATGGCTTGTTTCATCGCCATGGATGCCATGCCCGACGCCCTGCCCGAGACCGACGCGCTGTTTGAAAGCCGGCTGCATTCGCTGCCGCTGCTGGCGCGCGGCAAGGTGCGCGACAACTATGCCGTCGGCAACGACCGGCTGCTGATGGTGGCCAGCGACCGCATCTCGGCCTTCGACGTGGTCATGGGCCAGCCGATCCCCGGCAAGGGACGGCTGCTGACGCGCATGGCGCTGTTCTGGTTTGCGCGGCTGGCGCATGTCGTGCCCAACCACCTCAGCGGCGACGACCCGTCCAGCGCGGTGGCCGCGGACGAGCGCGCGCAGGTGGCAGGCCGCTCGATGCTGGTCAGGCGGCTGCGCCCGCTGCCTGTCGAAGCGGTGGTGCGCGGCTACCTGGCGGGCTCGGGCTGGGCCGAGTACCAGCGCTCGTGCACCGTGTGCGGGCTGCGCCTGCCCGGCGGCCTGCGCAACGCCTCGCGCTTGGCCGAGCCCATCTTCACGCCGGCCACCAAGGCCGAGGCCGGCGCCCATGACGAGAACATCGACTTCGCGCAGATGGAGCAGCGGATCGGCGCCGAGCTGGCGCTGCGCGTGCGGGAGATCTCGATCCGCCTGTACCGCGAGGCTGCCGATCACGCGCTGAGCCGCGGCATCATCATTGCCGACACCAAGTTCGAGTTCGGGCTGGACGACGCCGGCACGCTGACGCTGATGGACGAGGTGCTGACACCCGACTCGTCGCGCTTCTGGCCTGTGCGCGACTACCGCGAAGGCGTCAACCCGCCCAGCTTCGACAAGCAGTTCCTGCGCGACTGGCTGGAGGCGGCGCAAGTCGACGGCCAGCCTTGGAACAAGAAGGCGCCGGCGCCGCCGTTGCCGCCGCAGGTGATCGGTGAAACCGCCGCGCGCTACGCCGAGGCGCTGCGCATCCTGACGGAATGAAGCTGTGAACTCCAGGCTGCTCAGCCAGCTGGCCGCGCGCATCGCCGCCGCGCGCGACCCGGTGGAAGCCGCCTGCCTGCGCGCCCAGCGAGGCATCTACCTGGCGCGCCAGGGCAAGCAACAGGAGGCCGAGGCCATCGTCAGCGCCATCCGCGGCGAGTTCGGCAAGCAGCCGGATGCCGAGGTCACGGCCTGGGTCAGTCTGGTGGAAGCGCTGGTGCACTTCTACAGCCAGCCGGGGCCGAAGGCGCTGGACCGTCTGCGCCGCGCGCATGCGCTGAGCCGGGCGATGAACCACCCGGTGCTGGTGCCGCTGTGCGCGGCCTGGCTGGCGCACATCGAGTTCAACGCCAACCGCATGGAACCGATGCTGCAGTACGCGGTGCAGGCGCTGCAGCTGGCCCAGCCCACCCACCATGCGGCGCTGGCCCGTGTCAGCCTGGTGATTGCCGATGCCTTCCACTTCGCAGGCCGCTTCGACCTGGCCAAGGACTGGT
This sequence comes from Burkholderiaceae bacterium, assembly GCA_040381175.1. Classification (GTDB taxonomy): domain Bacteria; phylum Pseudomonadota; class Gammaproteobacteria; order Burkholderiales; family Burkholderiaceae_C; genus Rubrivivax. Next base: position 4,866 of record JBEIHU010000099.1, read on the forward strand.
ACGCCGCGGTACGCCAGCACGCACTGGCCGAAGGCGATGACGCGATGATCAGTGCGATGCTGCATAACGTGGCGGCGTTTAGGGCGAATGAAGTACGACTTGCCGATGCGTTCGGTGAATCTATGCCTATTGAGGCCAAGCGCGCGCTAATGGAGACGGAGTCAACGAAAAACTACGACATCGGAATTGGCACGCTTTCGTTAGCCTTGCTGATTCCCTTGATGAAGGCGCAGCTCTTGACTACAGGCGAACGATTCCAAGAGGCGCTTGAGATATTCGTTGAGGTATTGGAGAGCAATAGTCCAGAGAACCTTGAGAGGCGGAAGGCATGCTTCTATGCTGATCGAGCTTGGTGCTATCTGCGCATCGGCGATCCGAAAGCTGCGCTTAGTGACGTCGAAGAGGCTTGTAAGCGCGTAGAAGACCCGGCAGACGCTGACGACGTAGCGGTGACACATGCCCGAGTCGCGGAGATCCTGAAACAGTTGGGGAAAGACCAGAAGGCTGCCGAACACAAGGCGCTCGCGCTCCAATATCGGGACCAACATCTGGCTGGCCAGAGCGCGCTGCTGCGCAGCTTGCAAGGCGCCTTGTCCGAGCCGCCCACGCGGCCGGGGTGATTTCTACTTTTTCTGGGTCAAGTGCGCCGACGGGAGAACACACGCTCCATTGCCATGTCGATGACCATGCTGCACAGGCTGTAGATCAGCGAGCCCACCAAGGCCGCGCCGAAGCTGGGCACCTTGAAGCCCTCGAACATCGAACCCGCCCACCAGAACAGCAGGGCGTTGATGATGAACAGGAACAGCCCCAGCGTGAGCAGCGTCACCGGCAGCGTCATCAGCACCAGCACCGGCCGCACCAGCGTGTTGAGCAGACCGATGACGAAGGCGGCGACCAGCGCGGCACCGAAGTCGGCGACGACGACGCCACGGTACAGATGCGCCACCAGCAGCAAGGCGGCAGCCAGCAGCAACCAGCGGATGATCAGCTTCATGGCGACCAGCATAGCGCGCCGGCCTTGCCCAGGGCCGCCGGCGTCGGGGAATGGCAACCCCCTGGTGGAAATCTGCTTCTCAGGCCCTCGCGCAGGCATTAACATCGTTCATGCCGGAGATCCGTCCAATACGAGGGTCGCTCAGACCTCACCGGAGCCGGTCCGACGTCCCTAGACCAGATGGAGAAACTCAACATGGCAACTGCGAAGAAAGCTCCCGCGAAGAAGGCCCCGGCCAAGAAGGCCCCGGCCAAGAAGGCCGCGGCCCCGGCCAAGAAGGCCGCGCCGAAGAAGCCTGTAGCGAAGGCCGCTCCGGCCAAGAAGGCTGCCGCGAAGAAGGCGCCGGCCAAGAAGGCCCCGGCGAAGAAGCGCGCCCCGAGCGCCGCCTTCATGAAGGCGATGACCCCCAGCGCGGCCCTGGCCGCCGTGATCGGTGACAAGGCCATGCCGCGCACCGAAGTCACCAAGAAGATCTGGGAGTACATCAAGAAGAACGGCCTGCAAGACCAGGCCAAGAAGACGATGATCAACGCCGATGCCAAGCTGAAGGAAATATTCAAGAAGGCGCAGGTCTCGATGTTCGAGATGACCAAGCTGGTCAGCTCGCACCTGAAGTAAGCCGAAGCTGCACCCTGACAGGCCGTGGCTGCGCAAGCGCCACGGCCTTTTTGCCGGGCGCAGCGGCCAGGCTCAGGCCGGGGCCAGCCGCCGCTCGACGAAGTCCAGCCGATCCTGGCCCCAGAACAGTTCGCCGTCGATCACATAGCTCGGCGCGCCGAACACGCCGGCGTCGAAGGCCTGCTGGGTGGCCTGTTCGTAGCGCTGCTGCACGGCGTCGGCCTGGGCGTCGGCAGCGGCCGCAGCCGGCAATCCGCATTCCGCCAGCAGCTGCGCCAGCGTCGCGGCCTCGTTGATGTTGCGTTGTTCGGCCCAGACGGCCTTCAGCACCGCGCCGGTCAGCTGCATGGCCGCGTCGCTGCCGCACCTGGCATCCACCGCCAGGATCAGCCGCGCCGCGTTGTCGCCTGGCACCGGAAAGTGGCTCGGGTGCAGGTTCAGCGGCAGACCCAGCGCTTCGGAAAAGCGCTTCAGCTCCACCAGCCGGTAGGCCTGCCGCTGGGGCGCCCGCTGCGGCAGCGGCAGGCCTCCGGAGCGCGGGAAGATCTTGCCCAGGTCGATCGGCAGCACGCGCACGCGGGCTGCGGCGCGCGCGGCGATATCGCGAAAGCGCTGGTGCCCCAGGTAGGTCCAGGGCGATTGCGGGGCGAAGTAGTAGTCGATGCTCTTGGCCATGGTGTCTCCAGTCTGTGCGGCCGGCGCAGGCGGCGCCCACGCTCCTAGTTCAGGTGCTCCGCCAGGAAGCGCCCGGTGTGGCTGTGCGGATGCGCCGCCACCGCCTCCGGCGTGCCGGCCACCAGCAGCTCGCCGCCGCCGGCGCCGCCTTCCGGCCCCATGTCGATGATCCAGTCGGCAGTCTTGATCACGTCCAGGTTGTGCTCGATGACGACGATGGTGTTGCCGGCGTCGCGCAGCTGGTGCAGCACCTTCAGCAGCTGCGCAGTGTCGTGGAAGTGCAGCCCGGTGGTCGGCTCGTCCAGGATGTACAGCGTGCGGCCGGTGTCGCGCTTGCTCAGTTCGAGCGCCAGCTTCACGCGCTGCGCCTCGCCGCCTGACAGCGTGGTCGCGCTCTGCCCCAGCTTGATGTAGCCCAGGCCCACGTCGAGCAGCGTCTGCAGCTTGCGTGCGATGGCCGGCACGGCCGAGAAGTAGCCGTGCGCGTCTTCCACCGTCATGTCCAGCACCTGGGTGATGTTGCGGCCCTTGTAGACGATCTCCAGCGTCTCGCGGTTGTAGCGCGCGCCATGGCAGGTGTCGCAGGGCACGTAGAGGTCGGGCAGGAAGTGCATCTCCACCTTGATCACGCCGTCGCCCTGGCAGGCCTCGCAGCGCCCGCCGGCCACGTTGAAGCTGAAGCGCCCCGGGCCGTAGCCGCGCTCGCGCGCCGCTGGCACCTCGGCGAACAGCTCGCGCATCGGCGTGAACAGGCCTGTGTAGGTGGCCGGGTTGCTGCGCGGCGTGCGCCCGATCGGGCTCTGGTCGACGTTGATCACCTTGTCGAAGGCCTCCAGTCCTTCGATCTGGTCGTGCGGCGCCGGCTCGGCATGGCTGCCGTAGAGCTTGCGCGCCACCGCGGCATAGAGCGTGTCGTTGACCAGCGTGCTCTTGCCCGAGCCCGACACGCCGGTGACGCAGGTGAACAGGCCGACCGGGACCTCGGCGTCCACGTTCTTCAGGTTGTTGCCACGGGCATTGACGATGCGCAGCACCCGCGGGGCGGCCTGCTGGGCCAGGCTGCGGCGCTGGCGCGGCAGCTCGATGCGCAGCCGGCCGGCCATGTACTGCCCGGTCAGCGACTCGGCACTGGCCGCCACGTCGGCCGGGCTGCCCTGCGCGATGACGCGCCCGCCGTGCACGCCGGCGCCCAGGCCCATGTCCACCACGTGGTCGCAGGCGCGGATCATGTCCTCGTCGTGCTCCACCACCAGCACCGAGTTGCCCAGGTCGCGCAGCCGTTTGAGCGTGCCGATCAGGCGCTGGTTGTCGCGCTGGTGCAATCCGATCGACGGCTCGTCCAGCACGTACATCACGCCGGTCAGGCCGCTGCCGATCTGGCTGGCCAGGCGGATGCGCTGCGCCTCGCCGCCGGACAGGGTGTCGGCGCTGCGGTCCAGGCTCAGGTAGTTCAGCCCCACGTCGTTGAGGAACTTCAGCCGCGAGCGGATCTCGCTGACGATCTTGTCGGCGATCTCGGCCTTGGCACCCTGCAGCTCCAGGCTCTCGAAATAGGCCAGTCCGTCGGCCAGCGTCTTTTGCTCGACACGGTAGATCGGCTCACCGCTTTCGGCGCCGGCCTGCTGCAAGAAGACATTGCGCGCTTCGCGGCGCAGCCTAGAGCCGCCGCAGTCAGGGCAGGGCTTGGCCGCCTGCAAGCGCGCCAGGTCCTCGCGCACGGCGGCTGAATCCGTCTCGCGCCAACGCCGCTCCAGGTTCGGCAGGATGCCTTCGAAGGGGTGCGAACGCTTGACCGAGCGCGCCCGGCCCTTGGCGCCTTGCGCCTCGTAGGTGAAGCTGATGTCTTCTTCGCCCGAGCCATGCAGCAGAACGCGCCGCGCCTGCTCGGGCAGCGCTTCGAAGGGCGTGTCGATGTCGAAGCCGTAGTGCCGGGCCACGCTTTCCAGCAGCGAGAAGGTGTAGGCGTTGCGCCGGTCCCAGCCCTTGACCGCGCCGGAAGCCAGGCTCAGGCTGGGGAAGGCCACGACACGCTGCGTGTCGAACACCGTCACCTGCCCCAGGCCGCCGCAGCTGGGGCAGGCGCCGACCGGCGAGTTGAAGGAGAACAGCCGCGGCTCCAGTTCGCTGAGAGAGTAGCTGCAAACCGGGCAGCCGAACTTGCTGGAGAACAGGTGCTCGCGCGGCGCCACGCCGGATTCATGGTCCATCTCGCAGGCGATGGCGCGGCCGTTGGCGATGCGCAGCGCGGTCTCGAAGCTTTCTGCCAGGCGCTGCTGCAGGCCGGGCTGGACGCGCAGCCGGTCGACCACCACGTCGATGTCGTGCTTCTCGGCCTTCTTCAGCCTGGGCAGCGTGCTGGCGTCGTACACCGTGCCCGGCTGGCCGTTGGCGCCGATGCGGAAGCGCACGTAGCCTTGTGCCTGCATGTCCTGGAACAGCTCGACGAACTCGCCCTTGCGGTCGCGCGCCACGGGGGCCAGCACCATCAGCCGAGTCCCTTCGGGCAAGGCCAGCACCGCGTCGACCATCTGGCTGACGCTTTGCGCCTGCAGCGGCAGGCCGTGGTCGGGGCAGAAGGGCGTGCCGGCGCGCGCATAGAGCAGGCGCAGGTAGTCGTGGATCTCGGTGATGGTGCCGACGGTGGAGCGCGGGTTGTGGCTGGTGGCCTTCTGCTCGATGCTGATGGCCGGCGACAGGCCTTCGATCACGTCGACATCGGGCTTGTCCATCAGCTGCAGAAACTGCCGGGCATAGGCGGACAGGCTCTCGACATAGCGGCGCTGGCCTTCGGCATACAGCGTGTCGAAAGCCAGGCTGGACTTGCCCGAACCCGACAACCCGGTGATGACCACCAGCGCCTGGCGCGGGATGTCGAGGTCGATGTTCTTCAGGTTGTGGGTGCGCGCGCCGCGGATGCGGATGGCGGGCGCGTCGGGTGGCAGTTCGGCGGGCATGGGCGGGTGCGTGGGCAACCGACCATCATATCGACCACCGGGTTCACGCAGGGGCTTCCATGCACCGAGGTTCCGTTTCTGCGCAAAGCGGCCTTCAGTCGCTTTGCGCCGCCAGCCGTCACCGGCTTCTCGGCCCTTGATCGCGAACCGCCGTGAGGCCTGCGCTGCAGCTCTTGCGGGCACGGCCGAAGAACCCGGCATGCAAACGGCAGTCGAGGCCGGTGATTCGAAGGCGAATCGTTGTCGCAAGACATGTTTCAGCGACCGCGGAAGTCCGCGATCCGCAACGGCTCCACAGCTGAGGAAACCGGCGGTAAGCCCGCATGGATGCTTGCTGGTTTGCCTTCAGGCCCGCCGTGGACCGCCGCCCGCAGGCTCAGTCTCTTGCGGAGCCGGCCACCAGCTCGAAGCGGAACAGCCGGCATTCGATCGGCCCGTTCCACATCGGCACCCGCAGGCTGGCTTTCAGGCGCATCACACCGGGCAGTTTCATGTCCGGGCTCAGCACCCAGGCGGTCCAGCCGGCCGGGTGCTGGGTGTAGGCACGCTTCCAGTGCGCCGCCAGCCGCGGGAAGAAGTCACCCGGCATGTCGCGGTCTTCGGCTGAAGGCCGCGCCGCCTTGCCCGCGACATCGATGCGCTCGCCGTAGGGCGGGTTGAGCATCAGCGTGCCTTGCAGCTGCGGCGGCAGCGCGGGGGCGGGGCGTTCCAGCGCGTCGTCGCCATGGAAGTCGATGGCCTCGGCGACGCCGGCGCGCTGTGCATTGCGGCGCGCGAAGTCGAGCATGCGGAAGGACACGTCGCTCGCCGAGATCGGCACCGCCGGCGCATGCACGCGGGCCTGCGCCTGGCTCTTCAGCCGCTGCATCAGCGCGCGCATCGGTGGCGTGGCAAAGGGCAGCAGCCGCTCGAAGGCGAAGCGCCGCTTCAGCCCCGGGGCGATGCCGCAGGCGATCTGCGCCGCCTCGATGGCGATGGTGCCGCTGCCGCAGCACGGGTCGTGCAGCGCGCCGCCTTCGGCCGGTGTGCCGCGCCAGCCGGCGGCGGCCAGCATGGCCGCGGCCAGGGTTTCCTTCAGCGGCGCGTCGCCCTTGTCCTCGCGCCAGCCGCGCTTGAACAGCGACTCGCCCGAGGCATCGACATACAGTGTGGCACGCTGTGCGCCCAGGTGAAGCAGCAGTGGCAGGTCGGGCTGGCGGGTGTTGACGCTGGGACGCGCGCCGGCGGTCTCGCGCAGCTGGTCGCACACCGCGTCCTTGATGCGCAGCGCGGCGAAGTTCAGGCTGCGCAGCGGGCTGCGCTGCGCGGTGGTGTCCACGCGCAGCGTATGCTGTGGCGTGATCCAGTGCGCCCAGTCGACGCGCCGCGCCAGCGCGTACAGGTCGTCCTCGTGGCGGTACTCGGCGGCGGCCACTTCGATCAGCACGCGCTGTGCCAGCCGGCTGCCGAGGTTCAGCGCCATCAGGCCCTGGGCATCGCTGCTGAGCGACACGCCGCCGCGCCGCGCCTGCACGGGCGTGCCGGGCAGCAGCCGGACGATCTCGTCGCACAGCAGCGCCTCGACGCCAGCCGCGCAGGGCAGGAACAGGCGCAGCTCGTCGCGCATCGGGCTCAGGCGGACTTGCGCAGGTTGGCCGGCGCGATCTTCAGCGCCTCGCGGTACTTGGCCACGGTGCGCCGCGCCACCTGGATACCCTGCTCGTCGAGCATCTGGCTCAACTGGCTGTCCGACAGCGGCCTGGCCGGATCTTCGGCGCCGACCAGCTGCTTGATCAGCGCACGCACCGCGGTGCTTGAGGCATTGCCGCCGGATTCGGTGTTCAGCGACGAGCCGAAGAAATACTTCAGCTCGAAGGTGCCCATTGGCGAGGCCAGGTACTTGGCGGTGGTGACGCGCGAGATCGTCGATTCGTGCAGCCCCAGCTCGTCGGCGATCTCGCGCAGCACCAGCGGCTTCATCGCGATCTCGCCGTGGGTGAAGAAGCTCTTCTGGCGCTCGACGATGGCGGTGGACACGCGCAGGATGGTGTCGAAGCGCTGTTGGATGTTCTTCATGAACCAGCGCGCCTCCTGCAGCCGAGCGCTCAGGCCGGCGTTGGCTCCGCGCGCGCCGCGCAGCGCGTGCGCGTACAGGTCGTTGATGCGCAGCTTGGGCATGACCTCGGGGTTCAGCGCCACCCTCAGGCTGCGGCCGCTGCGGCGCACGATGACATCGGGCACCACCACGCGGGTTTCGGTCTGCTCGAAGGCCCGCCCGGGCTTGGGCTCGCAGCGCACGATCAGCGCCTGTGCCTCGCGCACCAGCTTCTCGTCGGTGCCGGTGGCCGCGGCCAGGCGCTTGTAGTCGCGCCGGGCCAGCAGCTCCAGGTGGCGTTGGCAGATGGCGAGGGCGATGGCCTGCGCCTCGCAACGCGGCCCGGCGCGAAGCTGCAGGCACAGGCACTCGGACAGCCCGCGCGCGCCCACGCCCAACGGCTCCATGCTGTGCAGCCACTGCAGCGCGCACTGCAGCCGGGCCATCAGCTCGTCTTGCGCCTCCTCTTCGCAGGCGTCGACGCCCAGCATCTCGGCCAGCCGCCCGGCGATGTCGTCCAGTGCATCGGCCAGGTAGCCGTCGTCATCGAGCGATTCGATCAGCACTTCCAATGCGGCGCGGTCCTCGCCCGTCAGCCGCATGCCGGCCATCTGCCCGCGCAGATGCTCCTGCAGCGACAGGCTGCCGCCGCCGCGCTCGAAATCGCCGCCATCGTCCTCGCCGCCGGCACTGCTGCTGCTCTGGCCGGGCGTTTCGCGGATGCCGTCGAAGTCGTCGCGCTCGGTACCGTTTTCCCAATCGTCGCGCTCGGTGGCGCCGAAATCGTCGGCCTTGACCTCGCCCAGGGCGGGCTCGGCCTCGCCGCCGTCGAGCTCGTCGCGCTCGCGCAGCTGTTCGCTGCCGGGCTCGGTGTCCGATGCGCGTTCGGACGGCGCGGTGTCGAAGGACGCGGCCTCGTCGTCGGCTTCGAGAAAGGGGTTCTGCTCGAGCATCTGCTCGATTTCCTGCTGCAGCTCCAGCGTCGACAGCTGCAGCAGGCGGATCGACTGCTGCAGCTGCGGCGTCAGTGCCAGGTGCTGCGACAGGCGGACCTGCAGGGACGGCTTCATCATCGACACCGCTCGGCTACATCCGGAAGTTCTCGCCCAGGTACACCTTGCGCACCTCGGCGTTGTCGATGATCTGCTGCGCCGTGCCCTCGGCCAGCACCTGGCCGTCGCTGATGATGTAGGCGCGGTCGCAGATGCCCAGCGTCTCGCGCACGTTGTGGTCGGTGATGAGCACGCCGATGCCGCGCAGGCGCAGGAAGCCGATGATGCGCTGGATCTCGATCACCGCGATCGGGTCGATGCCGGCGAAGGGCTCGTCCAGCAGGATGAAGCGCGGCTGCGTGGCCAGCGCACGCGCGATCTCGACGCGCCGGCGTTCGCCACCGGACAGCGCCGGTGCCGGCGAGTCGTGCAGCTTGTCGATGCCCAGCTCCTGCAGCAGGCGGGCCAGTTGCGTGTCGATGACCGGCCGGGCCAGCGGCCGGCCGCGCTCGTCGACCTGCAGCTCCAGCACCGCGCGCACGTTCTCCTCGACCGTCAGCTTGCGGAAGATCGAGGCCTCCTGCGGCAGGTAGGACAAGCCCAGACGCGAGCGCCTGTGGATCGGCAGACCCTGCACCTCCTGAGCGTCGATGAGGATGCGCCCGGCGTCCGCCCGCACCAGGCCCACCACCATGTAGAAGGTGGTGGTCTTGCCCGCGCCGTTGGGGCCCAGCAGGCCCACCACCTCGCCACCGCCCACGGCCAGGTGCACGTCCTTGACC
>JBEIHU010000100.1:0-13935 GCA_040381175.1 Burkholderiaceae bacterium
CCTCGGCGTCGGCGGGCAGGTCCTGCCGCGTCAGTACCGCGGCCAGGCGGCACAGCGCGCGGGCGCGCGCAGCCGTGGCTCCTTCGGCTTCGGCCAGTGCCAGCAGCCGGCGGGCGTCCTGCATCGCCTGCGGCAAGCGGCCCTGCGCCATGCCGCTGCTGGCGCGGCGGTCCAGGAGCGCCTGGCGAAGCCGGGTCGGCAGCCCAGCGCGGCGCAGTGCCCGGCCGGCCAGCGCCTGGGCCTGCGCGTGCTGGCCGGTCCAGGCCAGATCGTCGATCTCGCGCAGCAAATCGGCAGCGCCGTCACGGACGCTGGGTCCGCGCGGGGAGGGCGGCGACTTCGGCATGGATGCAGCGCGAGCGAAGGGGAGGCGCCGCCGGGTCGGCAGCTCTGCCGGCCAGTCTACAGGGCGGCGCAGGCAGAATCACGCGCACTGCCACCGCTACGCCCGCTGCGCATGACTGCCAAGCCCTCCCGTCTATCGCGCCGCGCCATGCTCGCCGCCTTGCCGGCCGTCGCATGGCCCGGCAGCTCCCGCGCGCAGTCGGCCTTCCCTGATCGGCCGATCATGCTGGTGGTGCCCTTCGGCCCCGGCGGCATCGCTGACCTCACGGCGCGAGCCGTGGCGCAGCAGATGAGCGCGACGCTGAAGGTGCCCGTCGTCGTCGACAACAGGCCCAGCGCCGGCAGCATTGTCGGCAGCCAGGCGGTGGCGCGGGCCGCGCCGGACGGACATACGCTGCTGCTGATGAGCAACGCCAACGCGGTGAGCGCCAGCCTGTTCAAGAAACTGCCCTTCGATGTGCAGAAAGACTTCGCGCCGGTGGGCACGCTGGGCGTGTTCGACCTGGCGCTGTTCGTCGCCGACGGCGCGCGCTGGCGCAGCGTGGGCGAGCTGATCGACGAGGCCAGGGCGAAGCCGGGCCGGCTGACGCTGGGCACCATCGCCGTGGGCAGCACGCAGAACCTTTGCGCTGAGCTCTTCAAGGCGCGCGCCGGCATCGACGCGGTGATCCTGCCGTACAGGGGCACGCCCGCGGTGCTTGGCGCACTGCGCAGCGGCGAGGTCGATGCGGCCTTCGAGATCCTGGGGCCGTGGCTGGGCCAGCTGCCGGCGCGCGCGCTGCGCGCGTTGGCCGTCACCGGCGACCGGCGCTTTGCCGCGCTGCCCGAGGTGCCGACGATGCGCGAGGCCGGCGTGGCCGACTACGAGGTGGCCTCGTGGAACGCGCTGGCTGCACCGGCAGGGACCGCCCCGGCGGTGATTGAGCGCCTGAACGCCGCCGCCAACGAGGCGCTGAAGACCCCCGCGGTGGCCGACAGGCTGCTGGCGCTGGGCGTGCGGGCGCAGGGAGGCACGCCGCAGCAGTTGCAGGCGCTGCTGACGCGCGAGATCGTGCACTGGCGCGCCGTCATCGCCGCGGCGAAGATCGAACCGGAATGACGCCCCTGCGATGGACCTGAAGCAGCTCGAGTACTTCGTGCAGGTGGCCGAGTTCGGCAGCTTCACGCTGTCGTCGCGCTTCCTGCGCGTGGCCCAGCCGGCGCTGAGCCGCCAGGTGCGCGCGCTCGAGGTCGAGCTGCGCCAGACGCTGTTCGTGCGCAACGGCCGCGGTGTCACGCTCACCGAGCCCGGCAAGCGCTTGCTCGAACATGCGCGCGGCATCCTGCAGCAGGTGCAGCGCGCCCGGCTCGACCTGGAGCAGCAGCGCGGCGCGGTGTCGGGACGGCTGATCATCGGCCTGCCGCCCAGTGTGGCGCGCACGCTCACCGGACCGCTGGTGCGCGCCTTCCGCGAGCGTTTCGCGCAGGCCAGTTTCGGCGTGGTCGAAGGCCTGTCCGACCACCTGATGGAATGGCTGGCGGTGGGCCGGGTCGATTTCGCACTGGTCTACAGCGGTACCGCGCCGGCCTCGATCGAGCTGACCCCGCTGCGCGTCGAGCAGATGTACCTGGTGGGGGCGCGGCCGCCCAAGGCCAGTGCCAGGCTGGTGGGCGCGCCGGTCACGCTGGCGCAGGTTGCGGCCGCCGAGCTGGTGATTCCGCCGCGGCCGCATTCGATCCGCATGTTGGTCGATTCGGCGCTGGCCGACGCCGGCCTGAAGGCGCGCGTGGCGCTGGAGATCGAAAGCGTGCCCACCCTGCTGGACCTGGTGCACGACGCCGGTTTCCACGCGGTGCTGACGCTCAACGCCATCCGTCGCAGCGGCAACGAAAGCCGCTTCCAGGTGCGGCCCATCGGCAAGCCGCGGCTTGCCGCCACCTTGCGCCTGGCCACCTCGGCACAGCGCCCGGCCGGGCCGCTGATGGAGCACTCGATCGAGCTGATCAAGGAACTGGTGGTCCGGCACTGGTCCTGAGTCAACCGCGGCGCTGCTGCACGCGGAACAGCCAGAAGCTCAGCGCCGCACCGCTGAGCAGCAGTGCCGCAAACAGGATCGCCACGAAGGGGTCGCCGCTGCGGTCGAACAGCCAGCCGGCCAGCGGCGGACCCAGCGTCATGAACACGAAGTACAGGCTGAAGAACACGCCCATGCCGAAGGCGCGGCGCTGCGGCGCCATGGCCTCGCCGGTCAGCGCCATGATCACTCCCGCGGGAAAGCCCCCGGCCACCCCGAACAGCAGGCTCAGCCCCATCGCCAACCCAGTGAACTTCAGCAGCAGCAGCGCGCCGATGCCGAGCACGCTGCACAGGTAGAACAGCTGCTCGCCTCGGCCGCTGCGGTCGGCGATGCGCCCGCCGAGCGCCCCGCTGAAGATCATGGCCCAGCTCGCCAGGCTGGTCACCGCAGCCGCTTCGGCCGCGCCGTAGCCGCCAGCCACCAGTACGCGCGGCGTGAAGCTCAGGAAGACGATGTAGCCGGCGTTGTACAGGCCCCAGGTGGTGGCGGCAAGCAGCGTCAGCAGCAGTTCGCGACGCGGCAGGCCGATCGCCAGAGCCGGCGCCGGCGCAGCCTGGGGCGGCGGCCGGTACAGCAGGAACAACGCGATGCCGCCCAGCGCACAGTACAGCGATGCCGTGACGAACACGCTTGGCCAGCCGAAGCGCAGGTCGAGCCACACCTGGCCCACCTGGCCCACCGCGATGCCCAGGGGCCAACTCATTACCAGCAGTCCCATGGCGGTGGCCAGTTGCTTGCCGGCGAACCAGTCGGTCGTCATCTTGGTCAGGTAGATGGTGCTGACGACGAAACCCGCGCCGCACGCCAGCCGGCCCAGCGCGAGCTGCCCGAAGTCCTGCGCCAGCGCCGCCAGGATGCCGCCCGCGGCCATGCACAGCAGGGCCAGCGCCACCAGCGTGCGATCGCTGGCCCAGCGACCCATGTATCCGGCCGGCAGCGCCAGCAGCAGCCCGGGCAGCATGAACAGGCCGATGAGCGTGCCGATCTGCGCGTAGCTGAAGCCCAGCGCCGCTACCAGCGAGTCGGACACCGAGCCCAGTGTCTGGAACTGCAACCCCAGCCCGGTGCGGCAGACGAAGAGCAGGCCCAGGATCCACCAGCGCAGGTTGCCCGTGGGCAGGCTACTGGCACGGGTGGAGGTCAAGCGCACCCCGCAAAGAGGGCGGCTCGGCAAGGGGCCAAGGTTTCCAGCGACGTCATTCGGACCACGGCCAAGCCGTTGATTCGATTCTTATTGAAGCCAGTATTATGACGGCATGGCCTCGGCCCTGGCCATCAGAGTGCGCCCGCCCACGCTCCCAGCTTCCAGCGCGGCCGGCGGTGGGCTACGTCATGCAGGTCTGCAAAGCCGCGCCTACGGCCGCGCCCAGTGCCAGCCCGATCAACACTTCTGCCCAGGTGTGCCGCGCGAGCACGCAGCGCGACCAGGCCACGCCGCCGGCCAGCAGCGCCAGCGCCGGGGTTGCCGGCAGCGCCGGCCAGACCAGCGCCACCGCCAGCACCGCAAAGGCGGCATGCAGCGATACCTTGAACCAGCGACGCAGCAGGTGGGCCAGCAGCACCAGCAGCGCTGCCAGCAGCGGCCCGGCCGCCAGTGCCTGCGGTTCGCCCAGTGCCCACAGCAGCAAGGCCGCAGCGCAAAGCAGCAGCAAGACAAAGCGGTTGAGTCGTAGGCGCTCATGCGGCTGCGAGGCATCGACGTGCAGCCAGCGCCCGCGCCGCACCTGCCACAGGCTGAAGGCGCCCACGACGGCTGCCACCGCCAGCGCGGTGCCCAGCCCCGCGGAAAGCAGGCGCGGCGGGGCACCTGCACCCTGCCCGGCCAGCGCCAAGGCCAGCGGCATCAGCAGCGCCGGGTGCCCCAGCACCGACAGCGCGCGCGCGGCGGCGGTGGCAAGGGGGCTCGGTGCGCTGGGCATTGCGGCATTGTCGCCACCTCGACTTGGACCCGGGCAGCGCGGCGGCCCACCGCACAAACCCGTGGGCGCCGGCCTGGTGCTGTTCCCATAATGCGTAATCCAGCCACCACTTGCACCTCAGGGGCCTGCCATGAACCATCTCAGCGGCATCGATGCCGCCTTCCTGCACCTGGAATCGCCCGAGATGCCCATGCACGTGGGTTCGCTGCATGTGCTGGACCTGCCCGCCGGCTACAGCGGCGACTTCTTCGAGGACGTCAAGGCCTGCCTGGCACAGCGCATCCACCTGGCCGACGTGTTCACGCGCAAGCTGGCGCTGATGCCCTTCGACCTGAGCAACCCTGTATGGGTGGAGGACGAGGACATCGACCTGGAGCACCACATCCGCCACATCACGCTGCCCAAGCCGGGCAGCAACACCCAGCTGCAGCAGTACGTGGCGCGGTTGCATTCCACGCTGCTCGACCGCAGCCGCCCGCTGTGGGAGCTCTTCGTCATCGACGGGCTGCGCAGCGGCGAGGTGGCGCTGTACATCAAGGTGCACCATGCCCGGCTAGATGGCCAAGCCGGCGTGGCGCTGGGCCGAGCCATCTTCGACACCACGCCCGAGGGCCGGCCGATCAAGCCGCCGCGACCGCGCGCGCGCCACAACCAGTACCAGCTTGGCGTGGCCGAACTGCTGGGTGCGGCGGTGAGCAACACCGCACAGCAGGTGCTCAAGCTGGTGAAGACCCTGCCGGCGATGGGCCGCGCCGCCGCCACGCTGCTGCTGCCCGAGAAGGACGAAGACGGTCGCCGCCAGTGGGGCCTGCCGCGCGACCTGAACTTCCTGGCGCCGCGCACGGCGCTCAACGTGGCGATCACCAACCAGCGCCGCTTTGCCGCGCGCACCTTGCCGCTGGCCGAGGTGAAGGAGATCGCCAAGCGCGGCGGCGTGTCGTTGAACGACGTGGTGATGGCCACCGTGGCAGGCGGCCTGCGCGAGTACTTCATCGGCCACCGCGAGCTGCCCGAGCGGCCACTGTCGGCCGCGGTGCCAGTGAGTCTGCGCGCCGCTGGCGACGAAAACGCCAACAACCAGGTCAGCATGGTCACCATGACGCTGGCCACCGATCTGGCCGACCCGATGCAGCGGCTGAAAGCCATTGCCGCCGATTCGGCCGACACCAAGGCCAAGCTCGGCCGCGTGAAGGCGGCGATACCGACCGACTTCCCGATGCTGGCCGCGCCCTGGCTGATGTCGGGCCTGGCCTCGCTGTACGGCCGCTCGCGGCTGGCGAACGTGCTGCCGCCGCTGGCCAATCTGGTGATCTCCAACGTGCCCGGCATCCAGCAGCAGCTGTACTTTGCCGGCGCTCGCATCATCAGCTACTACCCAGTGTCGATCCCGGCGCACGGCATGGCGCTTAACGTCACCGTGCAAAGCTACAACGGCCGCCTCGACTATGGGCTGATTGGCTGCCGGCGCGCGGTGCCCGACATCATGGACCTGGCCGACGCGCTGCTGGCCGAGCACCGCAAGCTGCTGGCGCTGGTACGCGCGAACGATGTCGCGGCCGAGCCGGCGGCCGAGCCCGATGCGGCAGTGAAGCCGGCACCGAAGCGCCGGCCGGCGCGCCGCGTCGCGGCGCTGAACCTGGTCAAGGCCGGCGCCGCGGCCAAGCCGCAGGCGTACAAGCGGACTGCCTGATACCGGTTCGCCATCAAGGATCGAGGGCCGGGCGACTGCTGCGGCGCAAGGCGGCCTGCGGTCGCTTTGCGCCCAAAGGCTGGATCGCTTCCAGGCTGTTGCAGGCGAATTCGCATGAGCCGGTTGCGCACGCGAAGGGGCGGCCGTGCGCAGTACGACCGGGAGTTGCCGCAGGGCGCGTCGCGCCGACGCGCCTTACTCGGCCGGAATCGGCTTGCCTTGGACGGTGATGCGGTGCATCACCCGGCGGTGGCCGTGGTAGTCGTTGAGCGCGTAGTGCCAGGTGGCGCGGTTGTCCCAGAAGGCCAGCGAACCCTGCTGCCATGCGAAGCGGCAGCTGAACTCCGGCTGCGAAGCATGCTCGTACAGCAGCTTCAGCAGCGGCGCGCTCTCGGCCGCCGTCCAGCCGTCGAAGCGGGTCGTGAAGGCCTGGTTGACGTACAGCGTGCGCCGGCCGGTGTCAGGGTGGTGGATCACCACCGGGTGCACCACGTCCTGCGTGACGGCGTGGGTGTTGCCGATGCGCCCGCCCAGGTCGGTGGCCTTGGCATAGCCGGCTTCCGCGCCGAACACATGGGCGGTGGAATGCACCGCGCGCAGGCCGTCAAGCGTCTTGCGCAGGCCGGGCGACAGCGCTTCGTAGGCCAGCGCCATGTTGGCGAACAGCGTATCGCCACCGTGCGGCGGCACCTCGCGCGCCAGCAGCAGCGAGCCCATTGCCGGCACCTGGTCGTAGCTGTGGTCGGTGTGCCACCCGCCGCCGATGTTGGTGGTCTGCTCGGGTTCCTTTCGCACCTCGGCGATCTCCGGGTGGCCGTCCACCGGCTTGAAGAAGCGGTTGACGTCGATAGGTGCCCAGCGCCGGGCAAAGGCCAGGTGCTGCTCGGGCGTGATCTGCTGGTCGCGGAAGAAGATCACGCCATGGTCTTGGAAGGCCTGGCGGATGGCGCCGAACTCGGCGTCGCCGAGCGGCCGGGCCAGGTCGACGCCTGAGATCACGGCGCCCAGCGCCGCGGAGTAAGGGGTGACGGTGGGTGCGTTGCGGGCCATGGTGTGTCTCCTTGCACGTGGGGGGTGGCTGCGCCGTAGCGGCGGCGGGGCGCTCAGCGGGCCGTACTTTCGCGCAGCCTGTCCGCCGTGTCGCGGATCAGATGTCCGGCGACGGAAAAACGCGGCGGGATGCCGGGCAGGGCGTCAATGTCGAACCAGCCGGCGGCTTCTATCTCGTCTTGCTGAGGCACGATCTCTCCCCCTTGCCATTCGGCGGTGAAGGCCAGCATCAGACTGTGCGGGAAGGGCCAGCTCTGGCTGCCGTAGTAGCGCAGCGTGCCCACCGTCACGCCCACCTCTTCAGCCACCTCGCGGTGCACGCATTCCTCCAGCGATTCGCCCGGCTCGACGAAGCCGGCCAGCGCGCTGAACATGCCGGGCGCATAGTGCGGCGAGCGGGCCAGCAGCAGTTCGCGGCCGCGGTGGATCAGCACCATCATCGCCGGGCTCAGCCGCGGATAGGCGCTGTGGCCGCAGGCCGGGCACCTGCGCGCACGTTCGTGCAACGCGGTCTCGGTGGGCGTGCCGCAGACGCCGCAGAAGCGGTGTGCGCGGTCCCATTCCAGCACCTGCGCGGCGCGGCTGGCCACGCCCATCAGCGCGCCCGGAAACTGCAGCAGCGCCGCGCGCAGGGCGGTGCCTTGCCAGCCGGCGGGCGCTTCGCTGAGGTGCAGCGCCCAGCAATCGACTCCGTCCAGCCGGCCCAGGTAGTGGCGCGACTTGGTCAGGCCCTCGAAGCCGTACATCGGCAGCGGTGCCAGGGCCTGCGACTCGGGCAGCAGCAGCTTGCCCTCGACGAAGGCGAAACACCAGGCTTCGGGCGTGGCCATGGCCAGCGGTTGCACGGCGGGGATGAAGGTCATTTGCGGCAGCGTTGTCGAGGTCGGCTCGGGGGGCGAACGCGGGCAGGGTGTCGGGTTCGACCGCCGACTCCCGGTCGGCGTCGATGCGCAGCGGCAGCAGCTCGTCCCTGAGCTCGAGCTTGTCGCCGGGCCACGGCGGGGGCAGCAGGTGGTCGTCGCGCGGCGCCAGCGTGTGGGTCTGGACCAGCACGACCAGCCTGTTGCGGTTGAACATCAGCCAGGGCACGAAGCTCGAGAACAGCGCGGTGCCGAGGGCGGCCTGGCGCGTCGCGGCGCTCACCGGCAGGTCGTGACAGCGGCCCAGTTGCGCCGCCGAGCGCCCGGCAATGCGAGCGCGCAGCACTTCGGCCGCGCGGCGCGCGCGTTGGGTCGAAGTGGACATGGGCGTGATAGCTGCGGATGGCTGCCAGCGCGTTCATCTTGTATGTCCGTTGCTCGAGCACCCACTGTAGCGCCTCAGCGCGGCGGCGCCTGAAACACCAGGCAGGTGGTGCTGCCGTGTGCATAGAGCTTGCCATCGGCATCCACGATGCGTGCCTCGGCCTTGGCCAGCTGGCGGCCGGCATGCACCACCTGGCCGATGGCTCGCAGCGGCCCGCTCTTGTGCGACGCGGCGCGCACGATGTGGATGCCCAGCTCGGCGGTGGTGTAGCCCTGGCCGGCTTCCAGCGTGGTGTGCACGGCACAGCCCAGCGCCGAATCGAGCAGCGTCGCATACCACCCGCCGTGCACGCTACCCAGCGGGTTGTAGTGCATCAGCTGCGGCACGCCCTGAAACACCGCGCGGCCCTTGCCGACCTCGAGCAGCGAATAGTCCAGCGTCTGCATGATGTGCGGGTAGGGCAGCTCGCCGGCCAGCATGCCCTGCATGATCTGCAGTCCGCTCTTGCCCTGCGTCTGCTGCGGGCTGGCCACGCCGGGTCGGGCGCCGGCGGCGAGCGCATGGCGGCGCACGGCTTCGAGTTCCTCGATCCAGGCGGCCTTCGCGTCTTCGATGTTCATCGATTGTCCATTCGTTTGCAATTGCAACAATTGTAGATACAATCAAAATCCATGGACGAAGCCGACGCAAAGCCGCAGGGCTGCACCAATTTCAAGCTGCGGCAGTTGGTGCGCCGCGTCTCCCACCTGTACGACGCCGAACTCGGCAGGGCCGGTCTGAAGACCACGCAGTACTCGCTGTTGTCGCACGTCCTGCGCCTGGGCCCGATCCGCCCGGGCGCCCTGGCGGCCGCGATGACCATGGACGCCTCCACCTTGACGCGCAACCTGAAGCCGATGCTTGACGCAGGCTGGCTGGTGATGTCGCCCGGCGAAGACGGCCGCAGCCGCCTGGTGCACATCACCGACGCCGGCCGCGACAAGCGCGCCGAGGCGCAGCGCCACTGGAAGGCCGCGCAGCAGGGGCTGAACCGGTTGCTGGGGGTGAAACGCGTGCGCGCGATCCATGCGCTGGTGGACGAGTCGCTCGCGCTGCTGGCGCCGTCCGCCGAGGAGATGGGCCATGTCTAGCGCCAGAGCTTCCACTGCCCGCCAGTTCGACTTGTGGGTGGTGTTACTGGCCGCTGCCGGCGCCTACGCACTGACCACCGGTGTGCGCCAGAGCATGGGCCTGTTTGTCAGCCCGCTGAACACCGCCACCGGGCTGGGCATCGGCAGCATCAGCCTGGCCTTCGCCTTCGGCCAGTTGTGGTGGGGTCTGACGCAGCCCATCGCCGGTGCCATCGCCGACAAGGTGGGGGCCGGGCGGGTGCTCTTCTTCGGCGTGCTGCTGGTCGCGCTGGGCACTTTCATCACACCCTACATGAACAGCACGCTGGGGCTGATCCTGGCCGTGGGTGTGCTGGCAGCCGGCGGTGCCGGCATGGCCGGGCCGTCGGTGCTGATGCCTGCGGCGACGCGGCTGATCGCGCCCGAGCGGCGCGGCATCGCCTTCGGTGTGGTGAATGCCGGCAGTTCCTTCGGGCAGTTCCTGATCGCACCGATCGCCGGCATGCTGATGCTGTCCTTCGGCTGGGCCAGTGCGATGCAGGTGCTGGCCCTGGTCGTGCTGCTGTCTTTGCCTGCGGCCTTCATCCTGAAGGGCGCGCCGCCACCGCCGCCGGCCGCGGCACCGCAGCGGCTGAGTGCCGGCGAGGCCATCCGCACGGCGCTGCGAGACCGCAACTATCTGCTGCTGGCGGCTGGCTTCTTCGTCTGCGGCTTCCACGTGGCCTTCCTGGCCACGCACCTGCCGGGGGTGATCGCCGCCTGTGGGCTGCCGCTGCAGTTCGGCGCCTGGGCGCTGGCGCTGCTGGGGCTGTTCAACATCCTGGGCAGCCTGGGTATCGGCTGGGCCATGGCACGATGGCGCTCGCGTTCGCTGCTGGCGCTGCTGTATGCCACGCGCGCGCTGGCGGTGCTGCTGTTCCTGCTGGCGCCGAAAACCGGGCTGGTGGTGCTGGTCTTCGCCGCGGTGATGGGCCTGACCTTCCTGTCCACCGTGCCGCCGACCGCCGGCCTCGTGGCCAAGTTCTTCGGCCCGGCGAACATGGGCACGCAGTTCGGCGTGGTCATGCTGGTGCACCAGATCGGCGCCTTCGCCGGTGTGTGGCTGGGCGGCAAGGCTTTCGAAGTGACGGGCAGCTACGACTGGTACTGGTACGCCGACATTCTGCTGGCGGTGGCCGCGGCGCTGATCCACCTGCCGATCCGCGAGGCGGCGGTGCGCCGACCGGCCACCACTTGAGCAGCGCCGCCGCCATGAACCCGCGCACGCGGGCACTGCTGGAAGCGCCGATCCTGCCGACGCTGCTGCGGTTGGGCGCGCCGAACGTGCTGGTCATGCTGGCGCAGGCCGGCACTGGCCTGATCGAGACCTACTTCGTCGGCCAGCTCGGCACCGATGCGCTGGCCGGCATGGCGCTGGTGTTCCCGGTGGTCATGCTGATGCAGATGACTTCGGCAGGAGCAATGGGCGGTGGTATCGCCTCGGCCATCGCGCGCGCGCTGGGTGCACAGCGCCGCGACGATGCCGATGCGCTGGTGCTGCATTCGATGATCATCGCCATCGGCTTCGGGCTGCTCTTCAGCCTGGCCGTACTGGGCGGCGGGCGCTGGCTCTATGCGCAGATGGGCGGCAGCGGCGCGGCGCTCCACGCGGCGCTGCTCTATTCCAACTGGGTCTTCGCGGGCGCTGTGCTGGTGTGGTTGTTCAATTCGCTGTCGGCAGTGATCCGCGGCACCGGCAACATGGCCTATCCGGCCATCGTCACGGTGATCGGTGCGGTGTTGCTGGTGCCGCTGTCGGCCTGGTTCATCTTCGGTGGTGGCCCGCTGCCGGCCCTGGGCATTGCCGGTGGCGCGATCGCGCTGCTGGCCTATTACGCGCTGGGTAGCATCGCGCTGGCGGCGTACCTCGCGTCGCGCCACAGCCTGCTGCAACTGCGCGTGCGCGGCGTGCGCCTGCGCTGGGCACTGTTCCGCGACATCCTGGTCGTCGGCCTGACAGGGTCGATCTCCACGGTGGCCACCAACCTGACCATTGCCATCAGCACGGCGCTGGTTGGCGGATTTGGCGCCGCGGCGATCGCCGGTTACGGCACGGCGTCGCGGCTGGAGTACCTGCTGGTGCCGCTGGTCTTCGGCCTGGGCGCGCCGCTGGTGGCGATGGTCGGCACCTGCATCGGCGCCGGCCAGCGCGAACGCGCCATGCGTGCCGCCTGGATCGGCGCTGCGCTGTCCTTTGCCATGGCGCAGGCCATCGGCTTGTGGGCTGCGGCTTTCCCGCACACCTGGCTGCGGCTGTTCAGCGACGATCTGGCCATGCTCGAGGCCGGCGCGATGTACCTGCGTACCGTAGGCCCGTTCTACGGGTTCTTCGGCTTGGGGCTGGTGCTGTACTTCGCCTCGCAAGGAGCCGGGCGCCTGAAGTGGCCGGTCGTCGGCAACATCGTGCGCCTGGTCGTGGCCGCGCTCGGCGGCTGGCTGGCTCTGCACTGGGGCGGCAGTCTGGCGCAGGTGTTCATTGCGCAGGCCGTGGCGCTGCTGCTGTATGGGCTGGTGAATGCCGGTGCGGTTGCGGCGGGCGCCTGGTTCGGGCCCTTGCTCTGGCCACGGCGGGCTGCGGCGGCCTGAAGCCGACTCGCGATCGGATCTCTAGCGGTCGGCGATTGGACCGGGCCCGTTGCTAAAGCTCGGCATTGCGTGGCGGATTCTTGCCCCGCCCTTTGCAGCCCTTGGCGGCGCCGACCTGAAAGTCGGCAGTGCAGCGATTGCTGCCCTCCACGGTCGGCTGCGGTACTCACGGCAACCGGCATTCAGCAGTCGTTCGCCGAGGTGTAGAAGCGCCGGATGAACGTCTTCTTTTTGGCGAGCAGCAGCCAGTGGGTCGAAGCGTGCCGCATCATCGCCATCCATGAAGCCCGATCCCGATCCCGAGCCCGTGGCTGTAGCGACCGTGCCCAAGCATCGAGCCCCGAAGAACCCGCTTAGCCCCAAGAAGCTGCTTATGACGAAGTGGACGGCGGTGACGCCGCGCAATCGGGAAAAGCACTTCGTCGTCACGCTAGTCGTCGAACCCGAACCACCTTCGATGCGCGTCGAGCACATCGAGCTGGAGGCCGTGCATTCCAAGCAGGTATACCTGCTGCACTGGCGTGATCTGACCGACGCGAGTCTTTGGCGCCAAGGCTGGGTTTGAGGTGGTGTTGTCTCGGGCGTCTGCTATCCCCGCCCGGCGACTCACACTCTCGACCCGAAGCGGTCAGCCGTCCAGCCCAATACGACTGCGCAAAGCTGCCATTCAATCGTGAACAACACGCAGCCCCGAACATGCGCACGGATTGTGCGGACACGCCACTCCTCGCAAAAAGTGCCTCGCCGCGCGTCTGATTCGCGACGTTCAGGTCTTGGCCAGTCAGATAGAAGTGCTTGAAGCGGGCCAATTCGCCGGTGTTTGTCCGAGGCCGGCTCGAGGCAGCAGCCACTCGAGCGCGACTGCATTAAAGGCCTCCGCAGCCTCGATGTTGCTCAGGTGACCAGCGCCTGGTAGTACAGAGACTGGAGCGCCGCGCAGTTTGGCTGACATCTCATGGTGCATCGCGACGGGAGTGAGCGTGTCTTCGCTGCCAACCACGAAATGCGTCGGTGCTCGGATGGCAGAGATATCGCCCAGCGTCACCTGCTCCACGGTGGCCTGGAGCGACTTGATGTAGGACATCTTGTGCAGCGCCGCGATGCTGTCGATCAACTGCTGCAGGTGTTCAGGCTTGGCGTTGGGGCTCACCAGGCTGCGAGCGACCGGCTCGGCGATGTCCCGCGGCTCCTTGCCGGCCAGCAATGGTGCACGCCGACTGTCCACAAAGGCCTGACGTTGCTGTGGGCTGAATGCTTCGAAGCCCTCGTGCGTGTCGAGCAGCGTCAACGTGGCGACCCGATCGGGGTGCAGCAAGGCACAGCGCATGGCGATCCGGCCCCCCATCGACAAGCCCACCAGATGCGCCCGGCGTGCACCGAAGTGGTCCAGCACCCGTAGCAAGTCCACGACGAAGTCGTCGAAGGCAAGCTCGGCTTCGTAGTCGTCGCTCTCGCCATAGCCTCGCGCGTCCCAGGCAGCACACGCAAAATGCGGCGCGAAGGCCGGCAGATTCGCGCGCCAGTTGCTGCGATTGCCACCGATGCCGTGCATGAAGACGACAAGCGGGCCGCTGCCGACCAGCTCGCAGGCGATGCGGGGCGAGCCGGGAACCCGGTACGGATTGGAAGTCATCATGGCAGTCAAAACCCCAGGTAGGCCTGTCGGATGCGAGGATCTTCCGCGATGGCGCGAGCCGGACCTTCGGCAGCAACGCGGCCGTTTTCGATGACGTAGGCCTGCTGGGCGGCATTCAGCGACTGGTACACATCCTGCTCGGCCAAGAGCAAGGTCAGGCCGCCGTCGACCAGCGAACCGATCAGTTCGAAGATCTGCCGCGACATCAACGGCGCCAAGCCCAGCGTTGGTTCATCCAACAGCACCAGCTTGGGCTGCG
>JBEIHU010000101.1:0-13922 GCA_040381175.1 Burkholderiaceae bacterium
GCCGCTCTCGCCGGCCGGCGCGGGCCAGCAGCGGCGTGAGCGCTCGGGTGAACAGGCGCTGCAGCCAGCCGGCCAGGCCCTTGGTTTCTGCTGCGGGTGCATGTGCACTGCCGCCTGCGGCAGGTGCATGGTCACTCCCGCCTGCGGCGGGCAGGGGTTGGCCTTCATCGCCATGCGTGTCACCGGCCGCGTGGGCTTTCATCAGCTTCAGTGCCAGCCACGGCGTGACGGTGAAGGCGATGGCCAGCGACAGTGCCATGCCCAGGCTGCTGTTGATCGGGATCGGGCTCATGTACGGGCCCATCAGCCCGCTGACGAAGGCCATCGGCAGCAGCGCGGCGATGACCGTCAGCGTCGCCAGGATGGTCGGGCCGCCGACCTCGTCGACCGCACCGGGGTTGATCTGCGCCAGCGGCTTGCCGGGGTGCAGCTGCTGGTGGCGGTGGATGTTCTCCACCACCACGATGGCGTCGTCCACCAGGATGCCGATCGAAAAGATCAGCGCGAACAGCGACACCCGGTTCAGCGTGAAGCCCCAGGCCCAGCTGGCGAACAACGTCACCGTCAGCGTCAGGATCACCGCGCTGCCGACAATGGCGGCCTCGCGTCGACCCAGCGCGATGAACACCAGCGCCACCACCGCCGCGGTGGCGAACAGCAGCTTCTGGATCAGCTTGACGGCCTTGTCGTTGGCCGTGGCGCCGTAGTTGCGCGTTTCCACCACCTCGACCGCGGCAGGGATCACGGTGTTGCGCAGCGAGCTCACACGTTGCATCACCGCGCCGGCCACGTCGATGGCGTTCTCGCCCGCCTTCTTGGTGACGCTGATCGTCACCGCCGGGAACTCGCCGCCGTCCTTGCCGCCTTCACCGTGCCACACGTAGCGGGCTGGAGGTAACGGGCCGTCGACGACATTGGCGACGTCCTGCAGGAACACCGGCTTGCCGCCCCGCACGCTGACCACCAGTTCGGCCAGCTCGCGCGCATCTTTCAGGAACGGCCCGGACTCCACCGCCACGGCATGGTTGCCGGCCAGCAGCTCGCCCACCGGCAGCCCCAGGTTGGCCGACTGCAGCGAGCTGCGCAGGTCGGACACGGTGACGCCGCGGCCGGCCATGCGCGACGGGTCGATCTCCACCCGCACCGCCCGGCCCGGCCCGCCGACGCTGACCACCTCGCGCGTACCGGGCACGCGCTTGAGTTCGGCCTCTAGGCTGTGGGCCACGCGCTCCAGGTCGAAGGCGCCCGTGGCCGCATCCCGGCTGAACAGCGTCAAGGTCACGATCGGCACGTCATCGATGCCCTTGGGCTTGATGATCGGGGGCAGCACCCCCAGGCCGCGCGGCAGCCAGTCGGCATTGGAGTTGACGGTGTCGTACAGCCGCACCAGTGCCTCGGTGCGCGGCACGCCCACCTTGAATTGCACGGTGATCACCGCAAGGCCCGGACGCGATACCGACATCACATGCTCGACGCCCGAGATCTGCGACAGCACCTGCTCGGCGGGCGCGGCCACCATCTGCTCGACATCGGCCACGCCGGCGCCCGGAAAGGGAATCAGCACGTTGGCCATGGTGACGTTGATCTGCGGCTCTTCCTCGCGCGGCGTCACCAGCACCGCGAAGACGCCCAGCAGCAAGGCCACCAGCGCCAGCAGAGGCGTGATCTGCGCCGACTGGAAGAAGGCCGCGATGCGGCCTGGCACGCCCAGGTTGCCGTGCATGTTCATGCTCAGTCAGCCCTGGCGGCGGCCTGCGGGTCCAGCGCCACGCGTTCACCCGCCGACACGCCGGCCAGCACCTCGACGCTGTCGCCCTGCGCCCGCCCCAGCCTCACCTGGCGCAGCACTGCGGCACCCTTGGCATCGACCACGTACACGCCGGTCAGCTCGGCGCGGCGCAGCACCGCCGATGCAGGCACGAACAGCCGGGCCGGCGCGCCGCTGGCTGTGCCGGGCAGCCAGACCCGGGCGAACAGCCCAGGCACCAGGCCCGGCTGCGCGGCCGGCAGCGTCACGCGCAACTGCACGGTATGGGTGGCAGCGTCGACCGTCGGGAGCCACTGCACCTGGCCAGGACTGGGCTCGATCCAGCGCTGCGGCTGCGGCAGCCCCGGGAACTCGACCCTGAGCCCGCCAGCCGGCGTGCCCAGCAGGCTTTGCGGCAACGCGGCGGTCACGCGCAGCGCGCCCGGCTCGTACAGCGTCAGCAGCGGCTTGCCCGGCAGCGCCATGTCGCCCAGCGCCACCGGCACCTCTGCCACGATGCCGGCAAACGGTGCGCGCACCACGTGCAGCCCAGACTGGGTTCGTGCAGCGCCGGCCTGCGCCAGCAGCGCCGCTGCCTGGGCCTGCGTGGCCTTGAACTGCGACTCGGCCCGTTCCAGTGCGGCCTGGCTGATGTACTGCCGGTCGTAGAGCTGCTTCTGGCGCTCGAAATCCTTCTGCGCCATGTCGAGCATGGCCTGCGCCGAGCTCACCTGGGCGTCGCTCGCGGTAGCATTTTGCTCGGCTGTGCGGGCGTCAATGCGGGCCAGCGTCTGCCCGGCCTTGACCCGGTCGCCAGCCTGCACGTCCAGCGCGACGATGGCGCCGGCCACCTGGGCTGCCACGACGCTGTGGCGGACGGCCTCGACCACGGCGTCGAAACCCAGCTGCGAGCGGTCGGCGGCCGACTGCACCGACGCCGTGGCCAGCGCTGCGCCCGCGGCCCAGACCGGGGCTGCCAGACCCAGGCCGGCGCTCAACGCCACGCAAACCAGCATGCTCTTGTCCATCTGTTCGACTCCTGCCGTATCGCCAGCCCCGGCCCACTCAGGGCACTGGCGCTGGGCACTCGATAGATTTATTATTTGCGCATTCAGTTAAGTAGTCAAGCAATGACTCAAGCAATGACATACGCAACCAACGGGTTTGAGGCATGATCGACGCCCTGCCCACCACCGGTTGCAGGCGCATGCAGGACTTGCCCAAGGAAGCGCTGGAAAAGGTCGCCTCGTATTTCCAGGCGCTGGCGGAGCCGACGCGCCTGTCGCTGCTGAACCTTCTGCGCGGCGGCGAGCGCAATGTCGGGGAGCTGGCGCAGCTGACCGGCTTCACGCCGGCCAACGTGTCGCGCCACATGGCCTTGCTCAGCAGCCATGGCCTGGTGACGCGCGAGAGCCGCGGCACCAGCGTCTATTACCGCATTGGCGATCCGTCGGTCTACCAGTTGTGCGACCTGGTCTGCGGCAACCTGGCGCGCCAGTTCGAGCGCGCGGCCAGCGAGCGCGCGCTGTTCGCCGGCAATGCCCCGCCGGCCGGGCCGCCGCGCGCGCGCAAACGAGCGGCTTGAGTGCCTGCGGCGCCGATGAGGGCCGATTGCTTCGACCTGCAGCGCTTCATCAAGGCACAGGCCGGCGTGATCGACGACGTGCTCCTGGAGCTCGCGGCAGGAC
Source organism: Burkholderiaceae bacterium (assembly GCA_040381175.1). Classification (GTDB taxonomy): domain Bacteria; phylum Pseudomonadota; class Gammaproteobacteria; order Burkholderiales; family Burkholderiaceae_C; genus Rubrivivax. The sequence goes on from JBEIHU010000101.1 coordinate 3,436, forward strand.
ACAAGCGCAGCCACTGGATGTGGTTCATGTTTCCGCAGCTCGAGGCGCTGGGCCGCAGCCCGACCGCGCTGCACTTCGGCCTGGCCTCGATCGGCGAGGCCCGGGCCTACTGGGCCCAACCCGTGCTGGGGCCGCGCCTGAAAGCCTGCACGCAGTGCGTGCTGGGTCTCGAAGGACGCACCGCGATACAGATCTTCGGCATGCCCGACGCGCTGAAGTTCTGCTCCTCGATGACGCTGTTCGAGCGGGCCGCGCCGGACGAGCCGGTGTTCTCGCAGGCGCTGGACAAGTACTGCGCCGGTCGGCGCGACGCGCAGACCCTGGCGCTGCTGTAGCTCAGCCGCCGATCGACACCAGCACGGCGGCGCCGTAAAGCAGCCAGGGCCCCCAGCGCCCTCGCGGAAGGCCCATGTCGTGCAGACTGTTCAGCAGCCGGTGGCAACCGTGGAACATGAACAGCGAGATCAGCATCGGCGCGAGCGGCGCCGACGGCATGCCGCCGGTACCGAACAGCGCCCGGAACTGCGATTCGTGCGAGCGCTTCATCGCAGCCAGGCCAGCACCAGCAGCGACGGCACCGCGCCGGCCGCCGCGCCCGCAGCGGTGACGGCGCACGTCGGCAGCGGCAGCGCTGGCGTCGTCTTCGGCATCACCCGGAACCAGGTCCGGGCGTGGTAAAGCACTAAGCCCAGCCCCAGGGTATGCAGGCCAATCGATGATCGCGTGGCCAGCGCGATGCGCCAGGCCTCGAAGGCGGCAGGGCCCTGGCTCAGCCGCCACAGGCCGAACAGCAGCGCCAGCGCATACCCGCTAAGGAAGAGCGCCGAGGCCTCGCGCAGCATGCAGCGCACGAAGTACGGATTGCGTCGCCACCAGGCGCGCATCGACCGCTGGCAGGCCTTGGGCACAGGCCGCGGCGCCCTCAAGAGCCGCCCCCCGCGCGGCATCATCAGCCGCAACACGCCGAAATAGTCCAGCGTGCTGTTTAACTTGTTCTGGTTGATGGCATGAGCCGGGTCGACCGCCTTCGGCCAGACCTCGGGGCAGTAGCCCGCCAGCGTGCAGCCCCACACGGCCTGCTCGGCATTGACCACCTCACGTCGCTGGTCCCAGCCGGCATCGCGGGAATCGGCGCTGTAGCGGTGCAGCAGCGCCAGCGCAGCCGGGCCGGTGAAACCATCATCCAGCCCGAACTGCGGGCACGCGGCGCAGCACAGCAGGCAGTTGATGCACTGCGAGTAGGCGAGGTACTTCGCTATCTGCTGTGGCGTGTGCCGCTGCACGCCGGCGGCCAGTGCCCGTTGCTGCCGCGGCACCAGCCAGGGCTTGACCGAGGCGAGCTTGTCCAGGAAGCCGCTCTGGTCGACCACCAGGTCGCGCACGATCGGGAAGTGGTGCAGCGGCTCCACCCGCAGCTTGGCTGGAAAGTAGTCCCAGCATCGCCAGCAGCGGGGCGGCCGCAGCTTCGGCCTGGCGCAGTGGCACAGCCACCAGCAGCGGCTGCTGGCACGCGAAGGCTGCTGCGCGCTGCCCCGGCACCTTGCCGAAGACCACGATCTCGGCCAGCGAGTTGGAGCCCAGCCGGCTGGCGCCGTGGATGCCCACGCTGGAGCATTCACCGGCCGCGTACAGCCCGGGCATCGAGGTTCCGGTGCAGCGGTTGCAGGCCACGCCGCCCATCGTGTGGTGCACCGCCGGCCGCACGGGGATCGGCATCGTCACCGGATCCACCCCTGCGAAGGTGCGCGTCACCTCGGTGATCAGCGGCAGCCGCTCGTGGATCTTCTTCGCGCCCAGGTGGCACGGGTCCAGATGCACCGCGTGGCTTGCGGCGTGGCGATGGTGCGGCCCCTGCGCTCTTCGTGCCAGAAGGCCTGCGAAAGCCGGTCGCGCGGGCCCAGCTCCATCGCCGTGGCGCGCGGCCATGGGTCCAGCGGACCCAGGCCGTAGTCCTGCAGGTAGCGGTGGCCGTGCTTGTTGACCAGGATGGTGCCTTCGCCGCGGCTGCCTTCGGTGATGAGATTGCCGGTGCCGGGCAGCGCCGTGGGGTGGTACTGCACGAACCCCATGTCGCGCAGCGCCACGCCGTGGCGGTAGGCCAGGCCAATGCCGTTGCCCGTGACGATGCCTGCATCAGTGTTCTGCCGGTACACGCGCCCGGCGCCGCCGGTGCAGAGAATCACCGCGCTGCAGGCAAAAAACAGCGGTGCACCAGTGGCGATCTCCAGGGCCAGCACGTCCTGCACGCGGCCGTCTTCCACCAGCAGGTCGGCGACGAAGAACTCGTCATGGCGGCGGATGACCGGATAGCGCAGCGAGGTCTGGAACAGCATGCGCAGCATGTGAAAGCCGCTCTTGTCGGCGGCGAACCAGGTGCGCTGCACCTCAATGCCGCCAAAGAAGCGTGCGTTGATGTCGCCGTCGGCCTGGCGGCTCCATGGGCAGCCCCAGTGCTCCAGCTGCACCGTCTCCTCGGTGCAGTGCTCGACGAAGTACTGCACCGCGTCCTGGTCGCACAGCCAGTCGCCGCCACAGACGGTGTCGTCGAAGTGGTGGTCAAGAGAATCGTCGCCGCGGATGGCGCCAGCCGAGCTGCCCTCGGTCGCCACCGTGTGGCTGCGCATCTGCAGCACCTTGGACAGCAACGCCAGCTCCAGCGCGGGCACGGCTTCGACCGCGGCAATGGCCGCACGCAGGCCTGCGCCGCCGCCCACGACCACCACGTCACAGCGGATGACCTGAATCGCCTGCGCCATTCCTTCGACCTCTTGCCCCGGACGCAGCCTGCCATGGGCCCGGCGCCTGGCAATCGCAAACCAGACGCACCGGTTGATGCCGGTCAAACCCGGCCAGTGCCGCGGCCCTGCGCGCCGGTCAAGCCGTCGATTGCGGCGACAATGGTCGCAAGAGGACCGACATGACTTCCCATACGCTTGCCGTCACGGCCGTGCCCCTGGCGGACGACCCGCAGCGCCGCACCTGGATCATCGCCACCTCGGCCGCCGGCGGGGCGGCTGTGGCAGCGACGGCCGTGCCCTTCGTCTCTTCTTTCGCGCCCAGCGAGCGTGCACGCGCCATGGGCGCCGCGGTCGAGGTCGAGATCGGCGACATCCCGCCAGGCGGGATGAAGACGGTGGAATGGCGCGGCAAGCCGGTGTGGATCGTGCGACGCTCACCAGAGATGCTGGCATCGCTGAAGACACCCAGCCCAGAGCTGGTGGATCCGAACTCGCTGCGTGACCAGCAACCCGAGTACGCGCGCAATGCCACGCGCTCGCTGCGGCCGGAGCTCTTCGTCGCGGTGGGCATCTGCACCCACCTAAGCTGTTCGCCCACGGCGGTTCCTGCCGGCTCGGGCAACTCCAGCCTGCCCGCCGACTGGCAAGGTGGCTACTTCTGTCCGTGTCATGGCACCACCTTCGACGGCGCCGGCCGGGTATTCAGGAACAAGCCCGCGCCGACCAACCTGGAGATACCGCCTCATCAGTTCCTGAGCGACACGCGCCTGCTGATCGGCGAGGACTCGCGCTCGACATGAGCCACGGCGCGGACGCCGGCTTCTCCGACCCGGCGCATACCTGGAACAAGCGCTTTTCGGCCGCAGGCTACCTGTTCGGCACCGAGCCGAACGAATGGTTGCGGGAGCACGCCGTCGTCTGGACGCCGGGGCAGCGCGTTCTGTGCGTCGCCGATGGCGAAGGCCGCAACAGTGTGTGGCTGGCCGGCCGCGGCATGCTGGTCGATGCCTTCGACATTGCCGAGGTGGGCGTGGCCAAGGCGCGGCGGCTGGCTGCCGAGCAGGGTGCGACGGTCAACTTCCAGGTGGCCGACTGCGACGGCTTCGCCTGGCCAGAAGCGGCCTATGACGGCGTGGCCGCGATCTTCGTGCAGTTTGCCGAGCCGGCGTTGCGCGAGCGGCTTTTCGCCCGCATCCAGCGATGCCTCAAGCCCGGCGGCACGCTGCTGCTGCAGGGCTACACGCCCAAGCAGCTCGAGTACCGCACCGGCGGCCCGCCGCTGCTGTCGCACCTGTACACCGAAGCACTGCTGCGCAACGCCTTTGCCGGGATGGATATCGTGGAACTGCGCGACTATGAGGCCGACGTGGCCGAGGGCAGCGGCCACCTGGGCCGATCGGCGCTGATCGGCCTGTTGGCACGCCGGCGCTGACACCGGCGGCGACGCTTCAGAGGATGCGCGAGAAGCGCTCGCGCTGGCGGTCGCCTTGCAGGTAGCGGTCGAAGACCATCGCCACTGCCCGCACCAGGTACCAGCCGGTCGAAGTGACCTGCACGGCGCCGCGCTCGATCTCCACCAGGCCGGCCTCGGCCATCGGCTCGAGCTGCTCGAGCTCGCGCGCGAAGTACTCGCGCATGTCGATCAGGTGGGCCAGTTCGATGGATTCGAACTCCAGCCGGCCCTGGCACATCAGCGCCATGATCACCGAGCGGCGCAGCACGTCGTCGCGAGTCAGCGAGATGCCGCGCTGCACCGGCAGCTGGCCGTGGCGCAGCGCGTCGCAGTACTCGGGCAGCGTCTTGGCGTTCTGGTAGTAGTGGGCCCCGACCTTGCCGATCGAAGACACGCCCAGGCCCACCAAGTCGCAGTCCGGATGCGTGCTGTAGCCCTGGAAGTTGCGATGCAGCCGCCCCTGCCGCTTGGCCACGGCCAGCGCGTCGTCGGGCAACGCGAAGTGGTCCATGCCGATGTACTGGTAACCCCTGCCCAGGAAACCGGCGATGGCGTCGCCCAGCATGGCCACACGCTGTGCGGCGCTTGGCAGCTCCTCGGCGAGGATGCGTCGCTGCGGCTTGAAGCGCTGCGGCAGGTGCGCGTAGGCATACAGCGCGATCCGGTCGGGCCGCAACTCGCCGATTTGCTGCACGGTGCGAGCGAAGCTCTGCGGCGTCTGCCGCGGAAGACCGTAGATCAGGTCGGCATTGATGGACTTGAAGCCCAGCGCGCGCGCGGCCTGCATCAACTCGCGAACACTCTCGAAGGGCTGCACTCGATGCACGGCCTGCTGCACCTGAGGGTCGAAGTCCTGCACGCCGAAGCTGATTCGGTTGAAGCCTAGGGAGCGGCAATGCGCCAGGCGTTCGGGGGTGACGGTGCGCGGATCGACCTCGATCGACATCTCGGTGCCTTGATCGATGTGGAAGGCCCCGCGCAATGAGCCGAGCACGCGCTGCAACTCGCCGTCGGACAGAAAGGTCGGCGAACCGCCGCCGAAGTGAAGCTGCGACACCTGCTGGCCAGCGCGCAACTGCGCCACGACCAGCCCGATCTCCTGGTCGAGCGCGTCGAGGTACTCCGCTGCGCGCTCGTGGTGCTTGGTGATGACCTTGTTGCAGGCGCAGTAGTAGCACACCGAATCGCAGAACGGAATGTGCACGTACACCGACAGCGGCAGCGTGCCGCCGGCCACGGCGCCATGCGAGCGCTGCTGCAGCGCATGGCGCAACGCGTTGGCGCCGAAGGCTTCGACGAAGCGGTCGGCCGTGGGGTAGGAGGTATAGCGCGGGCCTGGCGTATCGAAGCGCCGAAGCAGCTGTTCGGGCAACGCGCTGGTGGCTACGGTCCGACGGGGGGCAAGGATGGCGCTCATGCGGTCGGATGGTGCATGAGCACCCCGCTGGCGTTCTTGATATTGCGCAATGCCCGAACAGCGCGGCACCCGAACAATGGGATTCAATCATGCGGCAAAGCGTGTTCCCATCATGACGACTCCAGCCACCGTGGTGCCGATCAAGGCCACGGATTTCAAGGTGGCCTGCTCCAACTGCAACCTGCGTGAGCTGTGCCTGCCGGTGGGCTTCTCGGAACGCGAACTCGACCGCCTGGATTCCATGGTGGCCACGCGACGCACCGTGCATCGCGGCGAACTGCTGTTCCGCACCGGGGATGTGTTCGAGTCGCTGTACGCGGTGCGCACCGGCTTCTTCAAGACGCGGGTGTCGTCTGAGGACGGCCGCGACCAGGTTACCGGTTTCCAGATGGCGGGCGAATTGCTGGGCTTGGACGGCATCGGCAGCGAGCGCCACACCTGTGACGCCGTGGCGCTGGAGGACTCCCAGGTCTGCGTCATCCCCTACGGACAGTTGGAGTATCTGTCGCGCGAGTTCACCGATCTGCAGCGCCAGTTCCACAAGATCATGAGCCGGGAGATTGTTCGCGACCACGGCGTGATGCTGTTGCTGGGCAGCATGCGCGCCGAAGAGCGGCTTGCCGCCTTCTTGCTGAACCTGACGCAGCGGCTGCAGGCGCGCGGCTTCTCGCCGTCGTCGCTGGTGCTGCGCATGACGCGCGAGGAGATCGGCACCTACCTGGGACTGAAGCTCGAGACGGTGAGCCGCTGCTTTTCCAGATTTCAGGAGGCCGGGATCCTGCAGGTCAAGCAGCGGCAGGTCCAGGTGCTGGACCCGCAGGCGCTGCAGACCATCTTCAGCGGTGCAGGCTGCTGAAGGGCGCCGCCGGCCGCGGGCCGGTGCTCATGCGCCTGGGCGCATCAGGTTGCGATGTCCCCCTTGACGAGGGTCACCGGCACATTCGCCTGCTGAATCACCGCCTGCGATACCGAGCCAAGCAGCGCTCCGCGCACGGCGCCCAGGCCGCGCGCGCCCATCACGATCTGGGCACAGCCCAGGCGCTCGGCGATGTCGACCAGCGTGGGCGCCACCTCGCCCGATCCGATCTCGCGAGCAAATGCCAGGCCCGCCTGCCCGAGCAAGGCCTCTGCGCCGGCCAGCGCACGCGCCCCGACGGCGCCGCCCAGGCGTTCCAGCACGTCGGCGGACGGCGGCAGCACCATCTCGTACACGTAGGTCGGCTCCTGCACGGTGGCGAGCACGATATCGGCGTGCAGCCCCTCGTGAAGCAGTTGCATGGCGTGGCGCACAGCACTCAATGACGCCTGAGAGCCGTCGACGGCGACCAGGATCTTCATGGCATGTCCTTGCTCCGGCCATCGTAAAGCTCGCGCAACAGCTCGCGGCACCGTGTCGGACCGGCCGCGTACCCGGGAAAGCGAACCCCGGGATTCCTGACAGGAAACGATGGGCTTGGCACAGCGTCAACCTCCGCAGCGACGCCGCCTTACATGTTGTCGATCATCACCTGCCCGAAGCCCGAGCAGGACACCTGCGTGGCGCCCTCCATCAAGCGCGCAAAGTCGTAGGTCACCTTTTTGCTGAGGATGGCCTTCTCCATGCTGCTGATGATCAGGTCAGCGGCTTCAGTCCAGCCCATGTGGCGCAGCATCATCTCTGCCGAGAGGATCTCCGAACCCGGGTTCACGTAGTCCTTGCCAGCGTACTTGGGCGCGGTGCCGTGGGTGGCCTCGAACTTCGCGATCGAATCGCTCAGGTTCGCGCCCGGCGCGATGCCGATGCCGCCGACCTGCGCGGCCAGCGCGTCAGAGACGTAGTCGCCGTTCAGGTTGAGCGTGGCGATCACGCTGTATTCGGCCGGGCGCAGCAGGATCTGCTGCAGGAAGGCGTCGGCGATCGAGTCCTTGACGGTGATGGTCTTGCCGGTCTTCGGGTTCCTGAACTGGCACCACGGGCCGCCGTCGACCTCGACCGCGCCGAACTCCTTCCTCGCCAGCGCGTAGCCCCAGTCGCGGAAACCGCCTTCGGTGAACTTCATGATGTTGCCCTTGTGGACCAGCGTCACCGAGGGCTTGTCGTTGTCGATCGCGTACTGCAGCGCCTTGCGCACCAGGCGCTCGGTGCCTTCGATCGACACCGGCTTGATGCCGATGCCGCTGGTCTCGGGGAAGCGGATCTTGGTGACCTTCATCTCCTCGATCAGGAACTTGATCAGCTTCTTCGCCTTGTCGCTCTGCGCCTCGTACTCGATGCCTGCGTAGATGTCTTCGCTGTTCTCGCGGAAGATGACCATGTGGGTCTTTTCCGGCTCCTTCAGCGGGCTGGGCACGCCCTTGAAGTACTGGATCGGGCGCAGGCAGACGTAAAGGTCGAGCTCCTGACGCAGCGCCACGTTCAGGCTGCGGATGCCGCCGCCCACCGGAGTGGTCAGCGGCCCCTTGATCGACACCACGTACTCCTTGACGGCGGCCAGCGTCTCCTCGGGCAGCCAGACATCCGGGCCGTAGACCTTGGTGCTCTTCTCGCCGGCGTAGACCTCCATCCAGTGGATCCTGCGCTTGCCGCCGTAGCTCTTGGCAACGGCCGCGTCCACCACCTTCAGCATCACTGGCGTGATGTCGAAGCCCGTGCCGTCGCCCTCGATGTACGGAATGATCGGCTGGTCGGGCACGTTCAACGAGTAATCGGCGTTGACCGCGATCTTCTGCCCGGCTGCGGGCAACTTGATATGTTGGTACATGAGCTTGTCTCCGATGGACCCGTGCTGTGTCCCGATGGTCGATACAAGGCTATTTTCCCTCAGGCAAGCTTGACCAGGCCGACTTGTCAGCCTCCGGCGCACCCGGAGGGCCCTTGCCATCCGGCGCGTCAGGTCGACGACAGGCGGCACCGCCATCGTCCCTTACATTGCGATCATGTGCGCAAGCGCCGGGTGGCATTGCGCACGACGTCCGATCACGCACTGGAGAGACAACGTGAGCAAAGAACCGACCATCATCTACACGCTGACCGACGAGGCGCCGGCGCTGGCCACCAGCGCCTTCCTGCCGGTGATCCGCACCTTTGCCAAACCAGCGGGCATCGTCGTCGACACGAGCGACATCTCTGTGGCCGCGCGCATCCTGGGCAACTTCCCCGATTACCTGACGCCAGAGCAACGCGTGCCCGACACGCTGGCGGCACTGGGCAAGAAGACTCTGGAACCCGAGGCCAACATCATCAAGCTGCCCAACATCAGCGCCTCGGTGGCGCAGCTGGTGGCGGCCATCAAGGAACTGCAGGCCAAGGGCTACAACATCCCCGACTTCCCCGACAACCCGAAGACCGACGCGGAAAAGGACATCCGCGCGCGCTACAACAAGTGCATCGGCAGCGCGGTGAACCCCGTGCTGCGCGAGGGCAACTCCGACCGCCGCGCACCCAAGGCGGTGAAGGAATACGCCCGCAAGAACCCGCACAGCATGGCTGCCTGGAGCCAGGCGTCGCGCTCGCATGTCTCGCACATGCATGGCGGCGACTTCTACCATGGCGAGAAGTCGATGACGCTCGACAAGGCGCGCGACGTGCGCATGGAGCTGCTCACCAGGAGCGGCCAGACGCTGGTGCTCAAGCCCAAGGTGGCGCTGAAGGACGGCGAGATCATCGACTCGATGTTCATGAGCAAGAAGGCGCTGGTCGAGTTCTACGAGCGCGAGATCGAAGACGCGCACAAGACCGGCGTGATGTTCTCGCTGCATGTCAAGGCCACGATGATGAAGGTCTCGCACCCCATCGTTTTCGGCCATTGCGTGCGCATCTTCTACCGCGACGCCTTCGAGAAACACGGCAAGCTGTTCGACGAGCTGGGCATCAACGTGAACAACGGCATGGTCGACATGTACAACAAGATCACTGCGCTGCCGCAGAGCAAGCAGGACGAGATCAAGCGCGACCTGCATGCCTGCCATGAGCACCGCCCCGAGCTGGCCATGGTCGATTCGGCCAAGGGCATCACCAACTTCCACTCGCCCAACGACATCATCGTCGACGCCTCGATGCCGGCAATGATCCGCAACGGCGGCAAGATGTGGGGTGCCGACGGCCGGCTGAAGGACGTGAAGGCGGTCATGCCGGAGAGCACCTTCGCCCGCATCTATCAGGAGATGATCAACTTCTGCAAGTGGCACGGCGCCTTCGACCCCAAGACCATGGGCACGGTGCCCAATGTGGGCCTGATGGCGCAGCAGGCCGAGGAATATGGCTCGCACGACAAGACCTTCGAAGTCAGCGAGGACGGCACGGCCAACATCGTCGACATCGCAACAGGCGAAGTGCTGCTGTCGCAGCAGGTCGAAAAGGGCGACATCTGGCGCATGTGCCAGGTCAAGGATGCGGCCATCCGGGACTGGGTCAAGCTGGCCGTCACGCGGTCGCGCAACTCGGGCATGCCGGCGGTGTTCTGGCTGGACCCGTACCGCCCGCACGAGAACGAGGTCATCAAGAAGGTCAAGCTCTACCTGAAGGACCACGACACCGAAGGCCTGGACATCCAGATCATGAGCCAGGTTCGCGCGATGCGCTACACGCTGGAGCGCGTGATCCGCGGGCTGGACACGATCAGCGTCACCGGCAACATCCTGCGCGACTACCTGACCGACCTGTTCCCGATCATGGAGCTGGGCACCAGCGCCAAGATGCTGTCGATCGTGCCGCTGATGGCCGGCGGCGGCATGTACGAGACCGGCGCCGGCGGCTCGGCGCCCAAGCACGTGCAGCAACTGGTCGAAGAAAACCACTTGCGCTGGGATTCGCTGGGCGAGTTCCTGGCGCTGGCGGTGAGCCTGGAGGACCTGGGCATCAAGACCGGCAACACCAAGGCAAAGATCCTGGCGACTTCGC
>JBEIHU010000102.1:0-13870 GCA_040381175.1 Burkholderiaceae bacterium
GCGCGGCACCGGCCTGGCGCTGCGCCGGCTGCTTGTGCAGCGCCCGTGCCACCGCGGCGGCAAGCGGCGCCGGCAGGTCCGGGCGCAGGCTGCGCAGGTCCGGAGCGGGGTCGCGCGCCACCGCACGGAGCAGCTCGCCCAGCGAGTCATGTTCGTGCGGCAGCCGGCCGGTGAGCAGCTGGAACAGCAGAACGCCCAGCGAGTACAGGTCGCTGCGGGCATCGGCTGCCGCGCCGGCCAGCTGCTCCGGCGCCATGTACTGCGGCGTGCCGAGCACGACGCCAGTGCGGGTGCGGCTCATGTCGGCGAGGCCGGCGATGCCGAAGTCGGTGAGCTTGACGCGCCCTGTGGGCAAGTCGAACATGGCGTTGCCGGGCTTGATGTCGCGGTGCACCACGCCCGACGCATGCGCATGGGCCAGCGCCCGCGCGAGCCGCGCCACGAGGCGCAGCACGACGGCCTCGGGCAGCAGCCTGGGCGGCTGCGTGTAGCGGCCCAGCTCGCAGCCCGGCAGCACTTCCATCGCCAGCCAGGCGGTGCCGTCCTGCTCGCCGGTGTCGTGGACGGTGACGATGTCTGGGTGCGACAAACGCCTCGCAGCCTGGGCCTCGCCCAGGAAGCGCTGGCGCGCCTGCGCATGTTCGTCCGACGACATCTGCTGCCCCAGGCTCAGCACCTTGAGCGCCACGGGCTGCTGGTTGCGGCTGTCCACGGCCAGATGGACCATGCCCATCGAGCCGCGGCCCAGCAGACGTACGAGTTGGTAAGGCCCGAGCGCGGGCGCATCGCGGACTGGCATGCAAATGGACTGACCGCCTGCGGCGCAGGCGGGCGGCTGCGGGTGGTGACGATGACGGAAGCGCAGCCCTTCACCCGCCGGGTGCGGGCTGGGGCTGTATGGCCGAACTTAGCATGCACCCCGGCAGGGGCGGCGCGGGATGGCGTTGATAGTTGGCGGCGACAAGCGTCCTGTTCAGGCGCCGATCGCCTTCTTCAGCAACTTGCCCATCTCCGACGGGTTGCGCGTGACGATGAACCCGCATTCCTCCATCACGGCCAGCTTGGCCTCGGCAGTGTCGGCACCGCCACTGATCAGCGCGCCGGCATGGCCCATTCGCTTGCCAGCCGGCGCGGTGACGCCGGCGATGAAACCGACGATGGGCTTCTTCATGTGGGCCTTGCACCAGCGTGCGGCCTCGGCCTCGTCGGGGCCGCCAATCTCGCCGATCATGATCACCGCGTCGGTGTCCGGATCGTCGTTGAACAGGCGCATCACGTCGATATGCTTCAGGCCGTTGATCGGGTCGCCGCCGATGCCCACCGCGCTGCTCTGGCCAATGCCGATCTCGCTGAGTTGCGCCACAGCCTCATAAGTGAGCGTGCCGGAGCGGCTGACGACGCCTATGCGGCCCTTCTTGTGGATGTGGCCCGGCATGATGCCGATCTTGATTTCCTCAGGCGTGATCGTGCCTGGGCAATTGGGACCGAGCAGCAGCGTCTTCTTGCCGCCGGCGGCCTCCTTGGCCTTCATGCGGTTGCGCACTTCGAGCATGTCGCGGATCGGGATGCCTTCGGTGATGCAGATCGCCAGGTCAAGGTCGGCTTCCACCGCCTCCCAGATGGCGGCGGCGGCACCCGGCGGCGGCACGTAGATCACGCTGACCGTGGCGCCAGTCTGCGCCTTGGCGTCCTTGACGCTGGCGTAGATGGGGATGCCTTCGAAGGCTTCGCCGGCCTTCTTCGGGTTGACGCCGGCCACGAAGCAATTCCTGCCGTTGGCATAGTCGCGGCACATGCGCGTGTGGAATTGGCCGGTCTTGCCGGTGATTCCCTGGGTGATGACCTTGGTGTCCTTGCTGATCAGGATGCTCATTGCGTGTGTCCTCGGGCTTACTTGACAGCGGCGACGATCTTCGTCGCGGCTTCGGCCATGGTGTCGGCGCTGATGATGGGCAGGCCGCTGTCCTTGAGCATCTTCTTGCCCTGGTCTTCGTTCGTGCCCTTCATGCGCACCACCAGCGGCACGGACAGGTTGACCGCCTTGCACGCGGCGATGACGCCTTCGGCGATGGTGTCGCACTTCATGATGCCGCCGAAGATGTTGACCAAGATGCCCTTGACCGACTTGTTGGCCAGCATGATCTTGAAGGCCTCGGTGACCTTCTCGGCTGTGGCTCCACCGCCGACGTCAAGAAAGTTGGCCGGTTCGCCGCCGAACAGCTTGATCGTGTCCATGGTGGCCATCGCAAGGCCTGCTCCATTGACCAGGCAGCCGATGTTGCCGTCCAGGCTGATGTAGCTGAGATCGAACTTGCTGGCTTCGATCTCGGCCGGGTCTTCCTCGTCCAGGTCGCGGCAGGCAACGATCTCGGGGTGGCGATACAGCGCATTGCTGTCGAAATTGAACTTCGCGTCCAACGCCTTGATGTTGCCGCTGCCTTCGAGGATCAACGGGTTGATTTCGGCCAGGCTGGCGTCGGTATCCATGTAGCAGGTGTAGAGCCTCTTCAACACGTCCACCGCCTGCGGCTGGCTGGCGGCAGGGATGCCGATGCCGGCGGCCAGCTGCTGCGCCTGCGCGTCGGTCAGGCCGACCAGAGGGTCGACGAAGACCTTGAGGATCTTCTCGGGAGTGTCGTGGGCCACCGCCTCGATGTCCATGCCGCCTTCGCTGCTGGCCATCATGGCCACCTTCTGCGTGGCACGGTCGGTGAGCGCGGCCACGTAGTACTCGTGCTTGATGTCGGCACCTTCTTCGATCAGCAGGCGGCGCACCTTCTGGCCCCCGGGCCCGGTCTGGTGGGTGACCAGCTGCATTCCCAGGATCTGTCCCGAAAGCTGCTTGACCTCGTCCAGCGAGCGCGCCAGCTTGACGCCGCCGCCCTTGCCGCGGCCACCGGCATGAATCTGCGCCTTGACCACCCAGACGGCGCCGCCGAGCTTCTGCGCCGCTTCGGCGGCCTCGAGCACGGTGAACGCCGGGTAGCCGCGCGGCACCGGCACGCCGAAGTTGCGAAGGATTTCCTTGCCTTGGTATTCATGGATCTTCATGGGTGGGCTCGCGCTGGGGGAGTGGCGTGGTCGCTGGCGTGGCGGACGATGATCGATGACCCGCCTTGCAGCATCCTGAATCTGCAGCGCCTGGCGATGGCGTCGCGGTGGCAGGATCGGGCCTGCGGCGCGCCGCCGCGGGCGGCTGCCCGGTTGGAGGGCGCGCGCACTTTAGCACGCAGCCTGCGCGGAAAAGCGCAGCTAGCCGCCGAGGGAGTCGTCGTCCTGCGGCACGGCGGCGGAGGCCAGCACCTGGCGGATCACCTCGCCGGAAAAGCCACGACCGGCGAGGAAGCGCATCTGCCGCGCGCGTTCACGCGGGTCCTGCGCCGGCATGCCGAACCGGCGGCGCCACAGCTGGGTGGCGCGTTCGAACTCGCTGTCTCGCAACTGCTGCAGGGGCTGGGCCGACAGCCTCAGGCCATGGCGGGCCAGCTCCTGCTGGATGCGCCGGGTGCCCAGACCGGGTGCGCGCACGCGAACGCGGCCTTCGACGAAGCGCTCCTCGCTGAGCAGGCCCTTGACCTGAAGTTGGGCAAGCAGCCGGTCGACCTGCGCTGCCGCGTCGTTGGACACGTCGGCATCGGCCGCCTCATCGCCGCCGGCCGGCGGCTGCAGCGCCACGCGCAGCAGCTTTCGGCGCAGCTCGCTGCGGCTGTGTTCGCGCTGGGCCAGCCAGCCCAGGGCTCGCGCCTGCAGGCTGGGCTCAGGCCGCTTCATGGCGGCGCCGCTCAGCCGGCTGGCTTGTCCACGGGCACCAGGGGCACGCCCATGGCTTCGCGCACCTTGTTCTCGATCTCGACCGCCAGGTCGCCGTTCTCGCGCAGAAACTCGCGGGCGTTGTCCTTGCCCTGGCCGATCTTTTCGCCGTTGTAGGCGTACCAGGCACCCGACTTGTCGAGGATGCGCGCCTCGACACCCATGTCGATGATCTCGCCCTCGCGGCTGATGCCTTCTCCGTAGAGGATGTCGAACTCGGCCGTCTTGAACGGCGGCGCGACCTTGTTCTTGACGATCTTGACCTTGGTCTCGCTGCCGATGACCTCGTCGCCCTTCTTGATGCTGCCGGTACGGCGGATGTCCAGGCGCACCGAGGCGTAGAACTTGAGCGCGTTGCCGCCGGTAGTGGTTTCGGGGTTGCCGAACATCACCCCAATCTTCATGCGGATCTGGTTGATGAAGATGACCATGGTGTTGGTCTTGTTGATGGTGGCGGTGAGCTTGCGCAGCGCCTGGCTCATCAACCGTGCCTGCAGGCCGGGCAATGAATCGCCCATTTCGCCCTCGAGCTCGGCCTTGGGCGTGAGCGCGGCCACCGAGTCGACGACGATCAGGTCCACCGAGCCGGAGCGCACCAGCGCGTCGACGATTTCCAGCGCCTGCTCGCCAGTGTCGGGCTGGCTGATCAGCAGATTCTGCAGGTCGACCCCGAGTTTTTGTGCGTACTGGGTGTCGAGCGCATGCTCGGCATCGATGAAGGCGCACACGCCGCCGAGCTTTTGCATCTCGGCAACGACCTGCAGCGTCAGCGTGGTCTTGCCGGACGATTCCGGACCGTAGATCTCGATCACCCGGCCGCGCGGCAGCCCGCCGACGCCAAGAGCGATGTCCAGGCCGAGCGAGCCGGTGGACACCACCTGGATGTCGGCGATGACTTCGCCGTCGCCCAGGCGCATGATCGAGCCCTTGCCGAACTGCTTTTCGATCTGTGCCAGAGCAGCCTGCAGGGCCTTGGCCTTTTCGGTGTTCAATGCCTTCACGGGTGCATCCATCGCGCTTCTCCTTCGATACGGCCAATTATGGACACAAACTGGATGTTTGTACAGTATGTTTCTAGGGGCCCGGCGCGATTGACATAAATCAGTCTCGCAGGCGACAGCGCCTGCCTAGAATCCGTCGCGGCATGCATCGCCGGCCCAAGACAAGGAGACAAAGGCATGCGCATCCTTATCGCGGAAGACGACCAGGTGCTGGCCGACGGACTGCTGCGCTCGCTGCGCGCGGCCGGCTATGCGGCCGACCAGGTGAGCAGCGGCACCGAAACCGATGCCGCACTGGCCGACCACGAGTTCGACTGCGTCATCCTCGATTTGGGCCTGCCCAAGATGCACGGCCTGGACGTGCTGCGCAGGATGCGCGCGCGCGGCTCGTCGGTGCCGGTGCTGATCCTGACCGCGGCCGACAGCGTGGAGCAGCGCGTCAAGGGCCTGGACCTGGGCGCCGACGACTACATGGCCAAGCCCTTCTCGCTGCAGGAGTTGGAGGCGCGCGTGCGAGCCCTCACCCGGCGCGGGCTGGGCAGCGCCGCCACCATCATCAAGCATGGGCCGCTGAGCTTCGACGCCACCGGCCGCGTGGCCTACATCAACGACCAGATGATCGAGCTGTCGGCCAGCGAGCTTTCGCTGCTGGAGGTGCTGCTGCAGCGCGTCGGCCGACTGGTCAGCAAAGACCAGCTGGTCGAGCGCCTGTGCGAATGGGGCGAAGAGGTCAGCAACAACGCCATCGAGGTCTACATCCACCGCCTGCGCAAGAAGATCGAGCAGGGGCCGATCCGCATCGCCACGGTGCGTGGTCTGGGCTATTGCCTGGAGAAGATATCCGCTTGAAGCGCCAGCCGCGCTGCGTTGGCCGGGCGCAGCCGTGAGCCGCCCTGCGCAACAGCATTCGCTGTTCGGCGAGATCCTCGACTGGATGCTCGCGCCGCTGCTGCTGCTGTGGCCGATGAGCATCTTCCTGACCTACCTGGTCGCGCAGGGCATCGCCGACCGGCCCTACGACCGCGATCTGGGGCTGGTGGCGCGGGCCATCGCCCAGGAAGCCAGCGCCGACATGGCACGCGGCGACGCTCCGCCCAAGGTCCGCCTGGGCATGCCGGCGATGGCCGCCGAGTTGCTGCGCTCCGACGATGCCGACAGCGTGTATTTCCAGGTGCTGGGCGCGCGCGGCGAGTTCGTCGCCGGCGACAAGGGCCTGCCGGTGCCCGACGAGGCCGTCGGCAGGCTCGGTGAGCTGCAGTTTCGCGACGAGACGATGCGCGACGACGCCGTGCGGGTGGCCTACATGTGGGTGCCATTGCCTGGCGCCGATGGCGGCCAGCCGATGCTGGTGCAGGTGGCCGAGACACTGGGACGGCGCTCGCGCCTGGCCAACGAGATCATCAAGGGCGTGATCCTGCCGCAGTTCGTGATCCTGCCGCTGGCGGTGGTGCTGGTGTGGTTTGCCCTGTCGCGCGGCATCAAGCCATTGAACCGGCTGCAGCAGCGCATCCGCAAGCGCGAGAGTTCCGACCTGAGCCCGATCGACGAGCGCGACGTGCCCGACGAGGTGGCCCCGCTGGTGCGTGCCATCAACGACCTGCTCGGCCGGCTGGACCAGTCGATCCGCACGCAAAAGCAGTTCCTGGCCGATGCCGCACACCAGCTCAAGACGCCGCTGGCCGGCCTGCGCATGCAGGCCGAGCTGGCCGGGCGCGAGATCGATGCCGGCGCCAGCGACGCCGGCTCGCTGAAGAAATCGCTGGAGCACATCGCCATATCGAGCCAGCGGGCGGCGAACATGGTGAACCAGCTGCTGGCGATGGCGCGCGCCGAAGACCGCGAGCAGGCGCTGCGCAAGCAGGACTTCAACCTGGCCGCCATCGTCATGGAAACGGTGCGCGACTTCGTGCCCAAGGCCATGGACAAGCGCATCGACCTGGGCTTCGAGGGCCCCGAGGGCGAAGCCGGGGCGCAGCTGCACGGCCAGCCCGTGCTGGTGCGCGAGATGGTTCGCAACCTGGTGGACAACGCGCTGCAGTACACCCCTGCCGGCGGCACGGTGACGGCGCGCGTCCTGGCCGACCCCTTCGGCCAGGTGGTGGTGCTGCAGGTCGAGGACAACGGCCCCGGCATTGCCGAGGCCGAGCGTGAATTGGTGTTCCAGCCCTTCTACCGGCCCGCGGACACCGTTGTCGAAGGCAGCGGCCTGGGGCTGGCGATCGTGCGCGAGGTGGCCGAGCAGCATGGTGCCGAGATCTCCGTCGCCGACGCTGTGGCGCGCTCCGTCGCCATGGCCGCCGGCACGGGGCCCGGCACGCTGGTCACCGTGCGCCTCCCGGTACGGCACGGCCGCACCGGCTGAGCCTTCAGTCCGGCCGCCGTCCGGCTTCGGCCAGCCAGCGCCACATCGACGCGTCGTCCTGGTCGGCCAGCCCGCCGGCACAGGCTTCGGCAAACAACGCCGCGGCCGTGGCACCCATCCGCGGCCTGAGCCCGGCGTCACCCGCCATGCCCAGGGCCAGGCGCGAGTCCTTGGCCAGCAGCGACACGTGCGCATGCACCGCCGGGTCGGCCGCCAGGGCACGGCGCAGGCGGTCGCTGCCGATCCAGCTCTGGCCACTGGACGCTTCGATCACCGCCAGCGTGGCCGCGGGGTCCAGGCCGAGCCGCTGCGCCAGCGCCAGTGCCTCGGCCGCGCCGGCCAGGTTGATGGCCGCCAGCAGGTTGTTGACCAGCTTGGTGCGGGCGCCATCGCCAGGCCGGGTGCCGATGCGGAACAGCCTCGACGACAGGTCCTGCAACAGGCCCTGCCAGCGCTCGAAGGCGGCATCGGCACAGGCCACCATCAGGCTCATCGTGCCGTCGCGGGCGCGCAGCGGGCCGCCCGACATGGGCGCATCGATGCAGTGGATCCCGCGCTCGGCCAGGCGGTCGGCGCAACGCTCCACGGTCTGCGGCGCCAGCGTCGGGCACAGCAGCACGCTCGAACCCGGCGCCAGGCCGTGGACCGCGCCGCGCTCGCCGAACAGCACCGCGTCGGTCTGCGCGGCGTCGACCACGGCAACGATCAGCAGCTCGCGGCCCTGGGCTGCCGCGGCGGTGTCGGCATACACCGATGCGCCGTGCTCGCGTGCAAGCCGCTCGCGCTCGGCCACCAGATCGCGCACGCCCACCGAATGGCCGCGGCCGAGCAGGCGCAGCGCCATGCCCAGGCCCATGTTGCCGATGCCGACGATGCCGACCTGTTCCATAGAGACACTCCAAATGGCACGACCGCCGACCCTGGAGCAACCGCCGCGGAGCCGGCTCCGCCGGGCCGCTGGCGCTGCCCCTCTCGCGGGGAGGGCAGCGCAAGTCGCTTGGGGGCTGGTCAACTTTGCATCAGCCGCCGGCTCTTGGCGATGGACATCAGGATGCCCAGCCCCAGCCCCAGCGTCACCATGGCGGTGCCGCCATAGCTGATGAAAGGCAGCGGCACACCCACCACAGGAAGGATGCCGCTGACCATGCCCATGTTGACGAAGGCGTAGGTGAAGAAGCTCAGCGTGATCGCGCCCGCCAGCAGCCGGGCGAACACCGTCGGAGCCTCGGAGGCGATCCACAGCCCGCGAAGAAGAAGGAAGGTGAAGGCGGCCAGCAGCGTCAACACGCCAGCCAGGCCGAACTCTTCGGCGAAGGCGGCGAAGATGAAGTCGGTGGTGCGCTCGGGGATGAACTCCAGGTGGGTCTGCGTGCCTTGCATGAAGCCCTTGCCGCCGAGGCCGCCGGAGCCGATGGCGATCATGCCCTGGATGATGTGGAAGCCCTTGCCCAGCGGGTCCTTCGTGGGGTCGAGCAGCGTGCACACGCGGTGCTGCTGGTACTCGTGCAGCACCACCCAGCGCACACCCTCGGCGCAAAGGGCATCGCCGGCGAGCACGATGGCGCCGATGGCCAGAGCGCCCAGCACCAGCAACGGAAGGATCAGCTTCCACGACAGCCCGGCGAAGAAGATCACGTACAGCCCGGCGGCCAGCACCAGCAGCGAGGTCCCCAGGTCGGGCTGTTTCATGATGAGCCCCACCGGCACCAGCAGCAGCGCGCCGGCCACCAGGAAGTCGGCCACACGCAGCTGGCCTTCGCGGCGCTGGAACCACCAGGCCAGCATCAGGGGCATGGCGATCTTCATGATCTCGCTGGGCTGGATCACCATGCCGACATCGAGCCAGCGCGTGGCGCCCTTCTTGGTGATGCCGATGCCCGGCATCTCGACGAGGATGAGCAGCACCAAGCCGACGACGTACAACGGAACGGCCAGGGTCTGCAGGCGCTGCGGCGGCACCTGCGAGGCGACGAGCAGAACTCCCAGCGCGATCAGCATGTTCCGGCCATGGTCGACGAAGCGCGTGCCGTGGTCGAAGCCGGCGGAATACATCGACACGAGCCCCAGCGCCGCCAGGCAGCCGATGGCCACCGCCAGCCAAAGGTCGTAGCCGACGAACACCGGCTTCAGGCGCTGCCATGGCGAGGGCCGCTGGATGACCGCGCTCATTCAATGACCCGGCGCGCTCATGGCGCGGTCCTTTGCGCCAGGCGCAGCGCTGTCGAGGGCCCGGCGGCGCCGGGCGCGGCCGCACCGGCCAGCCCGACCGTAGGCACGGGCTGCCCCGGCAGGGGCACGTCGGCAGCGCGGCGCGGCGCGCCGATCGGCGCGGACGACTGACCCTTGCGCGTTGCGGCGATGTCCTCCTCGCTGGGGTACTGGCCGAGCAGCACGAAGTCGAACACGCGGCGCGCGATCGGGGCGGCGGCGGCCGCTCCGAAGCCGGCGTTTTCGACGATCACGGCCAGCGCCACGGTCGGGTCGGGCAGCGGTGCCGCGGCGATGTATAGCGAATGGTCGCGCTTGTGCTCTTCGAGCTTCGAGGCGTCGTACTTCTGGTTGGCCTTCACGCCCACGGCCTGCGCGGTACCGGTCTTGCCGCCGCTCTTGTAGGGCGCACCGGCGAAGACCCGGGTCGATGTGCCCTCCTGCGTCACGCCATGCAGCGCGCGCAGCAACAGCTCGATGTGCTCGGGCTTGTAGGGCAGCGGCTCGAGCGCCTCGCTGGCGACCCGGCGCTTGTCGTGCGAGACCACGTCCTCGATCTCGCGCACCAGCCGCGGCTTGAAGCGCTGGCCGCCAGACACCAGCGTGGCCGTGGCACTGGCCAGCTGCAGCGGCGTGAAGGCGTTGTAGCCCTGGCCGATGCCCAGCGAGATGGTCTCGCCCGCATACCAGCGCTGCTGCTCCGGCCGCTTGTAGTAGCGACGCTTCCATTCGGTGGAGGGCAGCACGCCGCTGGACTCGCCCTCCAGATCGATGCCGGTCTTTCGGCCGAAGCCCAGCGGCGACATCTGCTCGAACATCAGGTCCACGCCCATCTCGTTGGCCAGCGAGTAGTAGTAGACGTTGCTCGACTTGACGATCGAGCGGACCATGTCCACCGGCCCCAGGCCCCGATCGCCATGGCTGCGGAAGACATGGTTGCCGAAGGCGAAGCTGGCGTTGTCCTGGATGATGGTGCCGGCCGCGCGCTTGCCGCTGTCCAGCGCGGCCAGCGCCATGAAGGGCTTGTAGGTCGAGCCCGGAGGGTAGGTGCCGCGCATGGCGCGGTTGAGAAGCGGCTTGTCGATCGAGCCGTTGAGCTCGCGCCAGCTTTCCACGTCGATGCCATCGACGAACAGGTTGGGGTCGAAGGTGGGCTTGCTGACGAAAGCCAGCACCTCGCCGTTGCGCGGGTCGATGGCCACCAGCGCCCCGCGGCGCTCGCCGAACAGATCCTCCACCATTGCCTGCAGGCGGATGTCGATGGACAGCACCAGCGTGTTGCCCGGCGTCGGCGCATGGCTGCTCAGGCGGCGGATGGCGCGGCCACCGGCGCTGGTCTCGACACGCTCGAAACCAGTCTGGCCGTGCAGCTCGGCCTCGTAGCTCTGCTCCAAGCCGAGCTTGCCGATGTATTCGGTGCCTTTGTAGTTGGCCAGCTGCTCGTCGGGCCAGTCTTCCATCTTCAGCTTTTCGGCCTGGTTGATGCGGCCGATGTAGCCCAGCAGGTGGCTGCCGGTTTCGCCCAGCGGATAGTGGCGGAACAGCCGCGCCTTGACGTCCACGCCCGGGAAACGGAAGCGCTGCGCCATGAAGCGGGCCACCTCCTCGTCGCTGAGCTTGGTGCGGATCGGCAGCGAATCGAAGCTCTTGCCCTCTTCCAGCAGCCGGTTGAAGCGGCGCCGGTCGCGCGCGGCGATCTCCACGACGCCGGCCAGGCCGTCGATGGTGGCCGCCAGGTCCTCGACCTTGGACGGCGTTATCTCCAGCGTGTAGGCCGAGTAATTGGTGGCCAGCACCTCGCCGTTGCGGTCGAGGATGCGGCCGCGGTTGGGTACGATCGGCAGTACCGCGGTGCGGTTGGTCTCGGCCTGCGCCGACAGGTCGTCGTAGCGGACCACCTGCAGGTAGGTCAGTCGCGCGCCCAGCAGCGAGAAGGCCAGAAGCACGAAGGCCCCGGCCGCGAGCAGCCGCAGCCGGAAGCGATCCAGCTCGTTCTCGAGATTCTTCAGCTCGGACATGGGGCGAAGGCGGGCAAATCGAGATCGCGATGGGTCGGCACCTGCCATCGAGCGGCAACCGCGGAACCGGCTTTGCCGGGCCGCTGGTTGCGCCTCCCCGGGGGGGAGCGCCGCAGGCGCTTCGGGGGGGTGCTCATAACGGTCGATTTTGGTCCGGATCGGGCGGCCGGCGCTGCGGCGCCAGCAGCAAGGCGGTAATTACTGGCCACAGCAGGGCCTCGAGCAGCGGTGCGAACAGCAGTTCCCAGCCCGGGAACATGCCGCCGGCCAGCATGCGCACGACCAGTGACACCAGGTGCGCGGCCAGGAACAACGGCAGCACCTGCACCGCCTGCTCGGCCAGGCTGAACCACAGCAGTCGGCGGTGCGCGCTGATCGCGCCATAACTCAGCAACGTGTAGGCCAATGCGTGCTGGCCGAGCAGCGCACCCTCGTGCACGTCCATCAGCAGGCCGAAGAGGAAGGCAACGCCGACGCCGACGCGGCGCGGCTGGTGCACGTTCCAGAACACCAACACCAGCGCCAGCATGTCCGGCTGCGCCGGATGGCGGCCCAGCGGCAGCAGGTTGATGCCCAGCGCCAGCAGCAGCGTCAGCGCGATGAAGAAAGGATTGACCGGCAGCAGCAGCTGGTCGGAGCCGGGGCGCATGATCATGCGCCACCCCGCGCGTCAGACCACGACGGCTTCACCGGCGCGCCCCGCTGGCCGCCGGACCGGGGCGCTCTGAAAGGCTCGCCGCCGGCTCGCGCGGCGGCAATTGCTGCGCCAGCGGTTCGAGCACGAGCACATGCCTGACACCGTCGGCAGTGGCGCTGGGCGCCAGCAGGATGCGCGCGAAGCCGGACTCGGCGCGCCGCTCCACGGCCAGCACCCGGGCCACCGACAGGCCCGGCGGGTAGATGCCGTCCACCCCGCTGGTCATGAGCTCGTCGCCCACCCTCACGTCGGCGTTGGCCGCCATGTAGCGCAGCTCCATCGCATCGCCGCCGGCGCCGCCGAAGGCGGCGCTGCGCGCCTGCGTGCGCGCGTTAAGCACCGGGATGGCCGCGTCCTTGTCGACCAGCAGCGTCACCTGCGAGCTCAGCGGGAAGACCCGCGTCACCTGGCCGAGCACGCCTTCGGGGCCGATCACCGGCGCGCCGAGCACCACGCCCTGCGTGGCGCCGCGGTCGATGAACAGCTTGCGCGAGAACGGATCGGCCGCCTCGTACAGCACCTCGGCGGCGAGGCTGCGCACCTGCAGCATCGGCCGCAGCTCGAGCAAGGAGCGCAATCGCGCGTTCTCTCGCTCCAGACGGTCGGCGCGGGCGGCCTTCTCGGCCTGCTGCGCCAGCTGCGCCCGCGCGGCCTTCTCGCTGGCCAGTGCGCCGTTCAGGCCGCGCAGGTAGTCGGCGCCGCCCTGCCACAGCCGCACCGGCACGTCCAGCACGCGCTGCACCGGCAGCAGCGCGGTGGCCACGGCGGCGCGCAGCGGCTTGGCGAACTCGAAGCGCGTGTCGGCCACCATCAGGAACAACGCGAGCGCCGAGAAGAACGCCAGCTTCGTCAGGGCCGACGGGCCCTGTCGGAAAAACGGCGGCGGCGTGCGGTCGAAGGTGCCTAGCGACATGGCGGCCGCGCTTGGGACGACTACAGGGGGCTGCGCCTCACTCGGAGGTGAAGATGCCGCCCAGACGGTCCATGCGCTCCAGCGCCATGCCACAGCCTCGCACCACGCAGGTCAGCGGGTCTTCGGCCACCAGCACCGGCAGGCCGGTCTCTTCGGCCAGCAGCCGGTCCAGGTCGCGCAGCAGCGCGCCGCCGCCAGTGAGCATCATGCCGCGCTCGGCGATGTCGGCGCCCAGCTCCGGCGGCGTCTGCTCGAGCGCGTTCTTCACCGCGCTGACCATCTGGTTCAGCGGGTCGGTCAGCGCCTCGAGGATCTCATTGCTGCTGATGGTGAAGCTGCGCGGCACGCCTTCGGACAGGTTGCGGCCCTTGACCTCGATCTCGCGCACCTCGGAGCCGGGGAAGGCCGAGCCGATGCTCTTCTTGACGAGCTCGGCGGTGGGCTCGCCAATCAGCATGCCGTAGTTGCGGCGGATGTAGTTGATGATCGACTCGTCGAACTTGTCCCCGCCGACGCGGATGCTGCCCTTGTAGACCATGCCGCCGAGCGAGATGACGCCGACCTCGGTGGTGCCGCCGCCGATGTCGACGACCATCGAGCCCGAGGCCTCGCTCACCGGCAGTCCGGCGCCGATGGCCGCGGCCATCGGCTCTTCGATCAGGTAGACGTCGGAGGCCCCGGCGCCGAGCGCCGACTCGCGGATCGCGCGGCGCTCGACCTGCGTCGAGCCGCAGGGCACGCAGATGATGATGCGCGGGCTGGGCCGCATCATCGAGCGCGGGTGCACCATCTTGATGAACTGCTTGAGCATCTGCTCGGTGACGGTGAAATCGGCGATCACGCCGTCCTTCATCGGACGGA
>JBEIHU010000103.1:0-13799 GCA_040381175.1 Burkholderiaceae bacterium
GCGCCGGGGGGCCGGGTTCAGGGCGCGGCCGCCCGGCGCGCCAGCCCGTCGAGCAGCGCGTCGCGCACGCCGCCGAGGATGCGGTAGTCGAGCACGGCCGGGCTCATCGAGGCAATGGCATCGTGCAGCCGCTGCGCCTTGGCCGGGCTGTCGATGGCCTGCGCCAGCGGCTGGGTGTCGACCAGGATGGTGAATACCGCAAGGCCGGCATCGGGCACGGGGATGAAGGTCTGGCGTTCGGTGCGCCACCAGGCCTGAGCGGCCACGGCGTCGGCGGCTGCCGGCCGCCAGGCAGCAGCCGGCAGGGCAGGGTGCGCGTTCAGCGTCGGCCGCGGCGTGACGTTCCAGACGAAACGCTCCCAGCGCGTGGCCGTGCCGACCAGCCGGGCCAGCGCATCGCCGGCGGCCAGCAGCACCCCGTTGTCGGCCACCGGTACATGAACCTGCGCGAAGTGCAGCCCCACCTTGTGCTCCGGCGCCCAATGCGAGGGCAAGGCCACGGCCAGCCAGGGGATCCGCGCGCTGCGGCTTTCGATCAGCGCGAAGTCCTCGGCAAAGGCCAGCGCCAACAGCCCCGCCAGGCGCCACGCCGCCGGCAGCTGAGCTAGGCAGGCGCCGACTTGGGGCACGGGGGCGGGATCCGCGCACAGCGGCTGCAGTTCGCCGTCGCGCACCGACCAGCCCAGAAGTCGCGCGTCGGCGCGGCGGCCGTCCCAGGAGAAGGACTCGGGGTGCTCGGCCGCAGCATGCGCGGCCAACGCGTGCAGTCCGGGGGCAGGGTCGTGACCGGGGGCGCACTGCAAGCCGGCCGGCGCGGACCCGCCCAGCGCCTGGAGCTTTTCCAGCAGATGGCGGCTGCCGCGCGCATTGGGATGCAACTGGCGCGAACCCGGCGCCAGCCGGCGCAGCCCGGGCTGCATGCGAAACGGCGCCTGCACTGCAGCCATGAAGTCGAAGACGTCGCCGGGCGACGCCTCTGGGGTGCTGCTCACCCGGCAGCGGGGCGCCGCCCCGGCATGCGACCGGCGGCCCTGCAGCTCGCGTTCAGACGCGCTTCTTGTACTCGTGGGTGCGCGTGTCGATCTCGATCTTGTCGCCGGTCTCGACGAACAGCGGCACCTGGATCTCCAGGCCGGTGGCCAGCTTCGCCGGCTTCAGCACCTTGCCCGAGGTGTCGCCCTTGACGGCCGGCTCGGTGTAAGTGATCTCGCGCACCAGCGTCGTGGGCAGTTCCACCGAGATGGCCTTGCCCTCGTAGAACACCACCTCGACCGGCATCGCGTCTTCCAGGTACTGGATGGCGTCGCCCATGTTCTCGGCCTCGACCTCGAACTGGTTGTATTCGGCGTCCATGAAGGCGTACATCGGGTCGGCGAAGTAGGAGTAGGTGCACTCCTTCTTGTCCAGCACGATCTGGTCCATCTTGTCGTCGGCCTTGAACACCACCTCGGTGCCCGAAGCGTTGAGCAGGTTTTTCAGCTTCATGCGCACCGTGGCTGAATTGCGGCCGCCGCGGCTGTATTCGGTCTTGAGCACGACCATCGGGTCCTTGCCCTGCATGATGACGTTGCCGGCGCGTATTTCCTGAGCGAGTTTCATTGCGGATTCCGTGTAGAGGCTGTAGGCGCGCCCTCGGTGCCGTGTCCGGCCGGGCCGCGGCAGGCGGGTCGCTCGGCCCAGAAGAAGGCCATTGACGGCGCACAAAGCCCACGATTTTAGCGCCTTTCGGCCACGAAACCGAGCAGCTGGCTGCCCAGGTCGGCCTGGGCCAGCAGACGCTCGCGCCAGCGCAGCGCGTGCGCCTGCCACGGCCCGGCGGGCGGCAGCGCCGGCGCGCTGCCCTGCAGGCCGTTCCAGGCGCGCCACAGCGCGCCCACGGCCGCGTCCAGCCCGCGGTCGGCACCCTGCAGCATCAAGCCGAGGAAGGCGTCGAGCTTCACGGCATGGGCGGCGTCGTGCTGGGGGTAGATCTGCCAGACGAAGGGTGCGCCGGCCCATTGGGCGCGCACGAAGGAATCCTCGCCACGCACGAAGTTCAGGTCGCAAGCCCAGAGCAGGCGGTCGTAGTCGGCCTGGCTGAGCCAGGGCAGGGCGACGCAGCGCAGCCCGGCCAAGGCCGCAGGCAGCGCCTGGCTGGCCGCGCCGGGCGTGGCCAGCAGCAGCGTCGGCGTCTCGGCCAGCGTGTGCAGCAGGCGCGCGACCGGGGCGCCGGGATAGCAGAACAGGCTGACGACGCGCTCGCCGCCGCGGGGCTCGATGTCGCGGGACCGCAGCCAGGCGCGGGCGTCGAAGCCGAGGCGTTGCGCCATCAGGCCCGGCTCGCGGATCAGCCCGCCGGTGCCGGGTTCGAAGCCGGGGTAGAAGAACCACTTGTCCAGCCCGTTACGCTGAGGCGAGCGCAGGCCATGGTTGCGGCGTACGTAGGACTCGGCACTGAGGTATTCCAGGTTGATCCACAGCGGGGGCCTGGCGCGCCGTGCCATGAGCTCGACGAAAGCTGCCGGCGGATCGCAGCCAAAGGCCTCGATCACCACCTCGCCGGGCTCGGCCGGCGGCCTGCCGACGCTCCAGCGCCGCAGCTCGACGCCGGGGGCGCCATCGGGGGCCATCCAGGCCAGCGCCGACGGGTCGTCGATCCACAGCCGCACCGCCTGGCCGCGTGCGCCCAGGTCGGCGGCCAGCCGCCAGCACACGCCGATGTCGCCGAAGTTGTCGATGACTCGGCAGAACAGGTCCCAGTGCATCGGGGCGATTATCGAAGGCCGCAAAATCCGCGCCGATGGAACCGACCGACAACCCTGCGCAAGCCCAGCGCGAGCGGCTGCTGGCCGAGGTGGCGGCGCTGCCCGGCCTGCCCGGCGTGTACCGCTACTTCGACGCCCGTGACGAGGTGCTGTACGTCGGCAAGGCGCGCAACCTGAAGAAGCGCGTGTCCAGCTACTTCCACAAGGACCATGGCGGCACGCGCATCGGCCACATGGTGACGCGCATCGCGCGGCTGGAAACGACCGTGGTGCGGACCGAGGCCGAGGCGCTGCTGCTCGAGAACAACCTGATCAAGACGCTGAACCCGAGGTTCAACATCCTGTTCCGCGACGACAAGAGCTACCCCTACCTGAAGATCACCAGCGAGCCCGGCGCCGAGCCCGCGACGCAGGCGGCGCGCTTTCCGCGCGTGGCCTACTACCGCGGCAGCGTCGACCGAAGGCACCGCTACTTCGGCCCCTACCCGGGGGCCTGGGCGGTGAAGGAGACTATCCATCTGATCCAGAAGGTGTTCCGGCTGCGCACCTGCGAGGATACGGTCTTCGCCAACCGCTCGCGGCCCTGCCTGCTGTACCAGATCCGCCGCTGCTCGGGCCCCTGCGTCGGCCTGGTGTCGCAGGCCGACTATGCGCTGGACGTGCGCAACACCGAGCGCTTCCTTCTCGGCGAGCCGCAACAGGTGATCGACGAACTGCAGCAGCGCATGAACGCCTGCGCCGAAGCGCTGGACTACGAGAAGGCGGCCGAATGGCGCGACCGCATCGACGCGCTGTCGCGCGTGCTGCATCAGCAGTCGGTAGAGGCCAGTAGCCTGTCGGCCAGCGACCGCGACGCCGACATCCTGGCAGTGCGCGTGCAGGGCGGCCGCGCCTGCGTGAATCTGGCCATGGTGCGCGGCAGCCGGCACCTGGGCGACCGCGCCTGCTTTCCGGCCCATGTGGACGAGGCTGCCGGCATGGCCCTGGCCGACGACGGCGACGCCGCCGCCAGTGCGCGCAGCACCGAACAGCAGGTTCTGGAAGCCTTCATCGCGCAGCACTACCTGGGGCAGGCGGTGCCGCCGTTGCTGGTGCTGAGCCACGCGGTCGACGAGGCCCTGGTCGAGGCGCTGGCGCAGCAGGCCGGCCAGCGCGTGCGCGCAGTGCACCTTCCGCGCGAGCAGCGGCGCATCTGGCTGGACATGGCCATCAAGGGCGCGGGCATCGCGCTGGCGCGGCTGCTGGCTGAAGAGGGCTCGCAGCGCGAGCGCACGCGCGCACTGGCCGAGGCACTGGACATCGACCTGGCCGACCCGGCCCGCTTCCGCGTCGAGTGTTTCGACATCAGCCACACCGCGGGCGAGGCAACGCAGGCTTCCTGCGTGGTCTACGAGGACCACCGCATGCAGAACAGCCATTACCGGCGCTACAACATCTCGGCGGTGACCGGCGGTGACGACTATGCGGCCATGCGCCAGGTGTTGACGCGGCGCTATGCGAAGCTGTCCGAGTCGCTGCAATCCGGCGAGGCCGCCGGCAACCAGGCGCGCATGCCCGACCTGGTGCTGGTCGACGGTGGGCGCGGGCAGGTCGGCGTGGCGCGCGAGGTGTTCGAGGAACTGGGCCTGGACCTGTCGCTGATCGTCGGCGTGGAAAAGGGCGAGGGCCGCAAGGTCGGGCTGGAGGAGCTGGTGTTCGCCGACGGCAGGCCCAAGGTGTCGCTGGGGCACGATTCGGCGGCGCTGATGCTGGTGGCGCAGATCCGCGACGAGGCGCACCGCTTCGCCATCACCGGCATGCGCGCGCGACGCGCCAGTGTGCGCACTGGCCGCAGCCGCCTGGAAGACATCGCCGGCGTCGGGCCGAAGAAGCGGGCGGCGCTGCTGCAGCGCTTCGGCGGAGTGCGTGGCGTGGCGAATGCCGGCGTCGACGACCTCGCGTCGGTGGACGGCATCTCGCGCGAGCTGGCCGAAGCCATCTACCGCGCGCTCCACTAGCAGCGTGGGCGGCTCGCGGCACAATGCTTCGATGTTCTTCACCATCCCGACGCTGCTGACCTGGGCGCGCATCATCGCCATCCCGCTGGTCGTCGGCGTCTTCTACCTGCCGCTGGACGGACCGACCCGCAACCTGCTGGCCACGGTGCTGTTCGTCGTCGTGGCGCTGACCGACTGGCTCGACGGCTGGCTGGCGCGGCGCATGAACCAGACCTCGTCCTTCGGCGCCTTCCTCGACCCGGTGGCCGACAAGTTCCTGGTGTGCGCGGCACTGCTCATCCTGCTGCAGCTCGACCGCGTGAACGCGCTGGTGGCCTTCGTCATCATCGGGCGCGAGATCGCCATCTCCGCCTTGCGCGAATGGATGGCGCAGATCGGCGCATCGCGCAGCGTGGCGGTGAGCATGCTCGGCAAGCTGAAGACGGTCACGCAGATGGTGGCGATTCCGTTCCTGCTGTTCGACGGCGCTCTGTTCGGAGTGATCGACACCCGCCTGTGGGGCACCGGGCTGATCTACCTGGCCAGCTTGCTGACCATCTGGTCGATGGTCTACTACATGCGCAAGGCGCTGCCCGAGATTCGCGCCAAGGCGCGATGACGCCCAGGGGCTCCGCCGCCGCCGACCTGGCGGTCTTCATGCCGGGCGTCTTTGTGCTGATCTGGAGCACCGGCTTCGTGGTCGCCCGCTACGGCATGCCGCATGCGCCGCCGATGGGCTTCCTGGCCTGGCGCTTCGCGCTGTCGGTGCTGGCCTTCGGCATCTGGGTGCTGCTGGTGCGCGCCCAGTGGCCGCAGGGGCGGCGGCAGTGGCTGCACCTGGCGGTCGTCGGCGTGCTGATGCATGCCGGCTATCTGGGCGGTGTGTGGAGCGCCGTCAAGCTGGGCATCGGCGCTGGCACCTCGGCCTTGATCGTCGGTCTGCAACCGGTGCTGACCGCGCTGTGGATCGCGTTCTCCGGCCAGGGGCAGCCGGTGAGCGCGCGGCAGTGGCTCGGCCTGGTGCTGGGGCTGGCGGGCCTGGTGCTGGTGGTGTGGGACAAGCTCGGCCAGGGTGAGGTGACCGGCTGGAACCTGGCGCTGTGCCTGCTGGCGCTGGCTTGCATCACCACCGCCACGCTGTACCAGAAGCGCTTCGTGGCCGCCTGCGATGTGCGTACGGCCAGCTTCGTGCAACTGGCCGCGGCCTTTGCCGTGGTGCTGCCGCTGGCCTTGCTGGAAAGCGAGCCGGTGCGGCCGGCGCCGGCGTTTCTGGGTGCGATGGCCTGGTCAGTGCTGGCCCTGACGCTGGGCGCCAGCTCCCTGCTGTACATGATGGTGCAGCGCGGCGCGGCCACCCGCGTCACCAGCCTGATGTACCTGGTGCCTCCTTGCACCGCTGTGCTTGGCTGGTGGCTGTTCGACGAGTTGCTGACGGCTCTGGTGCTGGCCGGCTTGGTGCTGGCCGCGCTGGGAGTGGCGCTGGTGGTGCGCGCGCCGCTGCCGGCACAATCGCCAACCAAGGAGCACGCCACATGAGCACCCACCGCATCGCAGTCATCGCCGGCGACGGCATCGGCAAGGAAGTCATGCCAGAGGGCCTGCGGGTGCTCGACGCCGCTGCCCGGCGCTTCGGCATCGCGCTGCAGCTCGATGTCTTCGACTTCGCCAATTGCGACTACTTCGCCAAGCACGGCAAGATGATGCCGGCTGACTGGAAGGACCGCATCGGCGGCCACGACGCCATATTCTTCGGCGCCATCGGCTGGCCGGCTGCGGTGCCGGACCACGTGTCGCTATGGGGGTCGCTGCTGAAGTTCCGCCGCGACTTCGACCAGTACGTCAACCTGCGCCCGGCGCGGCTGATGCCCGGTATCCGCTCGCCGCTGGTCGACCGTCAGGGCCGGCCGCTGCAGCCCGGTGACATCGACATGCTGATCGTGCGCGAGAACACTGAGGGGGAGTACTCGAGCATCGGTGGTCGCATGTACGAAGGCAGCGAGCGCGAGATCGTGATGCAGCAGACCATCATGTCGCGCATGGGCGTCGACCGGGTGCTGAAGTTCGCCTTCGACCAGGCGATGCGCAGGCCGCGGCGCAAGCTGACCTCGGCCACCAAGAGCAACGGCATCTCGATCACCATGCCCTATTGGGACGAGCGGGTCGAGGCGATGGCCAGGTTGTATCCGGAGGTCACCGTCGACCGCTTCCACATCGACATCCTGACCGCGCATTTCGTGCAGCGGCCGCAGCACTTCGACGTGGTCGTGGCCAGCAACCTGTTCGGCGACATCCTGTCCGACCTGGCGCCGGCCTGCACCGGCACCATCGGCATCGCACCCTCGGCCAACATCAATCCGACACGGGCCTGGCCCTCGCTGTTCGAGCCGGTGCACGGCTCGGCGCCGGACATCGCCGGGCGCGGCATCGCCAACCCCATCGGCATGGTCTGGTCGGCGGCGATGATGCTCGATTTCCTCGGCCATCGCGATGCGCACGACACTGTCTTCGCGGCGATCGAGGCGCTGCTGTCCGACCCGCATGCGCCGCGCACGGCCGATATCGGCGGGCAGGCCGGCACGGCCGACGTCGGCCTTGCTCTGGCTCAAATCGTCGGCCGCGGGTAGGCCTGCGCGCACCGCTTGTCAAGGGTGTTAGCACGCGACGCGCCCCCTTGGTTGCGGGTTGATTGCGAATAGAATCGCCTCCGGCCTTGACACTGCGTTTGGGCAGGGCTGTAATCTTTCCATGTCCAGCGCTCGGCGCCTGGACAACTCACCATTCCACAGGATTTCTCCAAAACAAGCTGAGAGGGGCAACTGAATGAACAAGTCGGATCTGATCGAACACGTTGCCAAGCAGGCCGACATCTCCAAGGCCGCGGCGACGCGCGCGCTTGACGCGGTCGTCGGCGGCGTGAAGACCACGCTGAAGAAGAGCGGCAGTGTCACCATCGTCGGGTTCGGTACCTTTGCCGTCACCAAGCGCGCTGCGCGCACCGGGCGAAACCCGCGCACCGGGGCGGCCATCAAAATCAAGGCCGCCAAGGTGCCGAAGTTCAAGCCCGGCAAGGCACTGCGCGACGCGCTGAAGTAAGACGCGCGGCACCGGGAGGGGTGCTTAGCTCAGTTGGTAGAGCGGCGCCCTTACAAGGCGTAGGTCGGGGGTTCGAGCCCCTCAGCACCCACCACCCGAGGGCAGCGCATTCCGCCGGCGGCCTGCAGGCTTAGAATCATAGGCCGCAGCGCAGTACGGCGGTTCGTCAGGCGGAACCGGCCAGCGCCCGTCCGATCGAAGGCGAACCGAAGCGGTTCGCCTTCTTCGCTTGAGCGGCATCACGACCGCCCCGATACCGACATTCGCGCGCCAAGGTTCATCATGTTCGAATTCATCCGCTCGCACACCCGGCTTTTCCAGGGCATCCTGGTGCTGCTGATCTTCCCGTCCTTCGTCTTTTTCGGCGTGCAGGGCTACTCCAGCTTTTCCGACGGTTCCGGCGCGCAGGTGGCCGAGGTCGACGGGCGCGCCATCACCCAGGCGGAATGGGATGTCGCCCACCAGCGCAACATCGAGCGCTTTCGTCAGCAGATGCCCACGGTAGACGTGAAGCTGCTGGACAGCCCGGCCGTGCGCCTGGAGACGCTCGACGGCATCGTGCGCGAGCGTGTGCTGCTGGCGGCCGCCGAGCACATGCACCTGGGCGTCAGCGACGATCGGCTCCAGCGGGTGTTCCGCAGCGATCCGCAGTTTGCCGCGCTGCGCAACCCCGATGGCAGCGTCAATCGCGATTTGCTGATGGCCCAGGGCATGAGCTCCGAGATGTTCGCCCAGAGCCTGCGCCAGGACCTGGCCATGCGCCAGGTGCTGCAGGGCATCGGCGCCACGGCCCTGGCACCGAAGGCGGTGGTCGACCCTTCGCTCGATGCGCTGCTGCAGCGCCGCCAGGTGGCGTACCAGCGTTTCGACGCCAGCGCCTACCGGGGCAAGGTCAATCCCAGCGACGCCGACATCGAAGCCTTCTACAAGGCCAACCAGGCCCTGTTCCTGACGCCGGAACAGGCGCGCATCGAATACGTCGTGCTCGATCTGCAGGCGCTGCAAAAGAGCCTGACGGCGAGCGAGGAGGACCTGCGGCGCTACTACGCCGAAAACGCCAGCCGCTACACCGAGGCCGAAGAGCGGCGCGCCAGCCACATTTTGGTCAAGGCCGACAAGGACATGCCGGCGGCCGAGCGGCAGAAGGCCCGCGCCAGGGCGGACGACCTGCTCGAGCAGCTTCGCAAGTCGCCGGGCCAGTTTGCCGAGCTGGCGCGCAAGCACAGCGACGACCCGGGCAGCGCCGAGCGCGGCGGCGACCTCGACTTCTTCAGCCGTGGTGCAATGGTCAAGCCCTTCGAGGACGCGGTGTTCGCGATGAAGGCAGGTGAGATCAGCAACGTCGTCGAATCGGACTTCGGCTACCACATCATCCAGCTCACTGGGCGGCGCGGCGGCGAGAAGAAGAGCTTTGATTCGGTGCGTGCCGAGATCGAATCCGAGCTGAAGAAGCAGATGGCGCAGAAGCGCTTTGCCGAGGATGCCGAGCAGTTCACGAACACCGTGTTCGAGCAGTCGGACAGCCTGCAGCCGGTCATCGACACGTTGAAGCTGGAAAAGCGCAGCGCCACCGTGCAGCGCATGCCGGCGCCCGGGGCCAGCGGGCCGCTGGCGTCGGCCAAGCTGCTGGAGGCCGTGTTCGGCAACGACGCGATCCGCAACAAACGCAACACCGATGCGGTGGAAACCGGCCCGAGCCAGATGGTGTCGGCGCGCGTGGTCGAGCACTTGCCGGCCCGCACCTTGCCACTGGCCGAGGTGAAGGACCGGGTGCGCGAGCGCTTGGTTGCGGAACAGGCCGCCGCGCTGGCACGCAAGGACGGCCAGGCGCTGCTGGCCCAACTGCAGCAAACGGCCGAAACCAAGCTGCCCGAGACCGCGGTCATCGGCCGCGTCGGGTCGCAGGGCGTGCCGCGCAAGTTGATCGATGCCGTGCTGGGCGCCGATGCCGGCAAGCTGCCCGTGCCGGTGGGCGTGGACCTCGGCGAGCAGGGTTACCTGGTGGCGCAGGTCACCCAGGTGCTGCCGCGCGATCCGGCGGTGGCCAACGAGCAGACGCTGCAGAGCCAGTACGTGCAGGCCATCGCCAGTGCCGAGGCCCAGGCCTATTACGCGGCGCTGAAGGCGCGCTTCAAGGCCGAGGTGGTGCCGCGGGTGGCGGCAACGGCCGCGTCGGCACCGGTTCGGTAGTTATAATTTGCCTTCTCTACGGTGGCTGTAGCTCAGTTGGTAGAGTCCAGGATTGTGATTCCTGTCGTCGTGGGTTCGAGTCCCATCAGCCACCCCACAAAGTTCCTTTTAAATCAACAGTTTAGAGCGATCAGCTCCCATCCGTGGGCCAAATCTGAGATTGGATGGGGTGCAAAGCGGCGCTTTGCGAGGTTGTTTTCGACCCTTGTCGGCTGGCGTGCAGCGGTTCTCGGACGGTGGTGCTGAGAGTCGGTAACGCTGCCCCGGAGGCCTCTCGCAGGCGCCCGCATCAGCCTTCTCGGACGGGGGTTCGGCAAATCGGATCGACGTGAGCCTGAGCGGGTCAGCCAGGTCAGTGCGATCCGTCGTCGGGAGGCGTACGCATTGGGCGTTATGTGTGCGGCGAGCATCCGGCCCTCGACCGGTCGAGGATGCCGTGGCACATCACTGCGACGAATTGCTGTCTATTGTTGTTAATGCGACAATTGTCGTGAAAAAAGCAACACACGACAACAATGAAGACCTTTGACGATATCGAAGTGCGCCGCCCGGCGCTGGCCAAGAGCTACCTGGGGTTGATCAAAGCCCAGCCAGGCCGCCCGCTGGCGATGTTTGCGCCTCGCCGTGTCGGCAAGACCTACTTCCTTGATCATGATCTCGCGCCCGCGGCCAGGCAGGCCAAGTGGCTGCCTGTGTACGCCGACTTGTGGCTGCAGAAATCGGCGCCACTCGAGGCGATCAATCATGCGCTGGAGGAGGCCCTGGACGATGTCACGGTTCCCAGCAGCGACGTGGGCCGACTGGCCAAGACGACGGTCAAGAAGGTGGGGGCGCTGGGTGCCTCGCTGGACTTTGGAAACGCCCCCACTCGACGGCCCCTACCTACAGCGCCGGAGCTGCGCCTGGATGCCCTGGTGGCCCGCCTGGCTGCTGCCGCCGACAAGCCGATCCTGCTGATGCTCGACGAAATCCAGGCCTTGGGCGATGTGGCAGACGGGGAACGGGTCATCGCCACCCTGCGCGCAGTGCTGCACAAGCGCCGCGATATCCTCAAGTCGGTGTTCACCGGATCGTCCCAGGAAGCCATGGTGCGCATGATGTCCACGGCGGGTTCGCCGATGTACCAGTTTGCGCAGCTGCTGGACTTCCCGGTGCTGGGTGACGACTACCTGAAACAACTCGGCGATCACTTTGCCGAAGTCCATCCGAGCAAGCTGTTGCCCTTGGAAGATATGCGCCGCGTCTTTGCGAGGATCGGCTTCAAGCCCCGGCTGATGAGGGACCTGGTGAAGTCCTTGTCGGCAGAGGGCCTCACCGATTTGGATGTCGGCGTGAAGCGATTCCTGCTCGATGATCGACAGGTCGCCGGATGGAGCGCACTGCTGCAGCCACATGATCTGTTCGAGCGTGCGGTGCTCTTGGCTATCGCGCATGGGCAGCCGCCCATGGGGCGCGAAACTCTGGGTTCACTGGCGAAGGTCCAGGGCAGTCGACCGACTGTAGCCAAGGTGCGCGCAGCGATTGAGCGGCTGCGCCGGGCGGGCCTTCTGGCCAAGGGCGGCAGCGGACCGGCCGCTGTCGACGATCCGCTGTTTGCCGAGTACCTGCGGGACAGATCGCTGGACCAGTTGAAGTAGTCGCGCGCTTGTTTGTCGGTGATGCGAAGCGTCCTCCACCTCGCCGCATCGATGCTGCGCATGCGTGTCGACTGGTAGCGTCGAATCGATGCCTTCGTAGTCAGCGTGAGGTGCCGTGCCGCGCCTGGCTGCGCTTGGCGGAGCCGCCCTGGAATTTCTGGTCAATCGGGACGGGGTTTGGCCCGAGGCAAATCTGAACTGCCCCGAACCGGCCGTTCATGAGTACCGGCAATCGGCCATTATGAGAAGGGCGCAGTTATGACAAGTGCTCGATCAACGGCCGTCCGCTCGCCTGTGAAGGCAGGCTTTACTGGGCTGCTCTGCTTCTCATAACTCTCGCGCGGCGGAGCGTGGTGGCCTGCGGGGCAGTCGTGGTGGGTGCGAAGGTGAGCAGTCCTTGGGGCGCGGGTCGTACGAGGGAAGCCGAGTCACCACAGAACCGCCCCAGAACCTGACCAGCCCCGTCAGCTCCGCGCTTGCCGCCCGGAGCGGCGAAGAAGTCATGAATAGTTCCAGCAAGCCGATTGGCCACCCATACGAGGGCTGGCGTGCCAACTTGGTGGACAAGTTTCCATAACTGTGGTCTTTTCATAATGGCCGGGACTGCCCGCTCGAAGAGCACGTCGATAGCAGCCACACGCTAAGGTTGCAATCGCGCTGGAGGAGCGCTGTCGGGCTTGGCCTGGAACTCGCGGTCCCGGCTCGTTCTGGACGCTGGGTGTCACCTCCCAATTTACCCGGCAGCGGCCGCTTGCCGAGCAATTCCGGGGTCCCTACGGTTGTAGCCGAGAGCTTTCGAGCTGTTCGACCGTATGAACAGGAAAGCCAATGAGTGCTGCAGACGATAGGGCCGAATAACAATCGTGCCACTGGCGCATCAGTGGTGTTCAATGGCCCGTTGGACTTCGACTACCTGGTGCGGCTGGCTGACGCCGGCGCGGTGCCGATGGCCCTGCGCACTACCTCCGACGACGGCAGCAGCTTTGGGATCGTCATGTTCGAGGCGGGCGACGAGACGACGGTCCGTCGGCTGATGGGCTACGAGTCGCCGGTTCGCGCCGCCGTGATACGTGCCGTACTGTTCCCGTTGCTTGTTGCCACCTGGCTGGTGCGCGGACCGCAGGCGGACTGACGGTGCTTTGCGGCCCGGCCGCGAAGGCACACCGACGGTCCGGCGAGACCGTGCTGGCGGTATTGCTTGGCCCGGTTGCGAAACACACTGCGGCGCCAGTCCACCGGTCGGCGCGGGATACCCGACCAACACGCAGGCCCATTTGCGTGCCGCTCGTGCGCAGTACGGCGCGGTCCTAAGCTCAGCACTCTTGCAAGTCCGGGAGCCGAGCAATGGCCAAGTTCAACGTAAACGGCCGTGCCGTAACGGTCGACGTGGATCCCTCCACGCCGATCCTGTGGGTCTTGCGTGACAACCTGCAGTTGCCCGGCACCAAGTACAGCTGCGGCGCGGCGCTGTGCGGCGCCTGCACGGTCTATGTGAACGGCGCGGCGACGCGCTCGTGTGTCATGCCGGTGGCAGCGGTCGAAGGCGCGAACATTACGACCATCGAAGGCCTGTCCGCCGACCTGGTCGGCAAGGCTGTGCAGGACGCGTGGATCAAGCACGACGTGCCGCAGTGTGGCTATTGCCAGTGTGGCCAGGTGATGGGCGCGACGGCTCTGCTGCGCACCAACCGCAAACCCAGCGAGGCGGAGATCGACGCCGCGATGGCCGGCTTCATCTGCCGGTGCGGAACCTATGCGCGCATCCGCGCGGCGGTCAAGGACGCTGCGGCGTCGCTCGCCGAAGGGGGCCACCATGGGTTACAGGCAACTGATGCAGCGCGTGGCCGAAGCCCGCGCCAGCGAACAGCGTCATGGCGGCCTCGACCGACGCGACTTCATCAAGTTCTCGATCGGCTCGGGATTTGCACTCGGCTTTGCACCGCTGGCCGGCCCGGCGAGCGCGCAGCAGGCGCCGGCCGCGGCCGGACTGAAGCCGTTCCAGATGCCGGCGGCATTCGTCGCGATCGCGCGCGACGGTACCGTCACCGTGCAAGTCAACCGGCTCGACATGGGCCAAGGCACCGAGACCGGCCTGGCAATGGTGCTCGCCGAAGAGCTCGATGCCGACTGGAGCAGGGTCCGCGCGATGCCGGCACCAC
>JBEIHU010000104.1:0-13775 GCA_040381175.1 Burkholderiaceae bacterium
GGGCGACATCGAGAAGCTGATCAAGAAGAAGATCGAAGTCGAGGCCTTTGAAATCGACGACGAGCGCCCGCGCCGGCCGCCGCGGTACACGCCGGACGACGGCGCGCCCCGAGAGGCCGTGGCGTCCCAGGGCGCCGACAGGCCGGCCTGGCGTGCGCCGGCCGCGTCGCGGCCCAGCGATCCGTTCTTCGACAAGCCCTACGAGCCATCCGGCACCGGCACCCCTGAGTGGGAGGCGGCGAAGTCCGCCGCCGCGCCCGTGGTGCGCCAGTTGTCGCCCAACATCCGCAGCAAGAAGAAAACGGCTTCGCTGCTCGGCGGCGGACCGGCCTGAGCTTCGGCCGGCCGCCGTCAGCCGGCCAGGAACGCGAACACCGCCGGCACCTTGTCGGGCATGTGGGCCGGCCGCTGGCGCCAGCCGGCGATGCGGTCCGTGCGGGTCCAGCCCGACGGCAGGCTCAAGCCGCAACTGATCGACAGCCGGGTGTCGTCGGCCAGCGTGTCGACCAGCGCCTTCAGCAACGTGGCATTGCGGTACGGGGTTTCGATCAGTAACTGGGTCTGGCCGCTGCGCCGCGACGCGGCCTGCAGTTCCCTCAGGCGTGCGCTGCGGTGCGCTGGGTCCTGCGGCAAGTAGCCGACGAAAGCAAAGCTCTGGCCATTCAGGCCGCTGGCCGCCAGTGCCAGCAGCAAGGCGCTGGCACCGGGCAGCGGCAGCACGGCCAGGCCGAGCATGTGCGCCGCAGCCACGGCCGCCGCGCCCGGATCGGCCACTGCCGGCAGGCCGGCTTCGGAGATCAGCCCGAGATCGTGTCCGGCAAGCGCGGGTGCAAGCAGTTCGGACCAGGCGGTGCCAGTGGGCCCTGCGCCCGCCGCCCCGCCCTTGCCTGGCCGCGGCAGCTCGCGGATGTCGATGGCCTGCAGCGCCAGACGCAGCGGCACCACCGCATCGACTCGCTTCAGGAACGCCCGCGTGCTGCGAGCATCCTCGGCCAACCAATGGCCCAGTCCGGCCGCTTGCTGCAGCACCCCCAGCGGCAGCACCTGGCGGATGTCCACCGGCCCGGCGCCCAGGTCCAGCGCATTGGGCACCAGCAGGAGCCTGCCGGTGGTCGACGCGAATGGCGCGCTCGGCGGCGCCGCCTCGTCCGGTGCACTCATGCGCGGGGAGTACGCAGTGGGTCGATGCCGGCCTGGCGCAGCAATTCGCTGGTGCGGATCAGCGGCAAGCCGATCAGCGCGGTCGGGTCGTCGGACTCGATCGCCTCGAGCAGCGAAATGCCCAGCGTCTCGCACTTGGCGCTGCCTGCGCAGTCGTAGGGCTGCTCGGCGCGCAGGTAGTTCTCGATCTCGTCGTCGCCCAGGTCCCGGAAGCTGACGGCCACGCTGCACAGCGCGGCGGCCTCGAAATCGCGGTCGGTGCAGACCACCGCCACCGCGGTATGGAACAGCACGCGGTGGCCGCGCATGCGGCGCAACTGCTGCACCGCGCGTTCGTGGGTGCCCGGTTTGCCCAGCGCCTGACCGCCCAGGTCGGCCACCTGGTCGGAACCGATCACCACGGCCTCGGGCCGCCGCGCCGCGACGGCCCGGGCCTTGGCCAGGGCCAGCCGCTGGGCCAGTTGCAGCGGGGTTTCGCCGGCTTCGGCGGTCTCGTCGACCTCGGGGGCGAGCACCTCGAAGGGCAGTCGCAGCCGCGAAAGCAGCTCGCGGCGGTAGCGCGAGGTCGAGGCCAGGATCAGCGGCACGGCAAGGCTCATCAGGCGATTGTCCCATCCGAGGCGTTTGGCCCGTGCGTTTGGCCCTGTGCGTTTGGCCCGGCCCTGCCGCTACACTGGTGTTGAAATCGAGCATCGAGATGAGTTCTGTCCGCGCTTTCGACCCGCACAGGCTGGATGTGGCCGCGTTTGCGCGGTCCGATGGCGCGCTGCAAGGCGAGTGGCCCCTGGCCAGCATGCTGCGCCTGCTTCAGGACGCCGTGCCGCCTTTGGCCTGCGGCCCGGCGCCGTGCGTGGCCTGGTCGGTGCGCGGCTCGCGCAAGGTCGTGGCCGGCGGCGGCGATGAATTGCGGCTGCACTTGCATGCCCGCACGGCGCTGCAACTGGTCTGCCAGCGTTGCCTGCAGCCCTTGACCGTGGAGCTCGAGATACATCCCCAGTTGCGATTCGTGCGTGGCGAAGCCCAGGCCGCGGCGCTCGACGAGGCCAGCGACGACGAGGACGTGCTGGCGCTGACGCCCGCGCTGGACCTGCAGCCGCTGGTCGAGGACGAGTTGATCCTTGCCTTGCCGGTCGTGCCGCGTCATGCCAGTTGCCCCCGGCCTTTGCCGACGTCTGCCCGCCAAGACGGCGTGGTTCGCGACAGCGAGGCCGGGCATGCCTTTGCAGGGCTGGCATCGCTGCTGCGCAACGGCGGCGGTAAACCCGGCTGAGCGGCCTGCCGGCCAGCGCCTGGCGGCGCTGTTATAATCAGCGGCTTTTTACGGCACGGCGGCAAGCGACTTGCCGAACGCGGGCCACGCCCGCAGGAGTACCACTCATGGCTGTCCAGCAGAACAAGAAGTCGCCTTCCAAGCGAGGCATGCATCGCTCCCATAACGCGCTGGCCCAGCCCGGCACGGCCATCGAGCCGACCACGGGCGAAGTGCATCTGCGCCACCACATCAGCCCGACCGGCTTCTATCGCGGACGCAAGGTCCTGAAGTCCAAGGCCGACGCCTGACGGCCGGGGCTGGCCGGCCCATGCGGCCTTGCGCTGGCGCCATGCGTCGCCCCGGCTGCCCCAAACTGTCCGGCAGGTATGGTGCGTCGAGCTTGCGCGACGCAGCTTATTCACCTACCGTTGGAGCACAGCCTCCGGTGGGCGCAGCCGGCAGCTGATCTGGCCACCTGCCGCCATGCCGGTTCATTCGTGACACACCCTCTCGCCCCCGAACCGCTCAGCTCGGTGAGCATCGCTGTTGACTGCATGGGCGGCGACCACGGGCCGAGCGTCACGCTCCCGGCGTGCCGGGCTTTCCTTGACAGCCACCCTCAGGCCCAACTGCTGCTGGTTGGCACGGCTGCCGCCCTCGGCGCGGCGCGCGGCTGGCCGCGTTGCCGGCTTGTCGAGGCCAGCGAGGTGGTGGCGATGGACGACCCGATCGAGGTCGCACTGCGACGCAAGAAGGATTCGTCGATGCGCGTGGCCATCAGCCAGCTGGTGGCTGCCAAGGGCACTGCGCCTGCGGCCCAGGCCTGTGTCTCGGCCGGCAACACTGGCGCGCTGATGGCAGTGGCGCGCTACATCCTGAAGACGCTGGACGGCATCGACCGGCCAGCGATCGCCACCGTCATGCCGAACCGCGCGGACGGCTACACCACGGTGCTCGACCTGGGTGCCAACGTCGACTGCACGGCCGAGCACCTGCTGCAGTTCGCCGTGCTCGGCAGCGCGCTGGTGGAGGCGGTCGACGGCAAGGAGGAGCCGAGCGTCGGCCTGCTGAACATCGGCGAGGAGGCGATCAAGGGCAGCGACACCATCAAGCGCGCGGCTGATCTGCTGCGCGCCGCGGCCGCCGACGGCCAGATCAACTTCCATGGCAACGTTGAAGGCAACGACATCTTCAAGGGCACGACCGATATCGTCGTCTGCGACGGCTTCGTCGGCAACGTGCTACTGAAGTCGGCCGAAGGGCTGGCGACGATGCTCACCGACTTCATCAAGCAGGAATTCACCCGCGGTGCCTTCAGCAAGCTGGCGGCGCTGGTGGCGCTGCCGGTGCTGAAGCGATTCAAGCACCGCGTCGACCCGCGCCGCTACAACGGCGCCGCGCTGATGGGCCTGCGCGGCCTGGTCTTCAAGAGCCACGGCTCGGCAGACGCCTTCGCCTTCGAGCAGGCGCTGGGTCGGGCTTATGATGCGGCTCGCAACCGCCTGACCGACCGAGTGCGCGACCGTATCTCTCTGAGCCAGGCCACCCGCGTGGTCAACGCTGCGCCGGCGGTCGATGCGACCGGCACCGCCCAAGCCGCATGACGCCCACGACCCGCCATTCCCGCATTGCCGGCACCGGCAGCTACCTGCCGCCGCACCGCCTGAGCAACGCCGACCTGGTCCGTCAGCTGGCGGCACGGGGCATCGAGACCAGCGACGAATGGATCGTCGAGCGCACCGGCATCCGGGCGCGGCATTTCGTCGATGACGGCGTCAACGCCAGCGACCTGGCGGTGTATGCGGCGCGCCACGCACTGGAAGCGGCCGGCGCGCGCGCCGACGAGGTCGACCTGATCATCGTCGCCACCTCGACACCGGACATGGTGTTTCCGTCCACCGCCACGATCGTGCAGCGCAAGCTGGGCGTGCACGGCTGCCCCGCCTTCGACCTGCAGGCGGTCTGTTCCGGCTTCGTCTATGCGCTGACCGTGGCCGACTCGATGATCCGCGCCGGCGCCGCGAGCACGGCGCTGGTCATCGGCGCCGAGGTGTTTTCGCGCATCCTCGACTTCAACGACCGCGGCACCTGCGTGCTCTTCGGCGACGGTGCCGGCGCGGTGCTGCTTCGCGCCGGACAGACGCCGGGCATCCTTGCCACCGATCTGCATGCCGACGGCCGCCACGTCGACATCCTGTGCGTGCCGGGCACCGTGTCGGGGGGGCGCGTGCTGGGCGACCCGCTGCTCAAGATGGACGGCCAGGCGGTTTTCAAGCTGGCGGTCGGCGTGCTCGAAAGCACCGCGCGCACGGTGCTCGACAAGGCCGGCCGCAGCATCGAGCAGTTGGACTGGCTGATACCGCACCAGGCCAATATCCGCATCATGCAGGCCACCGCGCGCAAGCTGAAGCTGCCGCTGGACAAGGTGGTGGTCACCGTCGACGCCCATGGCAACACTTCGGCCGCGTCGATCCCGCTGGCGCTGGACGTGGCGGTGCGCGACGGCCGGATCAGCGCCGGTCACACCGTGCTGCTGCAGGGCGTGGGCGGCGGTTTCACCTGGGGCTCGGTGCTGCTCGACTTCTAGAACGACAACCCGCGGGGACTCGCTGCGCATGGCCATCTTTGCATTCGTCTTTCCCGGGCAGGGCTCGCAATCCGTGGGCATGCTCAATGGCTGGGGCGACCACCCGGCGGTGCGCGACACCTTGGCCGAAGCGTCCGCCGCGCTGGACCAGGACCTGGGCGCACTGATGCGCAATGGCCCGCAAGATGACCTCGACCTGACCACCAACACCCAGCCGGTGATGCTGTGTGCTGGCATCGCCTGCTATCGTGCCTGGCGTGCCGAAGGCGGTGCGGAGCCGGCGGCGGTGGCCGGGCACTCGCTGGGCGAGTACAGCGCGCTGGTGGCCGCGGGCGTGCTGAGTCTGAGCGACGCGTTGAAGCTGGTGCGCTTCCGTGCGCAAGCCATGCAGCAGGCGGTGCCGGTGGGCAGCGGCGCCATGGCGGCGGTGCTGGCGCTGGAGCCGGCCCAGGTGGCCGAGGGCTGCGCCAGGGCTGCGGCGGAAAGCGGCGAAGTGGTCGAAGCCGCCAACTTCAACGACCCGCGTCAGACGGTCATATCCGGGTCGGTGGCCGGGGTCGAGAAGGCGCGTGAGGTGCTCAAGGCAATGGGCGCCAAGCGCGTGGTCAATCTGCCGGTGTCGGCGCCGTTCCATTGCTCGCTGATGCGCCCGGCCGCCGAAGCCCTGCGCCAGCGTCTGGCCGAGATCGCCCTGGCCGCGCCGCGCATCCCGCTGGTCAACAACGTCGACGTGGCCGTGCAGACCGATGCCGAGGCGATCCGTGACGCGCTGGTCCGGCAGGCCTTCGGGCCGGTGCGCTGGGTCGAGGTGGTGCATGCGCTGCGCGCGCGCGGCGCCAGCCATGTGGTCGAGTGCGGCCCGGGCAAGGTGCTGGCTGGCATGGTCAAGCGCATCGATGCCGAGTCGCAGGTGCTGAGCTTGTCCGACCCCGCCTCGCTGGCGGAATGCAAGGAGGCGCTGCAATGAGCGCAGACCCCCAGGTCGCGCTGGTCACCGGTGCATCTCGCGGCATCGGGCGGGCGATTGCCCGCACGCTGGCCGAACAGGGGTTCAAGGTGATCGGCACGGCCACCACTGACGCCGGCGCCCAGGGCATCGGCGAGGCACTGGCCGCGTTTGCCTGCTGCCGCGGTGTGTGCCTGGACGTCAACGACAAGGCCGCCGCCGAAGCGATGGTCGAGGCCATCATCAAGGAGCATGGTGCGCTGCACGTGCTGGTCAACAACGCCGGCATCACCCGCGACCAGCTGGCCATGCGCATGAAGGACGAGGACTGGGCCGCGGTGCTGGACACCAACCTCGGCGCGGTCTTCCGCATGTGCCGTGCGGTGATGCGCGGCATGATGAAGCAGCGCTACGGCCGCATCATCAACATCACCTCGGTGGTCGGGGCCAGCGGCAATGCCGGCCAGGCCAACTACGCGGCTGCCAAGGCCGGCGTGGCCGGCA
The DNA here is from genome assembly GCA_040381175.1 of Burkholderiaceae bacterium. Taxonomy (GTDB): domain Bacteria; phylum Pseudomonadota; class Gammaproteobacteria; order Burkholderiales; family Burkholderiaceae_C; genus Rubrivivax. The sequence goes on from JBEIHU010000104.1 coordinate 6,451, forward strand.
TGACGCGCGCGCTGGCGCGCGAGCTGGGCAGCCGCAACATCACCGTCAACTGCGTCGCTCCGGGCTTCATCTCCACCGACATGACCGACGCGCTGCCCGAGGCGCAGAAGGCCGCGTTGCAGCAGCAGATCCCGCTGGGCCGGCTGGGCACGCCCGAGGAGATCGCCCATGCGGTGGCCTTCCTGGCCTCGCCGCTGGCGGGCTACATCACCGGTGCGGAACTGCACGTCAACGGCGGCATGTTCATGAACTGAATGGCCCGTCATGGGCGTGAACTGAAGGGCCCTCGCGGGCCGTCGGCGCCGATCGGGCGCACCGCTAGAATCGCCCGGTTCTACGGAAATCCACTCCTGGAGGAGTCATGAGCGATATAGAAGCGCGAGTCAAGAAGATCATTGCCGAGCAACTCGGCGTGCCCGAGTCCGATGTCACCAATGCCAAGGCCTTCGTGGCCGACCTGGGGGCCGACTCGCTCGACACCGTCGAACTGGTGATGGCACTGGAAGATGAGTTCGGCATCGAGATCCCGGACGAAGAGGCGGAGAAGATCACCACCGTGCAGCTGGCGATCGATTACGCCACGAGCCACCAGAAGGCCTGAGGCCGGAAGCCCGTTGATGAGCCGCCGCCGCGTCGTCGTCACCGGACTCGGGTTGGTCTGCCCGGTGGGCAACACCGTGGCCGAGGGTTGGGACAACCTGGTCGCCGGGCGCACCGGGATTGACTCCATCACGCGCTTCGATGCCGCCGCGTTCGCCTGCAAGTTTGCCGGCGAGGTCAAGGGCTTCAACGTCGAGGACTACCTCCCCGGCAAGGAAGCGCGGCACATGGACACCTTCATCCACTACGGCCTGGCCGCGTCGATGCAGGCGGTGCGCGATGCCGGGCTGGCCACCGGCGATGCCCTCGACGAGGAGGCGGCCGAGCGCATAGGCTGCATGGTCGGCTCGGGCATTGGCGGATTGCCGATGATCGAGCAGACCGACGGCGACTACCGCGAGCGCGGCCCGCGTCGGATCTCGCCGTTTTTCGTGCCGTCCTCGATCATCAACATGATCTCCGGCCACCTGTCCATCAAGTACGGCTTCACCGGGCCGAACCTGGCCATCGTCACGGCCTGCACCACCGGGCTGCACTGCATTGGCGAGGCCGGGCGGCTGATCGAATACGGCGATGCCGACGTGATGATCGCCGGCGGCGCGGAATCCACCGTCTCGCCGCTGGGCGTGGGCGGCTTTGCCGCGGCGCGCGCGCTGTCCACGCGCAACGATGATCCCAAGACCGCGTCTCGCCCCTGGGACAAAGACCGTGACGGCTTCGTGCTGGGCGAGGGCGCCGGGGTGATGGTGCTCGAGGAATACGAGCATGCCAGGCGCCGCGGCGCGAAGATCTACGCCGAACTGGCCGGCTTCGGCATGGGCGCCGATGCCTTCCACATGACCGCGCCCAATGTCGACGGCCCGAAGCGGGCGATGAGGGCCGCCTTGCGCAATGCCGGCATCAATGCCGACCAGGTGCAGTACCTGAACGCGCACGGCACCTCCACGCCGCTGGGCGACGTCAACGAGACGAACGCAATCAAGCTCGCCTTTGGCGAGCATGCCAGGAAGATGGTCGTCAATTCCACCAAGTCGATGACCGGCCACCTGCTCGGCGGTGCTGGCGGCATCGAATCGGTGTTCAGCGTGCTGGCCCTGCATCATCAGGTGTCGCCGCCGACCATCAACATCTTCAACCAGGATCCGCAGTGCGACCTGGACTATTGCGCCAACACTGCGCGCGAGATGGCGATCGACGTCGCGGTGAAGAACAACTTCGGCTTCGGCGGTACCAACGGCACGCTGGTCTTCCGCCGGGCCTGAGGCCGGGCGACTGCCGCGCATGCGCGTCGCACCTGCTGTCCAAACCCCGTCCCGCAGCGCAGGCGCGTGGCTGCACATCCAGCTGGCCTTGTACGCGCTGAGCGCGGCCGTGGCGACGTGGTGGGTGGGGGCGCAGCTGCTCGGCGCCAGCGCCTGGCTGGCTTCGGGCAGCCTGTTGTGCGGCCTGGCTGCGGCCCTGGCCGCCCGCCTTGCCCTGCCGGCGACGGCCTCGCGGCTGGCCTGGGACGGTGGCAGCTGGCGGCTGCAGGCGCCGGGCCGTGAAGAGCTTGTAGGGCGGGTGGCCGTGATGCTCGACCTGGGCGCGTGGATGCTGGTGTGCTTCGCGGCGCAGCCCGCCGCGCGGTACGGTCGCGGTGCGGTCTGGCTGCCGCTGTCGCGGAATGCGGACGCCACTGCCTGGCCGGCGCTGCGGGTCGCGCTGTACGCGCCGCAGCCGGCACAGCATGCCGCATGAACGCCGCGGACGCCGATGCCCAGCTGATCGAGCGCTTCAAACGCGGCGACCGTCGGGCCTTCGAGATGCTGGTCGTCAAGTACCAACGCCGCATCGAGCGGTTGATCGCGCGCATGGTGCGCGACACCGACCTGGTCGAGGACATCGCCCAGGAAACCTTCATCCGCGCCTACCGTGCGCTGCCGCAGTTCCGCGGCGAGAGCGCCTTCTACACCTGGCTGTACCGCATCGCCGTCAATTCCGCCAAGAAGGCTCTCAGCGAAATGAAGCGCGACCCGGTCATTTCCGAGGCAGCTTTGGCGCTGCGTGACGAAGACGACGAAACTTCCAGGGGCGAGGCCGAACTAACCGACGGCGAGACGCCCGAATCCCTGCTGGCCAGCAAGGAGATTGCGGCCACCGTGAACGCCGCTATCGAAGCCTTGTCCGAAGATCTGCGCCAGGCGATCACGCTGCGGGAGATCGAGGGGTTGAGCTATGAAGAGATTGCCGAAGCCATGAACTGCCCGATAGGAACCGTGCGTTCGCGCATTTTCCGCGCACGCGAGGCCATTGCGGAGAAGTTGCGCCCGCACATCGAGGCCAAGGACGGAAAGCGCTGGTGAGCCCTGCCATGGAGTCAAGAATGAACAACGAGCCCCCCCTGGGAGCAAACGACGCCCGCAGTCTGATATCTGCCATGGCCGACGGTGAGGCAGACGCCGCCGATGTCGGCCGCGGCTGCGCAGCCTGGGCTGCCGCCGATGCGGACGCGCGGCGCAGCTGGCATGCTTATCACCTGATAGGCGACGTGCTGCGCAGCGGCGACCTGGCTCATCCGCCCAGCCATGACCACGACTTTTTGCAGCGCCTGAGCGCCCGCCTCGACGATGAGCCGGCGGTGCTGGCGCCTGCGCCGCTGGCAGTGCCCGCTCCGGCAAGGCGCCGTCCGGGCTGGGTCCTGCCGGCTGCGATGGCTGCCGGCCTGATGGCGCTGGCCACGGTGCTGGTGGTGGCGCTGAGCCCTTCCGGCAGCGGCTCGCCGGCGCCTGGGATCGCGGCCGCTCCGGCCAACCCGACCCCCGTACCCGACGCGGCCCGGGTTGCGGCCGCGGCGCCCGAATGGGTGCCGCAGGGCGGCCGTGTCGTGCGCGACGCGCGGCTCGATCGCTACCTGCGCGCCCATCGCGACTACGCCACGGCCTTGCCGGGCTCGCTGCCCGGCGGACCCGGCCGCAGCATCGCCACTGTGTCCTTCGAGCGCTGAGTCGCGATGCGCGCGCCGGCTACCCGTCTGCCCTGGCTTGGGCTGCTCGCGCTGTGGGCGGTGCTGGGGGCGCTGCAGCTCGCGCACGGCGTCTCCACGCCGCCGGTGACGGACAAGGCCTTGCCGGGCCAGGAGGCGCGCAAGTGGCTGGCGCGCATCCACACCGCCGCGCACGAGCGCAACTACCAGGGAACGCTGGTGTTCAGCGCCGACGGCGCGCTGTCGAGTGCGCGCGTGGCTCATTTCAGCGAAGGCGCGCAGTCCTTCGAGCGTGTCGAGGTGCTCGACGGGAGCATGCAGCAGATCTACCGCCACAACGACCGCGTTTTCACCCTTTGGCCGAAATCCCGCGTCGCAGTCATGGAGGAGCGCGACCCGCGCCAGGCGTCGCTGCGTCCGGTGATCGAGCCGCGCGCCGAGGAGTTCTACGAGCTGCGCGAGCAGGGCAGCGAGCACGTGGCCGGACGCGAGGCGCAGATCCTGCTGCTCAGCCCGCGTGATGCGAACCGCTACGCCCAGCGGCTTTGGATCGACAACCGCAGCGGGCTGGTGTTGCGCGCCGACGTGCTGGGGCCGCGCCAGCAGGTGCTGGAATCGAGCGCCTTCTCGGAGGTCGAGATCGACGTCAAGCCGCGGCCGAAGACGGTTCTGCAGCCGATGAAGCAGCTCAATGGCTACCGACAGGTGCGGCCGGCCCAGCAGACGACGCAGCTCGGCAACGAGGGCTGGACGCTGAATTCGGTGGTGGCCGGCTTCCAGCTCAGCAACTGCACCCGGCGCACGCTCGATCCGGTGGAAGGCGGCAGCGAGCCGGCGTCGGTGCTTCAGGCGGTGTTCTCCGACGGCTTGACGCACGTGTCGCTGTTCGTCGAGCCGATCGACCGCACGCGCCACACGCGCCCGCTGGCCACGCAGGTGGGTGCCACGCACACGCTGATGCAGCCCTATGGCAGCGATTGGTGGGTGACGGTGATGGGCGATGTGCCGCCGCACACGCTCAAGCAGTTCTACCAGGCTCTTGAACGGCGCCGTTGAGCCCCACATAACGGTGCCGGGTTCGGTCCGGATTCCCAGGAGTTTGCATGCGTTGCAGTGTTCATTCCCTTCGTGCCGAGGCCCGCATGCGCGCGTTGGTCGTCGGCTTGTTGATTCTGGCGGTCCTGGGCGCCTGGCCTGCGCTGCTGCGGGCTCAGTCCTTGCCCGACTTTACCGAGCTGGTCGAACGCGTCGGTCCGGCGGTGGTGAACATCCGCACCATGGAACGCGGCCGCCAGGCCGCCGCCGGCGGCGGTGCCGAAGTCGATCCGAACGTCGAGGAGTTCTTTCGCCGCTTCGGCATACCGCTGCCGGGTGGCCCTGGGCAGCGGCGCGGCCCGCGCGGCGGTGACGACGAGCCGCAGCAGCGCGGCGTGGGCTCGGGCTTCATCATCAGCGCCGATGGCTTCGTCATGACCAATGCGCACGTGGTCGATGGTGCTGACGAGGTGCTGGTCACGCTGTCGGACAAGCGCGAGTTCAAGGCGCGCATCGTCGGCACCGACCGGCGCACCGACATCGCCGTGGTGAAGCTCGAAGCCTCAGGCCTGCCCTTCGTCAAGATTGGCGACAGCGACAGGCTGAAGGTCGGAGAGTGGGTGGTGGCCATCGGCTCGCCCTTCGGCCTGGAGAACACCGTCACCGCCGGCATCGTCAGTGCCAAGCAGCGCGACACCGGCGACTACCTGCCCTTCATTCAGACCGACGTGGCCATCAACCCCGGCAACTCCGGCGGCCCGCTGCTCAACCTGAAGGGCGAGGTGGTGGGCATCAACTCGCAGATCTTCAGCCGCTCGGGTGGCTACATGGGCATCGCCTTCGCCATTCCGATCGCCGACGCGATGCGCGTGTCCGAGCAACTGCGCACGAACGGGCGCGTCATCCGCGGACGCATCGGCGTGCAGATCGCTCCCGTGACCAAGGAAGTGGCCGAATCCATCGGGCTGGGCAAGCCGACCGGCGCCCTGGTGCAGAACGCCGAAGCCGGCGGGCCCGCCGACAAGGCGGGCATCGAGGCCGGCGACATCATCACCAGGGTCGACGGCAAGGTGGTCGAGAAGTCGGGTGACCTGCCGCGCCTGATCGGCAATACCAGGCCCGGCACGAAGACCACGCTGCAGGTGTACCGCCGCGGCAGCAACAAGGACATCACCGTCACGGTGGCTGAGTTCGAGGCAGACAAGCCGATGCGCCGCACCAGCGACCCGGGTGCGCCGCCTGCGCCCAAGGGTGCCTTGGGGCTGTCGGTCGCCGACCTCAACGATGCGCAAAAGCGAGAGATGCGTCTGCGTGGCGGCGTGCGCGTCGAGGCGGTCGATGGTGCTGCGGCGCGAGCCGGGCTGCGCGAAGGGGATGTGATCCTGTCGATGAACAACACCGAGATCGCCGATGTCAAGCAGTTCAACCAGCTTGCGCAGAAGGCTGAGTCGGCCAAGGCGGTCAGCGTGCTGGTGCGCCGCGGCGAGGCCGTCAACTACCTGGTCATCAAGCCGGCCCGCTGACATACACCAGACACCCCTATTGGCCTAGCGCCAATAGGGGTGTTTCCATGATGCGGGACCGTCAAATTCCGTGCCCGGTCGTTTCGGCAAGGATCGACCGCTCGGTTGGTTAGTGACCTGTCACTTCAAACTCGTTGCCGAACGGATTGCATCACGGAAGGACTAGAATCCCCCTTGTTGGGCTCTGTTTACTGGTTCAAGCTGGCGGACTCCGTGGCTTTTGCCGAGGCGCTCAAGCGTGCGGCGGGTCTGTGGGTAACCTGTTGACAATATTCCATGTTGGCGGCTCGCAACGACCGAGAAACAAGCACTGGCGCGGCTTCCAGCCCGGTCCTTTTGACTACAATGAAGGCCCAACAAGCAGTTGCCAAACGTTCTGTTGGAAGGCGCGTCAACCATTCGACGTGCCTTTTTTTTACCCTCAGAACGGCGAGTCGCGCCTTCTCATCGCCCCGCGGCGCGAACTCGCGCTGAAACGGGCGGGCCACCCTTTCTCCCGCTCGAGCACCTGTCCCTGCGCTCATGGATCACATCCGCAACTTCTCCATCATCGCCCACATCGACCACGGTAAGAGCACGCTGGCCGATCGCATCATTCAGCGCTGCGGGGGCCTGAGTGACCGCGAGATGGAAGCGCAGGTGCTCGACTCGATGGACATCGAGCGCGAGCGTGGCATCACCATCAAGGCTCAGACCGCGGCGCTGCAGTACACGGCGCGCGATGGCAAGGTCTACAACCTCAACCTGATCGACACGCCCGGGCACGTCGACTTCAGCTACGAGGTCAGCCGTTCGCTGTCGGCCTGCGAAGGCGCGCTGCTGGTGGTGGACGCAAGCCAGGGCGTCGAGGCGCAGACGGTGGCCAACTGCTACACCGCGCTCGAGCTCGGCGTCGAGGTGGTGCCGGTGCTGAACAAGATGGACCTGCCGCAGTCCGACCCCGAGCGCGCAAAGGAGGAGATCGAGGACGTCATCGGCATCGACGCCACCGATGCCATTCCCTGCAGCGCCAAGACCGGCATGGGGCTGGAGGACATCCTCGAGGCCATCATCGCGCGCATGCCGGCGCCGCGCGGCAACCCTGAGGGTCCGCCGCGGGCGATGATCATCGACAGCTGGTTCGACAACTACGTCGGCGTGGTGATGCTGGTGCGCGTGGTCGACGGACGCCTGGGCCGCGGCGAGCGCTTTCGGCTGATGGCCAC
>JBEIHU010000105.1:0-13710 GCA_040381175.1 Burkholderiaceae bacterium
CCGTGGTTGTCCCAAACGATGCTTCGGCGCAGCAAGTCGGTCGCCTGCTCTCGAGTGGTCGCGGTCATCGGGTTCATTCCTGGCGAACCATAGGCCAACGCGGCCCCGGATGGGTTAGGCTTGAAAAACGGAAATTTAGGAGCATCGAACGTATGCCCGGCCGTATCGCCCAATCTGCAGAGGATGCCTGGTCACCGCTGGACTTCGACCAGGAGGCCTACCGCGCCGGTGCAAGCGAGCAGAGCTTCAAGCGCTTTGCACGCCAAGGTGTGCGCACCCTGCATGCCCACACCGGTGGCAGCGGCACGTCGGACACCGTGCGCCTCGACCAGGACCTGCTGCTGACGGTGATCAACTGCGTGCTGCCCAGCACCATGCGGTGGCGCTACGACACCGACGAGTCCCTGATCATGCTGCGCGCCTCGCTGTGCTGCGACGTCGCGTTCGAGGTCGGCAGCTCGGCGCAACTGGTCTTCAACCGCCCTGAAGTGACGCTGGTGTGCCTGCCCAAGGGGCGGCCGCAAGCGGTCGGCATCGCCGGCGGTGCACGCCAGCAGGGCCTGGTGGCCATTTACCGGGCGTCGGCGTTCGCGGCACGCTATGGGCTGCAACTGGGCGATCTGCCGCCCTTGGTGCGAGACGCGGTCACGGGTACGGCCGAGGTCGGCCGCATCGCGTCGTTTCCGCTGGACCACCGCCTCGCAGCGCTGCTGGCCGACACCATCGACACGCGCCTGGAAGGCGAGATGCGGGTGCTGCAGTACGCCGGCCGCCTGGCCGAACTGGTGGCCTACACGCTGGACGCCATGCAGCACGTACCGCTGCTGCGCGGCACCGCGCTGAACCGCCAGCGCGATGTGCAACTGGCGCATGCCGCCCTGGCCCGGCTGGAGCACGGCTTTCGCAAGCCGCCGCTGTTCGCCGAGCTGGCGCGCGAGATCGGCACGAACCAGAACAAGCTCAAGGCCGTCTTCAAGGAAGCCTTTGGCGTGACGATGGCGGAGTACTGCCTGGAGCGCCGCATGCGCGAGGCGCAGCAGCTGCTGCTGGCGGCCAACCTCACCGTCGCCCAGGTGGCCGAGCGGGTCGGCTACGAGCACCAAAGCAGCTTTGCGGCAGCCTTTAGCGGCCACGTGGGCATGTCGCCTCGTGCGTACCGGCAGCACCGCGCGCCCTTCAACCTGTCGTTGAACGCGGGCGACGAGGGCGAACCTGCCCGCGCCTAGGGTTCACCCGGGCGGGTACGCCGACGCGGCCCCGTGCCGTGCCGATCGCCTAAATCTTTGGTGCAAGTTCAAATGCGGGTTGCGGACCGGGCCCCTATCGTGCTGCGGAGTCTTCCGTCCACCTGCCCAAAGAAGGACCCGCACGATGACCAGCTCGCAACACTCGCCCTTTCGCCTGACCCTTCTGGGGGCCGCGCTCGCAGCGGCTGGTCTGGTGGCCTCGCTGCCCGCCGCAGCGCAGTCACCAGCAGCAGGCAAGGCCGAAGAGGACGCCACCCAGACCATCGTCATCTCGGCCAACAAACGCCTGGAGAAGCAACGGGAAGTGGCCGGCACGGTGTCGGTCTTGCAAGGCAGCGACCTTGAACGCCGCGGCGCCCGCGACCAGGAAGACTTCCTGAAGCTGACGCCCGGCGTGCAACTCAACCGCGGCGATCCCAACGGCAGCGGCATCACCATCCGCGGCCTCAGCAGCCAGGCCTCGCCCGAGAGCGGCGGCGGGCAGCAGAACGCGAGCGGCTCATACCTGGAAGACGTGCCGCTGGCGTCGCCCATCGGCAAGGGCCTGGTGGCCGACATCCTGCCCTTCGACCTGGACCGCATCGAGGTGCTGCGCGGGCCGCAGGGCGCGCTGTTCGGTTCGGGCTCGCTCGGGGGCGCGGTGCGCTACCTGCTGGCCAAGCCCGAGCTGAAGGTCTTCGGCGCCGCAGTGCAGCTGGGGGCCAGCAGCGTGTCGCAAGGCAAGACTGCGGGCTCGCTGTACGGCATGGTCAACGCACCCATCGGTGACACGGCCGCGCTGCGTGTGGTGGCCTTTGACCGCACGGCTCCGGGCTACATCGACAACAAGGGCACCAACACCAAGGACGCCAACGAAGTGCGCCAGACCGGCGGCCGGGTGCTGGTCACCGTGAAGCCCGTGCGCGACCTGACTGCCACCTTCGTGGCCAGCACGCAGAAGACCAAGCAGGATGACTTCAGCTATGTCTTTGGTGACCCGAAGAAGCTGGAGCACGACAACCCCTCGCTCGGCCGGGGCACCTCGCAGTTCGACTTCGCCAGCCTGACGGTGGACTACGACCTGGGCGGCGCAATCCTGACGGCAGTCACCGGCTACTGGAAGACCAAGACCAACTCCGCCGGTGACGACACCAAGCTGTTCGCCACCCTGGGGCTGCCGCTGCCGATCGTGTCGCGCACCGCCGCCGGCAGCAGCGACGCCAAGTCGCAGGAACTGCGCATCAGCAGCAAGCCCGGTGGCGCGCTCAGCTGGGTGGCCGGCGTCTTCTACCAGACCAACAAGGGCAGTGGTGCGGGCAAGCAGAGCGACCCCTCGGCCGCGTTCGGTGTCGTGGACCTGGTGGACTTGAAGACGACCTCCGAAGGCACCGAGAAGGCGGCCTTCTTCGACGGTGAATACAGCCTGGGCGGCGGTTGGAGTGCAGGGCTCGGTGCCCGCGTCTACAAGACCAGCACCGCTTTCCAGCAGACGGGCACGGTGTTCGGCGCCCCGAGCAACGGGCCCCTGCTGGCCGGCGGCGATGACGGCAACACGCCCAAGGTCAGCGTCAAGTACCGCTTCGGCGACAACATGTGGTACGCGCTGGCGTCCAAGGGCTATCGCTATGGGGGCGTGAACGAAGGGCCGCCGCAGACGACCTTCAAGTCCGACAGCCTGTGGAACTACGAGACCGGCGTGCGCCTGTCGCCGGCCACGGGTGTGCAACTGGACCTCACAGCCTTCCTGCTGGACTGGACCGACGCGCAGTTCACCTATTTCGAGCAGCGCGGCCAACTCGCCTTCTCGGGCATCGGCAACGTCGGCAAGGCCCGCAGCACCGGCCTGGAAGCCGCGCTGCGCTGGCGCATCAACACGGCCTTCGACGTGGCGGCGTCACTGGCCAGCATCGACGCCAAGACGACCAAGGACGTGCAGACGCTGGCCGGCCGCGCCCCGGTGACCATCGCTTCCGGCGCACGCCTGCCCGGCACCGCCAAGCTGCAGACGGCCTTGCAGGGCAACTACCGTTTCGCGGGGCCTTTGGATTCGGCGGGGCGGTTCAACATCACGCACACGCACGTCGGTGAGCGGGTGATCGACCTCACCGCCTTCTACAAGGCGCCGGCCTACGACACGGTGGACCTGGGCGTGAGCTTCAACAAGGCCAACTGGACGCTGGCGGCCGGGCTGAGCAACGCGGCCGACAAGCGGGGCATCATGAACATCCAGGGCACGCCGGACGGCAACCAGGCCTTCCAGCAGTACTACCTGCAGCGCCCCCGCACGCTGGACGTCTCGGTGCGCTACGACTTCTGAGAGGCTGAGTCTGGGACTTGATGGACGCGACCGCCACACCGTCTTCACCCCAGGTCGCGCCCCCCGACTCCGCTGCCAGTTGGCGCGCACTGGCCGGCAGTGGTGTGCTGGCCATGTTCGGCGTGTCCGCGCTGTACGGCAGCACCTTCGGCTTGTTTCTGCTGCCCTTGCAGCAGGGCCTGGGCTGGAGCCGCGGCGAGATCGCCTTCTCGCTGACCTTGGCCACCTTGTTCACGCCGCTGGTCGCACCGCTGACCGGCTGGGTCATCGACAAGGTGCCGCTGCGCCCGCTGATCCTGGTGGGCGTGGTGCTGCAGTCGCTGAACTTCGCTGCCTTCTCGCTGATGGAAGGCAGCGTGTGGGTGTACTACGGCCTGTGCCTGTCGCTGATGGTCACGGCCGCCGGCGCTTCGCTGCTGAGCTTGGCCAAGCTGGTGCAAGGCTGGTTCGACCGTTCCCTGGGCCGGGCGCTGGGCCTGCTGTTCGCGTGTGGCGGCGTCGGCGGCATCCTGCATCCGCTGTGGACGCAGGCCGTCATCAGCCAGTTCGGCTGGCGCCAGGCTTTCATGGTCATGGCGGGCCTGAGCCTGCTCGCGTGCGGCGTGGCGGCGATCTTTCTCGTGCGCGAACGCGACCCGACGGCGCGCCTGGTTGTACCGGCGGTGCCGGATGCGCGCCCAGGCGCCGCTGGGGCAGCGATGCCCGACACCAACGGCCCCGGCTCGATGGCCGCCTTCCTGCGCGACGCCATCTGGTGGAAACTTGCCCTCTTCAACATGCTCTTCGCCCTGGGCGTAGGGGCCATCTTCATGCACTTCGCCGCGTTGCTGCAGGACCGCGGGGCCACCCCCGCCCAGGCCGCCCTGGCGATGAGCCTGGTCGGCCTGGGCGGGCTCACCGGCAACCTGCTGGCCGGCTGGCTGTCCGACCGCATGCCGGCCGCGCGCCTGGCGGTCATCGTGATGGCCGTGCCCATGCTGGCCACGCTCGTCATCTATGCCGGCGGCGGGCTGTGGGTCAGCATCGCGGCAGGCGGCTTGCTGGGCCTGTGCTCAGGCGGTGACAACAGCGTCAGCCTGCTGCTGGCGCGCCGCTACTTCAGTGCCGAGACCTTTGGCCGCGCCAGCGCCACGCAGATGGTTGCGGCGGCCGCGGGCGGCGGCATCTCGCCCTGGCTGGCCGGCCTGGTGCACGACCGCACCGGCAACTACGACCTGGCCCTGATCATGGCTGCGGCCTGCATGGGCGCTGCGGCACTGGCGGCTTGGTGGCTGCCCGAGCACCGCGTGGCCCCAGCCCCCCGTGATGACACCGTGACCGCCGGGGCCTGAGCCTTGCACCGCTGGCGCAACGCTTTGCTGGCCGTGCTCAGCCTTGATGCGGCTGGGCTGCTGCTGGCCACGTTGGCAGGCCTGCTCTTCTTCGCGCTGGCGCTGTTGGCACCCGCCGCGCTGCGAGGGCCGCTCGTCGCCGTGGGCGCGGCACTGGGCCTGCTGCTCGGGCTGGCCTCGCTGCGCCACCTGTGGACCTTGTCGCGCACACGCCGTGCCACGCCAGCGCCGGGCCGGCTGATCGACCTGGGCGGCTACCGCGTCCACCTGCTGGCCGAAGGCAGCGTGCCACCGGGGCGGGTGCCCGTGGTCTGGTTTGCGGGCGGTCATGCCAGCGGCTACGCCATGCACCACCTGCACCGCGCCTTCAGGGGCGAGACGCGTTCGATCCTGATTGACCGCCCGGGCACCGGCTGGAGCGACACCGGGCCCTTCCCGCGCACCACCGCGCGCGAGGCCGACGAGATGGTGCTGGCGCTTGAGCGCGCCGGCGAGAAAGGCCCGTTCATCTGGGCAGGCCACTCCTTCGGCGGGCTGCTGGCAGCCAACATCGCGCGCCGTCGGCCGGACCTGGTGCACACGCTGGTGCTGCTCGACGCCACGCCGCTGGAGACCATCGTCTTCGGCCCGCGCTTGGGCGCACTGAAAGAAATGCGCCGCACCGCCTGGCTGGGCGGCTTCGCGCAGCTCTTTGGCGTGAACCTGCAGGCCCGGCACAACGCCCGCATGGCCCAGGTGCCTGCCTACAAAAAAGCCATGGAGGCCAGCCAAGCCGTGCTGGGGCCCGAGGTGGCCGCCGCAAGTGCGGTGCAGGCGAACGCCGGCAACCTCTTCGCGCAAGCGTCGATCTACAGCGAACTCAGCCCCGAAGGCGTGGCCGCCGTGGCCTGGGACACCGTGGTCTACGACCGCGACCTGGGTGACCTGCCGGTGTGGCTGGTGGGCCCGAAAGACGACGAGGACGGCGACATCGCCTTGTTGCCCGAAGCCCAGACTGGCGGCGCACAGAACGCGCGCCGCATGTTCCGCTTCTTTGCAGCCACGCGCGAACGCTACCTGGCCACGTCCACGCGCGCGCGGCGCATCGTCGCGCCCAAGGGCGCTGGCCACAACTTCATCTACGAACTGCCGGATTGGACGATTGCAGTGATGCGCGAAGCGATCTGCGGCACACCCAGGGAGCAGGGCCCATGAACGACCAGACCCAGCAGATCGCTCCGCAGGCCTTGGCAGCGCTGGCTGAGCGCTACTGGGCCTTCGAGTGCCATGAGCTGCCCCTGTCGGCCGTGCTCGCCGGCCAGACGCTGCAAGACGCGGTGCTGTTCCGTGAGTCTGCAGCCGACCACCAACGCCGCAACACCGATGCCGGGCATTTGCTGACGCAGGCAGAGCAGATCGACACCGGCGCCTTGAATGCCCAAGAGCGTGCCACGCTGGCGCTCATCAAGCGCGAACTGGCAGGGCTGCGTGCGCAGCATGCCGTCGATTCCTGGCAGCGACCCTGGCTGTTCCCGGCCGGGCCCGACTTCACGGCCATGTTCTGGGCCAACTCAAGCAGCATCGGTGATGCCGCGGCCGCGGCGCTGTACGTAGACCGTCTCGCCGGCCTGCCGGCCTACCTGCGCGATGTGCAGACCAACATCGAAGCCGGTCATGAGCGCGGTTACCGCTATCCCCGGGTCGTGCTGCACAGCGCGGCTGCCAACACGCGCGGCATCCTGGGCGCCGCGCCCGAGGCCTCGGCCTGGCTGTCGCCCTTCAAGCGTTCAGCGGCTGCGGCGCAGTCTGGGGTGCAGGCCCAGGCCGAACGCGCGCTGGGCGTGGTTCGCGACGCCTTGCAGCCCGCACTGCAGGCTTGGGCCGATTTCCTGGAAAGCCTGGTGCAGCGCGGTGCGCGCGAGTCGCTGAGTTGCGTGGACGGCCCTGCCGGCGCTGCGTACTACTGCACCTGGGTGCAGCACTTCACCAGCACCACCAACGATCCCGAAGAGGTGCATGCGCTGGGCCTGGCCGAAGTGGCCCGCCTGGAACGCGAGATCGAGGCCGTGGCCGGCGACGCCGGCTACGCTGGCAACGTGTCGGGCTACCGCGCTTTCCTGGCGTCAGACCCCCAGTTCGTCGCGCCGTCGCGCGACGCCTTGCGTGAAAGCATCGAGGCCTTGTGCAAGCGCGTGGACCGGCGAATCCCGGAATTCTTCGGGCTGATCCCACGCATCACCTACGGCGTGCAGAGCATCCCCGACGCGGTGTCGGCGCGCATGCCGCCGGCCTATGCGCAGCCCAGCCCTGCCGATGGCACGTCGGCGGGCATCTTCTGGATCAGCGGGCTGCCGTCCAAGGCACCGAGCTATCTGCACCCCGCACTCGTCGTGCACGAAGCCTGGCCCGGCCACCTGATGCATCTGGCGCTGCTGAACGAGCAATCCGAGCTGCCGGCCTTCCGCCGCTATGGCGCGGTGAAGTACACCGCCTGCGTCGAAGGCTGGGCCTTGTACTGCGAGATGCTGGGCGTGGAGATGGGCACGTACACCACGCCGCACGAACACTACGGCCGGCTGGAGATGCAGATGTGGCGCGCCGTGCGCCTGGTGGTGGACACCGGCATCCACTGGTACGGCTGGAGCCGCGAGCAGGCGGTGGCCTACATGGCCGAGCGGCTGAGCCTGTCGCGCGAGACCATCGAAGGCGAAGTGGACCGGTACGCGGCGCTGCCTGCGCAGGCGCTGGGCTACCAGATCGGCGGCCTGAAGTTCGGCGAACTGCGCCAACGTGCCCAAGCACAGCTGGGTGCACGCTTCAAGCACCGCGATTTTCACGCCGCCGTGATGAGCGCCGGCGCGGTGACGCTGCCTGTGCTGGACGACCTGGTCAGCGACTGGCTGCAGCGCCAGCAGACACCCGAGGTGCCTCATGCCGCTTGACCCGGCCAGCGGCGTGCACTACGAGGTGCAGGGGCAGGGCCAGCCGCTGCTCATCGGCCTGCCGCTGATGGCCTCGTTCACCGAGCTGTTCGGCAGCGAGATGCAGCCGGTGCTCGACGGCTATCTGAACCGGCTGACCGACCGCTACCGTGTGCTGCGCGTGGACTACCCCAGCATCGGTGGCAGCCGTGACATCGCGCCGGAAGCGCTCACGGCCGATCGCGTGTGCGCCGATCTGCTGGCGGTGGCCAGCGCGGCCGGCTTCGACCGCTTCGCCTACTGGGGCTATTCCTGGGGCGCCGCCGTCGGGCTGCAACTGGCCGCGCGCACCGACCGCCTGAGCGCGCTCGTGGTCGGCGGCTGGCCGCCGCTGGGTGCGCCCTACGCCGGCATCCTGCAAGCCACGCGCCTGAAGCAACCCGACCCCGAGCCTTCGTCGATGAAAGTGCTTCGCACGAAAGACCAGTACCGCCAGTGGGAGACCTGGTACACCAGCATGCAGGGCTGGCCCGAGGCCGCCTCGGTGCAGCGCATCACCTGCCCGAAGATGGTCTACTTTGGTGGCGAGGGTGACCTGGTCGAGGCCGGCATCCCGATCCGCATCGCCTCGATCATCCGCGAGCACCGCGACGAACTGCTGCGGCAGGGCTGGACGGTGCAAGAGATAGCCGGCCAGGGCCTCGGCGTTTGCATGGCGCCCGATCTTGTCGTGCCGCCAGTGCGGGCCTTCCTGGACAAAGTCTTCCCATGAGCGCAACCCCGTCCGCCGCCGCCCAGGCCCTGCTGGCGCCCTGGTCCGGGCCTTATGGTGGTTTGCCACCGCTGTCCGACGTCGACCCGGCAGCCCTTGAAGAAGCCATGCGCTGCGCGCTGGCCATCAAGCGCAACGACGTGCAGGTCATCGCATCGAACCCCGCGCCTCCCACCTTCGGGAACACGGCCGCAGCCCTGGAAGCCAGCGGCGCCGAACTGCGAAGGGTGTCCTGCGTCCACTCGGTCTACGCGGCCAGCATGAGCCTGGGCGACATGCCGGCGGTGGCGCAGCGCATGGCGCCGATGCTGGCGGCATTGGACGACGAGATCGCGCACGACGAGCGGCTGTTTGAGCGCCTCACGGCGGTCTGGAACGGCCGTGTGCAGGCCGGCTTGTCACAGGAGCAGCAGCGTCTGGTGGACGTGTTGCGCACGCGCATGCAGCGCCGCGGTGCCGGCCTGCCGCCGGCGGCCAAGGCGCGGCTGGCGGCCATCAACGGTCGCTTGGCCACCTTGTCATCGCGCTACAACCAGAACCTGATCGAAGAAGCCGGCGAACAAGCTGTCTTCATCGAAGAAGCGTCAGGGCTGGACGGCTTGCCGGATGCGCTGCGCGCAGCCGCTGCAGCAGCTGCGGCCGAGAAGGGCCGGCCCGGCCAGTGGGCCATTCCCAATGCGCGTGGCGCGGTGGCCCTTCCTCACGCTGGCCACCCGCCGTGATCTGCGTGAACAGGTCTGGCGCATGTGGACGAACCGTGGTGACAACACCGGCCCGCTCGACAACAGGCCCGTCGCCGCCGAGATCCTGCAGCTGCGTGGCGAACTGGCAAGGCTGATGGGGTATCCAAGCTTTGCCCACTTCGCGCTGGCCGATCGCATGGCTCGGACGCCCGAAACGGCGCTGGCCCTGCTGGAACGCACCTGGGCCAGCGTGAAGCCGCGTGCGCTGGCGCAGGTCGTCGACTACCAGGCCCTGGCCGACCGCGAAGGGGCGGGCATCCGTCTGGCGCCCTGGGACCGGCAGTTCTACGCCGAAAAGCTGCGCCGTGA
Organism: Burkholderiaceae bacterium; assembly: GCA_040381175.1. GTDB lineage: Bacteria > Pseudomonadota > Gammaproteobacteria > Burkholderiales > Burkholderiaceae_C > Rubrivivax. The sequence goes on from JBEIHU010000105.1 coordinate 9,599, forward strand.
GCGCTTCGGCCTCGACGGTGACGCCGTCAAGGCGCACTTCCCGCTGGACGCCGTGCTGCAGGCCATGTTCTGGGCCGCGGGCCGCGTGCACGGTCTTGCCTTCAAGGCTGTCGCCGGCGCACCGCTGATTCACCCCACGGTGCGGGTCTTTGAGGTCAGCCGCGGCGACGAGGTCGTCGGCGTCATCTACTTCGACCTGTTCAACCGCCCTGGCAAGGCCCACGGCTCTTACCAGACCCAATACCGCGAGGCTGAACACTTCCGCGGCCGGGTGCTGCCGATCTCCGGCGTGTACTCCACGTTCCCGGCGCCGCCGGACATGGACAAAGGCCAGCCTGTGCTGCTGCCCTGGGAGTACGCCAACGTCTTCTTCCACGAGTTCGGCCATGCGCTGCACATGCTGCATTGCACCTCTGCCTACCGTTCATTGGGCAGCCAGCATGTGGCCTGGGACTTCGTCGAACTGCCGGCGCTGATCAATGAGCGCTGGCTGCGCGACCGCGAACTGCTGGCCCGCTTTGCGCGCCACCATGTCACCGGTGAGCCGATTGCGCCGCAGTTGGTCGACCGCATCGAACAAGGCCTGAAGTACGACCGCATCTTCAGCCTGAACCCCGACTTCCTGCTGCCGGCCATCGTCGACATGCGGCTGCATCTGCTGGCCGATGGCAGCGGCCAGCCCATCGATCCGGTGCAGGTGGAAGCCGACACGCTGGCCGAACTGGGCATGCCCGAGGCCTGGGACCTGATCATGCGGGTCACGCACAACTTCCACCTCTTCATCGGCGCCTACGCGGCGGGGCTGTACTCGTACCTGTGGGCCGACGTGATGGCAGCTGATGCGGTAGAGACCTTCGAACGTGCGGCCGGTGGCATCTACGACGCCACGGTGTCCAGGGCCTGGATCGACAAGGTGCTGAGCGTCGGCCATCGCGTGGCCGCAGAAGACGCGTTCCGCGACTTCGCTGGACACGATCCGGACCCGACGCCGCTGCACCGGCGTTTCGGGTTGGCCTGAGCCGGCGCCGTGAACGCCTTCCTGCGCAACGCGTGGTACGTTGCCGCCTGGTCGCACGAACTTCAGGCGGGCAAGTTGCTTGCCCGCAAGATCCTCGGCGAACCACTGGTGCTGTGGCGCACGGCCGGCGGCGCGATCGCCGCACTCGAGGACCGCTGCGTGCACCGCCACGCACCGCTGTCGCGCGGCCGGCTCGAAGGCGATGCCCTGCGCTGCGGTTATCACGGCTTGAAGTTCGCGCCCGACGGCCGCTGCATCGAGGTGCCCGGCATGGACTCGCCGCCGCCGGCGGCCTGCGTGCGGCGCTTTGCCGTTGTCGAGCACAGGCGCTGGGTGATGGTGTGGATGGGCGATGACGTGGCGCGCGCCGACACGGGCCTGCTGCCCGACAACTTCTCCTGCGAATCGCCCGAGTGGGCCTATGTCCCGGGCTACGTGCACCACGAGACCCCCGTCGAACTGATCGCCGACAACCTGCTCGACTTCTCGCATCTGAGCTATGTGCATGCCGCCACGTTCGGCGGCGGGGCAGACGACACGCTTGCACGCGTGCAGCCACGGGTCGAGCGCCTGACGCGCGGCGTTCGTGTGCGGCGAGACATCCCCCGTGTGCCGCCGCCCGCGTACTACCGCCCGCTCTGGGCTTATGACGACCCGGTCGACCGCTGGCTGCACTATGAGTTCCTGCTGCCCGGCACGCTGCTGATGCACTCCGGCGCGCAGCCCGCCGGCATGGCCGCGGAAGACGCCGAAGGCCAAGGCACCGGCGTTCGCTTCCACAGCTGCCAGACCCTCACCCCCGAGACGGCCACGAGCACCCACTACTTCTTCATGGAAGCACACCGCGCCGACCGCGGCGATGCAAACGTCACGGAGGCCCTGTTCCAAGGCCTCCTGACCGCCTTCGAGGAAGACCGCGCGATGATTGCCGCGCAATGGCGCAACCTGCAGCGCGCGCCAGACCGCCGGATGCTGCCGCTGCACATGGATGCGGCGCTGACCCACTATCGGCAGCTCTACGCCGCCGCACTTCGAGCTGAGACGCCGACCTGATTCACCATGACCCGACCACATGCCGCCGTTGCCCTGGAACCGTTGCCCGCCTACCGCGAGGTCCCGCAGCCCGAGATGATCGAACGCGCCCGCGCGTTCCATGCCGAACTGGTGCGCCGCCGCACGGTGCGCGACTTCGACAGCCGCTCGGTGCCGCGCGATGTCATCGAAAGCTGCCTGCTGGCCGCCGGCACGGCACCATCGGGCGCCAACCAGCAACCGTGGTTCTTCAGCGTCATCACCGATCCCGAGCACAAGCGCCGTGTGCGCGAGGCGGCCGAAGTCGAGGAACGCAGCTTCTACAACGAACGCGCGCCGCAGGAGTGGCTGGACGCGCTGGCGCCGCTGGGGACCGACTGGAACAAGCCCTTCCTGGAAGAGGCGCCGGTGCTGATCGCCATCTTTGCGCAGAAGTATGGCGTGCATGTCGATGGCCCGATGAAGGGCGAGAAGTTCAGCCACTACTACGTGCCCGAATCGGTGGGCATCGCCTCGGGCTTCCTGATCGCCGCGTTGCACCACGCGGGGCTGGCGACGTTGACGCACACGCCCAACCCGATGAGCTTTCTCAACAAGCTGTGCGGTCGCCCTACTTCGGAGAAGCCTGTGATCCTGCTCGTTGTGGGCTACCCCAAGGCCGGCTGCCAGGTGCCGCTGCACGGCGGCATCAAGAAGCCGTTGGAAGCAATTGCGCAATGGCTGTGAGCCTCTGACCGACCGGCGAGCACCGCAACTTCAGTACCCTTCTCGTTCACTGAGCCCCGTGTGTACGGGGTGCCGTGCTCAGGGCGTCTCGGCGGCGCGCGCGACGCGAGTCGTTTGAACGAAGCCACGGCCGCACAGCAGCATCAACATTGCGGAAATCAGCAAGGCGGTGGTCGATGTGGCCGTCATCGCCAATATCAGTCCATCGGGGCGCGGTTTCAGCGCGTCGGAGATCGCACCCACCACAGCAGGGCTGAGCGAGCCCAGCACCATGTTGAACATGATGATCAGCGAGATCAGGCGCGCGCGCAGGGGTTGTGGCGTCATTTCCTGCAGCGCCGTGGGAAAAACCATCGTGCCGGCCATCAGGAAGGTGTGATGCAAGGCCATCAGCGTGAACAGCTGCACGGGGGTCTTGGCCAGATACAGCGAGGCGGCAAAGAAACCACTGGCGACGGCGGCAAAGGCCAGCACTCGCACGGGCAACAGCGGGCCCAGCTTCGGTGCCAGCCACTTCATGCCCACATTGGCGATCAACAGCCCGACTCCCGCTGACACGAAGGTGGCGATGCCCATCGCATTGCCCAGCTCCAGTGAGCTCATGCCCATCTGGCGCATGGCCACCGCCGGGATGAATGCGCCAGTGGCGCCAAAGCCGAACACCAGCAACCCCACCGACAACATGAAGGTGAAAAACGTGAAGCGCTGGCTGCGCAGGAACGGCCAAACAGTCGGCTTGTCTGCGGGTGCCACGGCCGGTGTTCCATCCGCCAGCACGGTCGACTTGCGCTTGCCGATGGGCAACAACAAGATCATCGGCACGAACACGATGCCCGGCAGGGCTGTGGCAAAGAATGCCAGACGCCAGGTCGGCAAGGCTTGCAGCACACCGGGCAGCAGGTGCCGCCAGAGGTCGATGGCGTGAATCATCCACCCACACATCGCGATGATCAGGCCTACAACCAGCCGCCCGGTGACGATGAACAAGGAGTTGGCCAACTGCCGCTGGCCGCCACGGAACAGCTCGGGAATCAAGGCATAGGCGATGGGCAGCAAGCCGGCCTCGGCTGCGCCCACCAAGGCGCTGGTGACAAACAGTTCGTTGAAGTCACTCGCCAGGCCGCAGGCGCCAACGGCAAGGCTCCAGGTGGCGATGCAGCCGGCCAGCACCTTGCGGCGGTCAAAGCGGTCGGACAACCACGCGATGGGGTAGCCGACCACGGCCGCAAACAAGGCCACACTGACCCCCTGCAACAGGCCAAACTGCAAGTCCGTCAGCCCCAGCGCCTTGCGCAAGGGTTCGGCCTGCAAGCCGAAGATCTGCCGGTCCATGTAG
>JBEIHU010000106.1:0-13545 GCA_040381175.1 Burkholderiaceae bacterium
CCATTTCCTTGTGCTGGCGAATGACAGCGGATGATAGGCCGGTGGCGCCGTCGGCATCGGCCAGCCAGCCGTAGGGCGCGGAACCATGACGGAGCATCTTGCAATAAAGCTGCGCCTTTGCCACCCTACAGCGCCTTGCCGGCGCCCCTGCTTTGACCTGCACCAAGGCCCCAACCCACCCAACCGGAGAGAGACATGCAATTCACCCCCTGGGACAACCCGATGGGCACCGACGGCTTCGAGTTCGTCGAGTACGCAGCCCCTGATCCGCAGGCGCTGGGCCGGCTGTTCGAAACGATGGGCTTTGCCGCCATCGCCCACCATCGCCACAAGAACGTCACGCTGTACCGGCAGGGCGAGGTCAACTTCATCATCAACGCCGAGCCGAACTCCTTTGCGCAGCGCTTCGCGCGGCTGCATGGCCCCAGCGTGTGTGCGATGGCCTTTCGCGTGAAAGACGCGCGCGCCGCCTACGAGCGTGCGCTGGAGCTCGGCGCCTGGGGCTTCGACAACCACACCGGGCCGATGGAGCTGAACATCCCGGCGATCAAGGGCATCGGCGATTCGCTGATCTACTTCGTCGACCGCTGGCACGGCAAGGAGGGCGCGGCGCCAGGTGCCATCGGCAACATCAGCATCTACGACGTGGACTTCGTACCGATCGACGGGGCGGTGGCGGCGCCAGCCAGCCATGGCCTGACCAACATCGACCACCTGACGCACAACGTGCACCGCGGCCGCATGAAGGAATGGGCCGACTTCTACGAGCGGCTGTTCAACTTCAAGGAGGTGCGCTACTTCGACATCGAGGGCAAGCTCACCGGGCTGAAGAGCAAGGCCATGACCAGCCCTTGCGGCAAGATCCGCATCCCGATCAACGAGAGCAGCGACGACAAGAGCCAGATTGCCGAATACCTGGACCTGTACCACGGCGAAGGCATCCAGCACATCGCGCTCGGCACGAACGACATTTACACCACGGTGCAGGGCATGAAGGCCGGCGGCGTGGCCTTCCAGGACACCATCGAGACCTACTACGACCTGGTCGACAAGCGCCTGCCGAACCACGGCGAGCGCCTGGCCGAGCTGAAGCGCCTGCGCATCCTGATCGACGGTGCCACCCACCAGGGCGCGCCCCGAGACGAAGGCGAGCCCATGAATGAAAGCTCCGGGAGGAGTCCGGAGCTGCTGCTGCAGATCTTCACGCAGACGGTGATCGGGCCGATCTTCTTCGAGATCATCCAGCGCAAGGGCGACGAAGGCTTCGGTGAGGGCAACTTCCGCGCGCTGTTCGAGAGCATCGAGCTCGACCAGGTGCGTCGTGGCGTGCTCAAGGACCCGGCGGCTGCGGCATGAACGCCGCCACGCCCGCGCCGGCCAAGGCGCTGAACCAGGGCGTCGCGCCGGTCACCTACGGCGTGGGCGACCGGCCACCGCGCGGCGACTATGCGTCGGCCGCCAGCGACTACACCTGCGCGCAGCGCTGGGAGCAGTACACCCCCGAGCAGCATGCGCTGTATGCCCGGCTGCACCAGCGCCAGACCGCGCAGCTGCCCGGCCTGGCCTGCGACGAGTTCATCCTGGCGGTGCGGCAGCTGGGCCGCGCCGATCAGGTGCCGCGCTTCGAAGACATCAACGAGCGGCTGTACCCGGCCACGCGCTGGCAGGTGGTGGCGGTGCCCGGGCTGATCCCCGAGGAAGCCTTCTTCGCGCTGCTGGCGAAGCGCCGCTTCCCAGTCACCGACTGGCTGCGCAAGCCAGAAGAGTTCGACTACGTGGTCGAGCCCGACGTCTTCCACGACCTGTACGGCCATGTGCCGCTGCTGTTCAACCCGGTGTTCGCCGACTATATGCAGGCCTATGGCGAAGGCGGGCTGAAGGCCAGCCGGCTGGATGCCTGTGAGCTGCTGGCGCGGCTGTACTGGTACACCGTGGAATTCGGCCTGATCGCCACCCCGCAGGGCCTGCGCGCCTATGGCGCGGGCATCCTGTCCTCGGCCGGCGAGCTGCGGCACAGCGTTCGCAGCCGCGAGCCGCGACGGGTGGCCTTCGACCTGCAGCGGCTGATGCGCAGCCGCTACCGCATCGACAGCTACCAGGCCACCTACTTCGTCATCGATGCGTTTCAGCAGCTGTTCGACGCCACCGCGCCCGACTTCACGCCCATCTACGCCGACGTGAGGGCTCAGCCCGAAATCGAGGCCGGCGTGGCGCTGCCGGGCGAACGCGAGTTCGCCGCCGGCTGAGCCTCGTCTTCGGTCAGCCGCTGCAGCACCGTGGCCAGCACCTGCGGGTGTTGCAGCAGGTGCACGTGCGCATGGCCGCGCAGATGCCGGTTGTCGGCGCCCGGCAGCGTGGCGGTGGAGGCCGGGAAGACGATGTTGTCGCAATGCCCCCAGAAGCAGGTGAAGCGACGGTAGCGCGCCGCCGGCTCGGCGGCGGCCAGTTGCAGCAGCCAGGGGCTGTGCCAACGCATCTGCTGGGCGTTGGGCGCATGACCGAAGCGGCCCAGCCAGGTGCCGTGGTGCGGCGAGCCGACGGTGACGACGCCATGCACGCGTGCATCGGCGTCGTGGTCGCGCAGCCAAGCGCGCAGCGCCAAGCCGCCCATGCTGTGGCCCACCAGCAGCGGCGGCCGGCCGGTGGCCTGGGTCATGCGCTGCACCGCGGCTTCGATCAACGGCGGATAACGGTCGATCGAGCCGAACACCGGCTCCAGGTTGACGGCGATGCAGGGCACGCCGGCCTGCCGCAGCCGTGGCCACCACGGGTTCCACAGCCCGCGGTTGCAGACGAAGCCATGCACCAGGATCAGCCCGCGCCTGCCCATGGCGTCGGCCGGCAGGTGGTCGGCGAAGCGGCGCCAGCGCCAGGGCTGCTGCCAGCCAAAGACGCGCAGCGCGCCAAGCGACTCGGCGGTCCAGGCGCGCAGCAGCTCCAGGGCCGAAGCCGGCGGCGCCGCGTCGCCGCGGTTCATCCAGCGCAGCAGCACGAACTCCAGCGCCATCACCGGCACGTGCAGCAAGGCCAGGCACAGGGCCAGCAGCAGCCACAGCAGCGACGCTGCGGCCAGCAGCCACAGCGCCAAGGCGCCGGCCACGCCCAGCAGCAGCACGAGCGTGATCAGCTGGAACAGCCGGGCCAGACGCATGCGGGCATTGTCCGCCGCCGCGGCGCCGGTCGCTTGGGGCGTTGCCTCTACGAGCCGGCTCCGGCTCTTGGTAGGCTTCGCCCATGAATGCGCAGGTTCAGGCCATCCTCGGCTTGCTGGCCCGGGTGGATGCCCAGCGGGCCCAGCGCGCCGCCGATCCCTCGCTGCACGACCGGGTGCAGGCGGTCAAGCATTACCAGCACGAGCGCTTCCAGCACACCTATGCCGACCTGCTGGCCGTGCCGCGCTATGCGAAGGCCACTCGCTTCTTCCTCGAGGAACTGTACGGGCCGATGGACTTCACGCGCCGCGACGCCCAGTTCAAGCGCGTGGTGCCGGGCCTGGTGCGGCTGTTCCCCAAGGAAGTGGTGCTGACGGTGCAGACCCTGGGCGAACTGCATGCGCTGTCGGAAGAGCTGGACACCGCCATGGGCCGGCATGTGCCTGCCGGCGCGGTGGAGCTGGCCGGCTACGTCGCCGCCTGGCAGGCCGTCGGCCGGCCGGCCGACCGCGAGACGCAGATACTGCTGATGCGCCACGTGGCCGACGCGCTGGACGTCTACACCCGAAACCCGCTGCTGCGCCACAGCCTGCGGCTGATGCGCACGCCGGCGAGGCTGGCCGGGCTGCCGGAGCTGCAGGCCTTTCTGGAAGCCGGCTTCGACACTTTTGGCGCGATGCGCGGTGCGCAGCAATTCCTGGACACGGTGGTGGGCCGCGAGCGCGCCCTGGCGGCCTGGCTCTTCGCGGCGAGCGTGCCGCCGCAGGCGGACAGCCGCTTCCCGGTGCCGGCCTGAAGGCGTCAATGCCCGGGCTGGCGCCGCGGCAGCGAAGCCGCCTGCTCGCCCAGGTCCCAGAACAGCCCGGTCATCAACTGCAGCGCCTGTCGCGCCACCGGCTTGAGCAGGTGCTCGTCGGGCGCATGCTGGCGGCACGCCGGGTAGCTGTGCGGCACCCACACCGTCGGCAAGCCCAGGCCGTCGGCGAAGACGTCGTTGGGCAGCGAGCCGCCCAGGTTGGGCAGCAGCGCCGGGACGATGCCGGTGCTGCGCTCGACGGACTGCAGCGCAAATCGCACCCAGGCGTTGTCCGGGTCCAGCCGCGTCGCCTGCATGACCACCGGCGCGCCGACCTCGATGTCGCCGAAACCCTGCTCGCGTAGACGGGCCTGCACATGCTCGCGCAGGCGGGCGACGTCGGTGCCGACCACGAAGCGCAGTTGCAGGTGGGCCTTGGCATGCGCCGGGATGGCGTTGACCGGGAAGTCCGGGTTGCCGGTGCGCAAGGCCAGCACCTCGAGCGCGTTCCAGGCCAGCACGCGCTCGATCGGCGACTGGTCCGCCTCGCCCCAGTCGGCGTCGATGGCCGGGTCGCCGGGGCCGCCGCCAACCTGCAGCCCGGCCAGCGCGGCGCGCACGTTGGCCGGGATCGGCGGCGGACGCAGCCCCGGCACCAGGATGCGACCGCGTCCGTCGACCAGGCTGGCGATGGCCGAGGCCAGCACCGTGCCCGGGTTGCGCAGCAGCCCGCCCCAGTTGCCCGAATGGTGGGCGCCGTCGCGCAGGTTCAGGCTCAGGTCGAAATCGGCCACGCCGCGCGTGCCCAGGAACAGCGTCGGCAGGTCGGCGCGCAGCCGCGGCCCGTCGGAGGCGATCAGCGCGTCGGCGGCCAGCGCCCCGCGTTGCAGCGCGCAGAACTCGGCCAGGCCCGGCGAGCCGGTCTCCTCGCCCGTCTCGATCAGCCAGGTGGCGTTGAAGCCGAGCCTGCCGCCGCGCGCGGCCAGCACGGTGGCCAGGGCCGCGATGTTGATGCTGTGCTGGCCCTTGTTGTCGGCCGTGCCGCGGCCGTAGAGCCGGTCGCCGTCCTCGGCCAGCGTCCAAGGGCCCTGGCCACGCGTCCACGACGCGTCCTGGCCGCGGACGACATCGCCGTGACCGTACATCAGCACGGTGGGCAGCGCGGCGTGCTCCTGCCGCCTGGCGATCAGGAAAGGCCCGCATCCGGTGCCCTGCAGCGGGTTGTCGAAGACCCGGCATTCGAAGCCCAGCGTGCCGAGCGTGCGGATCATCTCGTCGCCGACATAGGCGCGCAGCGACGCCGCCTGGGCCGGGTCCTGGCTCTCGCTGCGGATGGCCACGCGCCGCGCCAGGTCGCGCGCAAATCCGCCGCTGTCGAAGTGCGCCGCGGCGGCGGCCAGCGCGGATGCGCGCGACATCGCAGTCAATCCGACTTGCCCAGCAGCGTGAAATGCTCGACCACCGGCGGCGAGGCGAAGAAGGGGCCGACGATGGCTCGCCACTGCGCGAACAACGGGCCGCCACGGAAGCCCACGGTGTGGTCCTCCAGCGTGTCCCAGAAGATCATCAGCAGGTAGCGTTCGGGGCTTTCGACGCCCTTGTTGACCTTCCAGCCCTTGAAGCCCCTGGCCTGGCTGATCACCGTGCGCAACCCGCGTTCGATGGCCTCGTCGAAGGCGGCCTGCTCGCCGGGCCGGATGCGGATGTCCGCGACTTCGAGAATCATGCTTTGTCCTCCTCAGACGCCCATGTAGCGGTGCAGCACCTCGGGCTGCGCACGCAGTTGATCGCTGCCGCCCTGCCAGACGACACGGCCCTTTTCCAGGATGTAGTGCCTGTCGGCCAGGTTCAGCAGCGGGCCGATGTGCTTGTCGATGACGATCATCGACAGCCCGGTGTTGCGCAGCCGGCTCAAGGACGACCAGATCTCGGCACGGATCAGCGGCGCCAGGCCCTCGGTGGCTTCGTCCAGGATCAGCAGCCGCGGGTTGGTCATCAGCGCGCGGCCGATGGCCAGCATCTGCTGCTCGCCGCCCGACAGGTTGGCGCCGAGGTTGCGCTCGCGTTCCTTCAGCCGCGGGAACATCGCGTACACGGCGTCCAGCGCCCAAGGCTGCGCGCGCCCGTGGCGGTTGCCGGCGGTGGCCACCAGGTTCTCGCGCACGCTCAAGTTGGGGAAGACCTGCCTGCCCTCGGGCACCAGACCGAGCCCGGTGCGCGCGGCACGCCAGCTGGCCTGGCCGACGAGTTCCTTGCCGTCCATCGCGACGCGGCCTGCACGCGGCCGCAGCATGCCCATGATCGACTTGACGGTGGTGGTCTTGCCCATGCCGTTGCGGCCGATCAGCGTGATGCATTCGCCCGGCTGCACGTTCAGGCTTATGCCGAACAGCACCTGGCTGCTGCCGTAGGACGTTTCCACGCCTTCGAGCTCGAGCTTGCCGCCGCTCATCCCAGCTCCTGTTCGCCGAGGTAGGCCTCGCGCACCTCGGGGTGCTTACGGATATGGCCGGGCGTGCCGGTGGCGATGGGCCGGCCGTAGACCAGCACCGTCAGCCGGTCGGCCAGCGCGAACACCGCGTCCATGTCGTGCTCCACCAGCAAGATGGTGTGCTCGCCCTTCAGCTCCCGCAGCAGCGCGACCACCGCCTCGGACTCGGCCGGGCTCATGCCGGCCATCGGCTCGTCGAGCAGCAGGCACTTGGCGCCGGTGGCCAGCACCATCGCGATCTCCAGCTGGCGGCGCTCGCCATGCGCCAGCGAGACCACCGGTGTGTGCGCGCGCTCCAGCAGCCCCACGCGGCGCAGCGCGGAGCGCGCCGGCTCGGTCAGCGCGCGCTCGCGGGCGGCGCTGCGCCAGAAGCGGAAGCTGTGGCCGGCATGCGCCTGCACCGCCAGCGTGGCGTTCTGCAGCACGGTGAAATCGTTGAACACCGAGGTGATCTGGAACGAACGCCCCAGCCCGGCCATTGCGCGGCGGTAGGGCGGCTGGTGCGTCAGGTCCTGGCCATCGAAGACGATGCGGCCCTCGTCGGGCAGGATCTCGCCGCTGAGCTGGTTGATCAGCGTGGTCTTGCCCGCGCCGTTGGGGCCGATCACCGCATGGATCTCGCCACGCACCAGGTCCAGATCCACATGGTCGGTGGCGAGCAGGCCGCCGAAGCGCTTGACCAGGCCGCGCACTTGGAGGTGAGTCATGTCTGCCCCTGGTCCACCGAGGAGGCGCGGGCCGGCTCGGGAGTGGCCCGGCGCCCGGCCCGCGATGCCTCGCCGGCCACCAACCAGCCGTAGATGCCCTGCTTGAGCACCAGCACCACCAGCACGATGAAAACGCCGATCAAGGCCAGCCAGTGCTGGTTGACCAGGGTGTCGAGCCAGGGGATGCCGAGCTTCAGCGACGACAGCGCTTCCTCGACCAGGAGCAGCGCGGTGGTGCCGGCGATCGGCCCGATCAGCGTGCCCATGCCGCCGAGCACGATCATCACGATCAGCTCGCCGGATACCGTCCAGGCCATGTACGAGGGCGCGACGAAACGCGTCAGGTTGGCCATCAGCATGCCGGCCAGCACGCACACCAATGCCGAGATGACGTAGGCGCTGAGCTTGTAGCGCAGCGTGGGAAAGCCCATCGAGGACATGCGACGCTCGTTGCTGCGGCAGCCGCGCAGCACCATGCCGAACCGGGATTGCACCAGCCGCCAGAAGACCAGCAGCAACGCCAGCAACAGCGCATAGGCCAGGTAGTACAGCACGGCGGGGTTGTTCAGGTCCAGCAGCGCGAACTGGCTGCGGCCCTGCAGCTGCATGCCGTCGTCGCCGCCGTACTCGCGCAGGCTGACCGCCAGGAAGAACAGCATCTGCGCAAATGCCAGCGTGATCATGATGAAGGCCATGCCGCTGGTGCGCAGGCAGATCGCGCCGACGCCCAGCGCCACCAGGGTGCCCACCGCCAGCGCCACGGCCAGCTGCGCGAAGCCGCTGTCCACGCCGTGGTGGGACAGGATGCCCACCGCATAGGCGCCGATGCCGATGTACATGGCATGGCCGAAGCTGACCATCGCGCCGAAACCGAGCACCAGGTTCAGCCCCATCGCGGCCAGCGAGAAGATCAGGATGCGCGTGAACAGCGTCACCCAGAAGGGCTGGTCCAGCCATGCCGCAAGCACCGGCACCAGCGCCAGACCGGCCAGCAGCAGGATGGCGAAGAGGCGCGCGGCCGCGGAGCTAGCCATGCCTCACCGGAAACAGGCCCTGCGGCTTGAGCGCCAGCACCGCGGCCATCAGCAGGTAGATCAGCATCGACGCGACGGCCGGACCCACCGCCTGGGCCACCGAGCGGTCGAACAACTCGCGCAGCAGCGTCGGCAGGAAGGCCCGGCCGACGGTGTCGACGATGCCGACGATCAGCGCGCCGTAGAAGGCGCCGCGGATGGAGCCGATGCCGCCAGTGACGATGACCACCAGCGTCAGGATCAGGATCGGCTCGCCCATGCCGGCCTGCACCGAGACGATGGGTCCAGCCATCAGACCGGCCAGGCCGGCCAGCGCCGCGCCCAGGCCGAAGACCAGCGTGTTCAGCCCCTTGATGTTGACGCCCAGCGCCGACACCATGTCGGGATTGCTGGCGCCGGCGCGGATCAGCATGCCCACGCGGGTGCGGTTGATCAGCACATACAGAGCCAGGCCCACGCCCACGCCGACGGCGATGATGGCAAAGCGGTAGGCCGGGTAGGGCAGGCCGAACAGGTTGATGGTGCCCGACAGCCCCTTTGGCACGTTCATGTACACCGAGGCCGGACCCCAGATGAAGCGCACCACCTCGTTGAAGAACAGGATCAGGCCGAAGGTGGCCAGCACCTGGTCGAGGTGGTCACGCTGGTACAGATTGGCCAGCACGATGCGCTCGATCAGCAGCCCGAGCAGCAGCGTGCCCGGGATGGCCACCAATGCCGCGGCCAGGAAAGAGCCGTCGAAGGCATTGAAGCCGGCCGCGGCGAAGTACGCGCCCATCATGTACAGCGAACCGTGCGCCAGGTTCACCACGTTCATGATGCCGAACACCAGCGTCAGTCCGGCCGACAGCAGGAACAGCAGCACGCCGAGCTGCAGCCCGTTGAGCAGCTGGGTGAAGAACAGCCCGGTGGTCATGCGCAAAAAGATGCCGGCGCGGAGCCGGCTCGTGAATCAGGGCCGCCGAGCAGCCGCCGCGGAACCGGCTCTGCCGGGCCGCCGGCGGCGCCCGCAGCGAGGACGCTGCCGGCGCTCGTAGGCGACGAACGGTCCGCAGGGACCGTTCGCCGTCCGGATTGCCCCCCCTGGGGGGGAGCGCCGAAGGCGCTTCGGGGGGGAGGCACGTTCACATCTTGCATTGGGACGCGTAGGCGTCGACGTGCGCTTTCAGCGGCGTGGCGACGGTCTTCAGGCTGACGCGGCCCTTGGCATCCTTGGCCACCTCGAAGATGTGCATGTCCTGCACCGGGAATTGGTTGTTGCCGAACTTGAAGTCGCCGCGCACCGACTTGAAGTCGGCTGCCTTCAGCGCCGCCCCGAAGGCCTTCTTATCGGCGACGTTGCCCTTGACCTTGGCGATGGCCGAATCGAGCAGCAGCGCCGCATCGTAGCTTTGCGCCGCGTACTGGCTGGGAATGCGGTTGTACTTCTTCTCGAACTCCTCGACGAACTGCTTGTTCGCCGGATTGTTGAAGTCTGGTCCCCAGAAGGTGCCGCTGATCACGCCCAACGCGGTTTCCTTCTGCGCCGGCAGCGTCGAGCCGTCGGTGGTGCTGCTCGACAGCAGCGGGATCTTGCCCAGCAGCCCGGCCTGCTGGTACTGGCGCACGAAATTCACGCCCAGGCCGCCCGGGTAAAACACGTACACCGCATCCGGGTTCTTGGCCGCCACCTGCGCCAGCTCGGCGCTGAAGTCGGGCTGGTTCAGCGGCGTGTAGATCTCGTCGATGATCTCGCCCTTGTACATGCGCTTGAAGCCGGCGACGAAGTCCTTGCCCGCCTGGTAGTTGGGCGCCATGCCGATGACGCGCTTGTAGCCCTTGTCGGTGGCGTACTTGCCCACCACCTCGGCCTGGTTGTCGTTCTGCCAGCTGACGATGAACTGGTAGGGGCTGCATTGCGCGCCGGCGATCGGCGCCGGCCCGGCGTTGCTGCCGATCAGGAACACGCCCTTTTCGGTGATGGGCTTGTGCACCGCCATCATCACGTTGGAGAAGGTGACGCCAGTGATGATCGGCACGTTCTCCTTCTCGATCAGCTTCTGCACGATCTGCGTGGCCACGTCGGGCTTGAGCTGGCTGTCCTCGCGCAGCACCTGCACCGGAACGCCGCCGAGCTTGCCGCCGTTGCGCTCGACCACCATCATGAAGGCGTCGTACTGGTCCTGGCCCAGCGCGCCCTGCGGGCCGGACAGCTCGGCCATGAAGCCGATCTTGATCGGTGCCTGGGCCTGGGCGAAGGTGGCGGCGCCGCACAGGGCGAGTGCGGCCAGGAGTCGTGTCTTGCGTTCGGTCATGGTGGGGGTTCCTTCTGAAGGCAGTGGGTCAAACTAGTTTAGGTCTAAAGTATTAGCGGCGGCTGTTAGGGCAAGCCCGAAGAAGGCCTCGGCATTGCCGCGCAGGATGCGCTGGCGGTCGGCCGGCCCCAGGTGGGGCGACTCGCGCACCAGGCAGCCGATGCGCTGCTCGCCCAGCGGGAAGGGGCTGTCCGAGCCCAGCATCACCCGGTCGGTGCCCATCACGTCGGTCAGCAGGCGCAAGGCGCCGGGGTCGAACACCGCGGAGTCGACGTGAAAACGCCGTGCGTAGGACGAGGGCAGTTGCGGGCAGTCCTGGCGCACGATGTCGCGGTGACGCCAGGCGTTGTCCGCCCGGCCCAGCAGCCAAGCGAAACTGCCGCCGCCGTGGGCAAAGCAGATTTTCAGCGCCGCGGGAATGCGCTCGAGCGCACCGGAAAGGATCAGCGACAGCATGCCGAGCTGGGTTTCGGCCGGCATGGCCACCAGCCAGGGCAGCATCCATTTCTTCATGCGTCCACCGCCCATCATGTCCCAGGGGTGCACCAGCACGGGGATGCGGCGCCCGGCGCAATGGGCCAGGAATTGCACCAACTGCTCGTCGTCCAGGTCGCGCTCGCCGACATGGTTGCCGATCTGCACGCCAATGCAGCCGGAATCCATCGCCCGGTCGACCTCGCGGCAGGCCAGGTCCAGGTCCTGCAGCGGCACCTGAGCCAGCGCCTTCAGTCGGGCCGGCGCATGGGCGCAGTAGCCGAGCACATGCTCGTTCATGCGCGCGGCCCAGTCGGCGGCGCGCGCGGCCGGCCAGGCATAACCGAACATCACCGGCGTGGCGCACACCACCTGCAGCGCCACGCCCTGCGCATCGAGCTCGGCCACGCGCATGGCCGGGTCCCACAGCGAGGCGGTCACCGGGCGGAAGCGGCGCTCGCCGAGCATGATGTGGCCGCGCTGGCCGCCGGGCTCGACCTCGAGCCAGGGCGCGCGCTCGGCGTCCACCGCGAAGGCCTCGTCGCGCGTGATGCGCGGCAGGCAGTGGGCGTGCATGTCGATCATTGGACGTTCTCGTCCAGCAGGCCCGATGCGGCCAGCGCCGCATGCCAGGCCTGGTGATCGCGCCCGGGGTGCACCGTGCCGCAATGCGGGCAGCGGCGCTCGGCCTCGCTGGATTCGTAGAAGCGCGTGTAGGTGGCGGGCAGGTCGGCGACGATGTCGCCCAGCTGCACCTCGATGCGCTTGACGAGACCGCCGCAGCTGGCGCAGTGCCACTGGAAGGCATCGAGCAGGCCCTGTGGACGCCGGCGCTCGATCACCAGGCAGCGGCTGTCGGCCTCAGGCCGCTGCGGCGAGTGCAGCAGGTGCGGCTGCATCAGGAAGATGTCGCCTTCCTTCAGGTGCACCCGCTCGTAGCGGCCGCGGTCCCAGACCAGCAGGTGGGCGTTGCCCTTGAACTGCCAGAAGAACTCCTCCAGCGGGTCGTCGTGGAAGTCGCTGCGCGCATTGGGCCCGCCGACCACGGTGACCATGAAGTCGGCATCGGCCCAGATCTGCCGGTTGCCCACCGGCGGCTTGAGCAGGTGCCCGTGCTCCTCGAGCCAGCGCGGGAAGTTGAAGGGGCGGCCGTGGCGCAGCTTCATGGTTTATAGGCCACGCATTTGATCTCGATCAGCAGCTGCGGGTGAGGAAGCTGGTGCACGGCGACGGTGGTGCGCGCCGGTCCGCCGGGGCCGAAGAACTCGGCATAGACCTCGTTGTAGCCTGCGAAGTCGTTCATGTTCACGAGGAAGCTGCTGACCTCGACCACGTCCTGCAGCGTGGCACCTTCCGTGGCCAGGATGTCGCGGATATTGCCGAGCACCGCACGCGTCTGCTCGCGGATGTCGAGCCGCATCGTGCCCATTGCGTCGACCTCGGCGCCGGCGATGCTGTTGTCCGGCCGCCGGCTGCTGATGCCGGCGGTGAACAGCAACGGCCCGGCGCGCTTGACATGCGAATAGTTGCCGCGCGGCGTGGCCTTGTCGGGCAGGACACTCATGCGGGGTTCTTCCTGAACTCGGGGATGTCGGGCTGGGAGCCCCACATGCAGAAGGACGAAGGCACGGGCGGAAACTGGCGTGGCCTGTAGCCGGCCTCGTCCTCCGGCGCGATGCTGCGCACGCCGGTGGAATACTCGAAGACCATGCCGTCGGGCCCTTCGAAGTAAAGGAACACCGCGCCGGAGGTCGGGTGACGACCCGGGCCGAAGACGATCCTCACGCCCTTCTCGCGCAGCAGGTACCAGGCCCGCATCACGTCATCGATGCTGGCGACCTGGTGGTTGACATGCTGGATGCCCGAGCGGGTGGTCGGGAACAGCGCCACCTTGTGGTGCACCGGGTCGATGCGCAGGAGCGCAGCGTCACCGATGCGGTCGCTGACGCGCGCGCCGAGGGTGCCGCACCAGAAGGACTCGTCGCGCGGCGCATCGGTACTGCACAGCCCGACATGACTGAAGCCGGTGATGCCGGCGTCGCGCGAGGGGAAGTGGCGACGGCCGCTATGCTGCGGCCGCTCCACCAGGTCGATGCGGTTGCCGCTGAGGTCGGTGAAGCTGACCAGCCCCGTCACGCGGCGCTGTTCCAGGGCCTCGGCGCTGCCCGGCCGCACCGCAAGCCCGCGGTCGCTGAGTTCGGCCGCTGCGGCCTGCAGCGCGCCGGGATGGCGCAGCTCGAAGCCCACGGTATGGTCGCGCGGGTCACCCTCGAAGTACACCAGCGTGTGATCGCGCTCGTCGCTGCGGTAGTACTGCGCGCCGGCTTCGACGCGCACCGGCTCCAGGCCGACGACCTCGCGCGCAAAGCGGTCGGCAGCCGCCAGGTCGCGCGTGCCGAGCCGGACGTAGCGGATGTCGAGCAGATCGATCATGTGAAAAACCAGGGGGCGGACGAGAGCGCGCGCATCAGTTCAATATAACCGTCAGCCCGGGCAACGTCGATCGGCGCCGGCCCTGGGCCTGGGTTCACTCCCAGCCGAAGTGGGCGCGCACGGCACGAGCCGTGTGGTTGATTGGCGCGGTCGGCGCCTGCGGA
>JBEIHU010000107.1:0-13449 GCA_040381175.1 Burkholderiaceae bacterium
ATTCGGCCACCAGGCCCGTGGGCAGGTGGGTGATGCGGATCGCGCTGTCGGTCTTGTTCACGTGCTGACCGCCAGCGCCGCTGGCGCGGAAGGTGTCGATGCGCAGCTCGGCCGGGTTCAGCGTCACCTCCTCGGCCTCGTCGGGCTCGGGCAGTACCGCCACCGTGCAGGCGCTGGTGTGGATGCGGCCCTGGGTTTCCGTGGCCGGCACGCGCTGCACGCGGTGGCCGCCGCTTTCGAAGCGCAGCGATTCGTAGACCTGCCCGCCGCTGATGCGCAGCACCAGCTCCTTGTAGCCGCCGAGCTCGGACGGGCTTTCGCTCATCACCTCGGTGCGCCAGCCGCGGCGCTCGCAGTAGCGCAGGTACATGCGCGCCAGGTCGCCGGCGAACAACGCCGATTCGTCGCCGCCGGTGCCTGCGCGGATCTCCAGGAAGGCGTTGCGCGCGTCGTCCGGGTCGCGCGGCAGCAGCGACAGCTGCATTTCGGCCTGCAGTCGCTGCAGGTCGGCCTCGGCCGCGGCGATCTCCTCGGCCGCCATCTCGGCCAGCTCGGGGTCGGCCAGCATCTCCCGCCCGGCCTGCAGATCGCGCTCGCGCTGCTGGTAGCGGCGGAACTGCTGCACCACCTGCGACACCTCGGCATGCTCGCGCGACAGGCTGCGCCAGCGGCCAATGTCGGCCAGCACCTGGGGATCGCCAAGGCTGGCGTCCAACTCGGCCAGCCGCAGCCCCAGACGTTCGAACTGTTCGCGCAGCGGAGGATTCATCGCAGGGGCAAGGGGGCCGGCAGGAAGGGATGCAGGTGCGGCGCCGCGGCAACAGGGCCGCATGCGCCAGCGCGCGGCAGCGCCGCTAACGCTCGTCGCCTTCGGGGCTGCGCGCGGTCTGCCGCAGGAACAGCCGCGACACGGTCTGCGCCAGCTGCTCGCGCTGCGCGCCTTCGGTGGCATGCAGCTCGGCCAGGGCGCCGTGCAGCAACTTCTGCGTCAGGCCGCGGGCCAGCGCGTCGAGCACCTGGTCGACATCCTCGCCGCGGGCCAGCAACTTGCGGGCACGTGCCATCTCGGCACCGCGCCAGTCGTCGGCCTGCCGGTTCAGCGCCTGGATCAGTGGCACCGCCGCCCGTTGGTCTAGCCAGTGGGCGAAACTCTGCACGCCGGCGTCGACGATCGCCTCGGCCTGTTCGACGGCAGCCAGGCGCTTTTCGCCCGCGGTCTGCACGACGGTTGCCAGATCATCCACCGTGTACAGGTAAACGTCCGACAGCCGAGCGACCTCGGGCTCGATGTCGCGCGGCACGGCGAGGTCGACCATGAACATCGGCCGATGGCGCCGCGCCTTCAGCGCGCGTTCGACCGCACCCAGGCCGATGATCGGCAGGCTGCTGGCGGTGCAGGACACCACGGCATCGTACTGGTGCAGCACCGACGGCAGGTCGGCCAGGCGCAGCGCCTGCGCGCCGAAGCGGCTGGCCAGCTTTTCGCCGCGTTCCAGCGTGCGGTTGGCCACGGCCATGCCCTTGGGCCGGCGCGCAGCGAAATGCGTAGCCACCAGTTCCACCATCTCGCCGGCGCCGACGAAGAGCACGCGAATCTGGCCCAGGTCCTCGAACAGCTGCGAGGCCAGCCGCACCGAGGCCGCGGCCATGCTGATCGAGTGGCTGCCGATCTCGGTGGAACTGCGCACTTCCTTGGCCACAGAGAAGGAGCGCTGGAACAACTGGTGCAACGTGCGCCCCAGCGTGCCTGCCGATTCGGCCTGGCGCACCGCTTCCTTCATCTGCCCTAGGATTTGCGGCTCGCCCAGCACCATCGAGTCCAGGCCGGAGGCCACGCGGAAGGCATGCCGCGCCGCAGCCCGGTCCTCCAGCACATACGTGTGGTCGAGCATGCGCTCGCCGCTGACACTGCCCTGTGACGCCAGCCAGTCGATGGCCGGGCGTACCAGGTCCCCGGGGTGGCCGCCTTCGGCCGCGAAATACAGCTCGGTGCGGTTGCAGGTGGACAGCAGCGCCGCCTCGGGCCGCTCGTGCGGGCGGATACGCTCGCGCAAGGCATGCAGCGACGCCGAAAGCTGCTCCGGCGCGAACGCAAAACGACCACGCAGGTCGAGTGGCGCGGTCGAGTGGTTCAGGCCCAGGGCGATGACACTCATTCCGAGATTATAAAATCCAGTGTATTTCCCGCCGCAGGGTCCGGCTTGGCGCCGGCTTGACCTGTATCAACCCGGCCAGATGCCGCCGCCTGCCACAGTGCCCGGAGTATGAGCCCGATCGATGCCCTATGGCACTTGCTGGGTCTGTTCATGCCGGCGCTGGCCAGCGGCGCCTTGGCTGCCGCCGGCGCCAAGCTGCTGTGGCGGGCCGAGCTCAGGGCCAGCCGCTGGGGGCGGCTGGCGTTGTGGTCCGCCGCGGCCGGCTCGCTGGCGTTGCTGGCCGGGCTGGTGGGCCTGGGCAGAGACGGGCGCATGCTCAGCTACGCGATGATGGTCGTGGCGATGGCCTTGGCGCTGTGGTGGGCCGGTTTCGTGCGACCAGGTCGCTGAGCTATGCGGCCGCTGCCGCCGGCCGGTGCGGCGCCGCCTGCCCGGCCGCCGGCCAGCGACCGCGCAGCGAATGGGGGTAGGCCTCGGTGATGTCCACCTCGATCAGCTGCCCGACCAGCGCCGGCTGCCCGGCGAAGTTGACGATGCGATTGCACTCGGTGCGGCCCATCAGCTCGGGCGATTCGGCGCTGGACTTGCGCGACGCGCCTTCGACCAGGATGCGCTGCACCGTGCCCACGCGCAGGGCGCTGATGCGCCGCGCATTGGCTTCGATGCGCGCTTGCAGCTGCTGCAGCCGCTGCAGCTTGGTCGCCTGCGGCGTGTCGTCGTGCAACGCCGCCGCCGGCGTGCCGGGCCGCGGGCTGAAGATGAAGCTGAAGCTGGCATCGAAGCCGACGTCGTCGATCAGCTTCATCGTCAACTCGTGGTCGGCGCCTGTCTCGCCGGGAAAGCCGACGATGAAGTCGGTGGACAGCGAGATGTCAGGACGCAGCGCGCGCAGCTTGCGCACGATGCTCTTGTATTGCAGCGCGGTGTAGCCGCGCTTCATTGCGCTGAGGATGCGGTCGCTGCCGTGCTGCACCGGCAGGTGAAGATGGTTCACCAGCTGCGGCACGCGGCCGTAGACGTCGATCAGCCGCTGGCTGAACTCGTTCGGGTGGCTGGTGGTGTAGCGGATGCGCTCGATGCCCGGGATCTGCGCCACCACCTCGATCAACAGCGCGAAATCGGCGACGTCCGACGTGTCGCCCATTGCCCCGCGGTAGGCATTGACATTCTGCCCGAGCAGCGTGACCTCGCGCACGCCCTGCCCGGCGAGCAGGGCCACTTCGGCCAGCACGTCGTCGAAGGGGCGGCTGACCTCCTCGCCGCGGGTATAGGGCACCACGCAGTAGCTGCAGTACTTGGAGCAGCCTTCCATGATCGAGACGAAGGCGGTGGGCCCGTCAACCCGGGCCGGCGGCAGGTGGTCGAACTTCTCGATCTCGGGGAAGCTGATGTCCACCTGCGCCCGGCGCGTGTCGCGGCGCGCGGCGATCATCTGCGGCAGGCGGTGCAGCGTCTGCGGGCCGAACACCAGGTCCACATAGGGCGCGCGCTCGATAAGCGCCGCGCCTTCCTGGCTGGCGACGCAGCCGCCCACGCCAATCAGCACGCCCTTGCTCTTCAGGTGCTTGACGCGGCCCAGATCGCTGAACACCTTCTCCTGCGCCTTCTCGCGGATCGAGCAGGTGTTGAACAGCACCAAGTCGGCCTGCTCGACATCGTCGGTGGTCTCGTAGCCTTCGGCGGCATGCAGTACGTCGGCCATCTTGGCCGAGTCGTAGTCGTTCATCTGGCAGCCGAAGCTGCGGATGAACACCTTCTTCGGCGCACCGCTCATGGCTTGGTCCAGGTCTGGGTGTCGAAATTGAACTGCCAGGCCTGGGCCTCCTTCTCGGTGGCGGGCCAGGGCCTGCGGGCGGCCTCGGCCGGGCTCAGGATCCACACTTCGAGCAGCATGCCTTGCAGCTCGGTGGTGTAGTTCACCACCGCCTTGCCGCCAACCAGCGTGCCGGACATCAGCACCAGGTTGTTGGCGTCGCGGATGCGCGCGCCGGGCGCCAGCCGCGCCGGCTTGCCGTTGAGCGTGACCTCGGGCGGCGCGCCGAACACGATGGTGCCGCGCAGTGCCTTGTTGGAAAAGTTGCGTTGCACCTGGGCGGTGGCGGGCAGAGCCAGCGTGAGCGCGAGCGCCAGGGTGGAAGCACAGCGAAGCATGGTGTGGATCCAGGGGCTGTGAAATGTGAGGGCGAAGTGTAGCCGCGGCCCGGCCGGCTCATGTACGCTTGCTTCCACCAAAGCCTGCGGAAGGCGACACGATGCACACGCCCATCACCCATCCCGAGCGAGACAAGGCGATGAGCCTGCCTCTGGAGCAGATCGACCCGAGCAAGGGCTACCTGTTCGAGCTGGACTACATCGGCTGGGTCTTCGAGCGGCTGCGTCGCGACGACCCGGTGCACCTGGCGCACAGCAAGCGCTACGGGCCTTACTGGTCGGTGACGAAGTACAAGGACATCCTGGCCGTCGACACCGACCACGCCACGTATTCGTCGGACGCGCACCTGGGCGGCATCTCGCTGGCCGAGCGGCCGGCGCCGGAGGTGTTCCCCAGCTTCATCGCGATGGACCCGCCGCGCCATGACGAGCAGCGCAGGACGGTCAGCCCGATCGTCGCGCCGGCCAATCTGGCACGGCTGGAGGGCACGATCCGTGAGCGTGCGGCGCGCATCCTCGACGGCCTTCCGGTGGGCGAGACCTTCGACTGGGTGCCGCGCGTGTCCATCGAGCTGACCACGCAGATGCTGGCCACGCTGTTCGACATCCCCTTCGAGGACCGGCGGCTGCTGACCTGGTGGTCGGACATGGCCACCGGCGACCCCGACGGCAACGGCCCGGTCACCTCTTGGGAGCAACGCCTGGCCGAACTGGGCAAGTGCCAGGACTATTTCACGCGGCTTTGGAACCAGCGCCTCAACGCCGAACCTCGCTGCGACCTGATCTCGATGCTGGCGCATTCGCCGGCCACCCGGCACATGGGCCCCGAGGAGTACCTGGGCAACATCATCCTGCTGATCGTCGGCGGCAACGACACCACGCGCAACAGCATCAGCGGCGGGCTGCTGGCGCTGAACCAGTTCCCGGACGAGTACGACAGGCTGCGCGCCAACCCAGGCCTGGTCGAGAGCATGGTGCCGGAGATCATCCGCTGGCAGACGCCGCTGGCCCACATGCGCCGCACCGCGCTGCGCGATGCCGAGCTCGGCGGCAAGACCATCCGCAAGGGCGACAAGGTGGTGATGTGGTACCTGTCGGGCAACCGCGACGAGGAGGCCATCGAGCAGGCCGGCCGCTTCATCATCGACCGCGCACGGCCTCGTCAGCACATGGCCTTCGGCTTCGGCATCCACCGCTGCGTGGGCAACCGCCTGGCCGAGCTGCAATTGAATGTGCTGTGGCAGGAGATACTGCAGCGCTTTCCGCGCATCGAGGTGGTGGGCGAGCCGAAGCGCACCAGGTCCAACTTCGTGCATGGCTTCACTTCGCTGCCAGTGCGCATTCTGGCGCGTCATTGAACTCCGAGCGGGCGGCCGGCGGGAGTGAACGGGAATCGGCTGAACAGGGCCGTCCACCCCCTCGTGGGCTTTGCCTCAGCGGCACCGGAACGCAACGCGCACAGCGAGCGCGCAAGACTCAACATCCTCACGAGTCCCGCCTGCCGAACACCGGCTTCACCTGGTGCGCGCGGTGCTGCAGCGTGTACTGCGCATGCCGCTCGATCAGCTTGGCCACCAACCCGGTCCAGCCGGCTGGTCGTCCCTTCAGCGCAGCCGCCGGACACCTGGAAGCCGTTGCCCAGGAAGGGGCCGTGTTTCTGCAGCGTCTCGGTCAGCAGGTGGTTCGCCAGGCACCACGCTGGCCTGCTGCAGGCTGGGCAGGCCGGCACGGCTGGCGACCACGCGGTCGTGAAACGCATCTTCGGCCGGGCTCCTGGCGTCATCGCGTCGGCGGGCAGCGCCGCAGGCGCTTCGGCTGAGGCTTCACTTCAGCCCAGCGCCGCGCGGTCTCCCAACAGCCAGGCGTTCGCTGTCTGCACCCGGCCTGCAGGAATCCCCTTGTCCCCAGCCCGCAGCCGGGCCACCATCTCGCGCTTGTCGGTGCCGGTGGCCAGCCACAGCACGGCGCGCGCGCGGTTCAGCACCGGGTAGCTCAGCGTCATGCGGCGGTGGCCCTGGTACGGGCCGGCCAGAGTGACATCGGCAGCGGCCACCTGCAGTGCCGCATCGCCCGGCACCAGCGAGGCGGTGTGGCCATCGCTGCCCAGCCCCAGGTGCACCAGGTCCAGCACCGTGGGCATGCCGCACACGCGCTGCAGCGTGGCAGCATAGGCCTGAGCGGCGGCGTCCAGGTCGGTGGCCGTCACCGGCATGGCATGCAGGTTGGCCGCCGGCAGCGGCGCCTGCGCCAGCAGGCTGGCCTGGATATTCGTCAGGTTGCGCACCGAGTCTCCGTCCGGCGCCACCCGCTCGTCCACCTGAAACAGCTGCAGCTGTGCCCAGGGCAGCGGCAGCGCGGCCAGCGCGCGCAGCATGGCCCACGGAGTGCGCCCGCCGCTGACGGCCAGCGTGAACATGCCGCGCGTTCGCACCGCCTCGGCGGCACGCTCGGCAATGAACGCAGCGGCGCGCTGCGCCACCGCGGCGTCGTCGCTCAGGGTCTCGATCTGCATGGGCGGCCCTACAGGTGTGGGTTGTGCCAGCCGCCGGGCGGTGCCAGGCAGGCGGCCGCGCCGGGGCCCCAGTGGGGCACGGGGCAGGGCTGCACCGGCGCGGGCCGGGCCGGCGCCGGGTCGAACATGCGCCAGGCCTCCTTCACGCGTCCTCGCGGGCGAAGCGCGTGGCATCGCCGTCCATCGCATCGACCGGAACACGCTCGCAGGCATCCATCTCGCCGGTGGCGCCGGAGAACACCAGCGCGTGGGCGGTGTACGCTTCCCGACGGCTCATGACTGGCTGGGTTTCTCGTGGTGCCCGCCGAACTGAAAGCGCATCGCCGACAGCAGCTTGTTCTGGAAATCGGCCTCGCCGCGCGAGCTGAAGCGCGCGTTCAGCGCACTGCTCAGCACTGGCGCCGGCACGGCCTCGTCGATGGCCGCCTTCAGCGTCCAGCGGCCCTCGCCGGAATCCGACACCCGGCCTGCGAACCTGGCCAGGCCCGGGTCGTCCACCAGGGCGGCAGCCGTCAGGTCGAGCAGCCAGGACGAGACCACGCTGCCGCGGCGCCAGAGTTCGGCGATATCGGGCAGGTTGAACTCGTACTGGTAGTGCTCGGGGTCGTGCAGCGGCGTAGTCTCGGCGTCGGCCGCACGCTCGCGCTTGCCGATGTTGGCTCCCTGGAGGATGCCCATGCCTTCGGCATAGGCCGCCATCAGCCCGTACTCGATTCCGTTGTGCACCATCTTCACGAAGTGGCCGGCGCCGCTGCCGCCGCAGTGCAGGTAGCCGAGTTCGGCCGTGCCCTCGCCCGGTGGGCGGCCCGGCGTGCGCTCGATGTTGCCCGGGCCGGGCGCCAGCGTGCGGAAGATCGGGTCGAGCCGCTGCACCGCCTCGGCCCGGCCACCGATCATCATGCAGTAGCCGCGCTCCAGGCCCCAGACGCCGCCGCTGGTGCCCACATCGACATGGTCGATCTGCCTTGGCGCCAGCTCCTTGGCGCGGCGGATGTCGTCGACATAGTGGGAATTGCCGCCGTCGATCAGCATATCGCCCGGCTCCAGCAGCGGCAGCAGCTCGGCGATGCTGCGCTCGACCATCGCGGCCGGCACCATCAGCCACAGCGCGCGCGGGCGCTCCAGCCGGGCCACCAGATCGGCAGGCGAGCTGGCGCCGGTGGCGCCTTCCCGGGCCAGCGTGGCCACGGCCGCCGCAGACATGTCGAACACCGTGCAGGCATGGCCGCCCCTCATCAGGCGGCGCACCATGTTCGCGCCCATGCGGCCGAGGCCGATCATTCCGAGTTGCATTGTTTGGCTCCTTTCGAATCGAATGGCGACGCCGAGGCCAGCCCGGCGATGAAGCCGGCGGGCGAGCGGATCCCGCGCGTCCGCCTGGCCCGCTGGTGCAGTCCGTTCATGCCCGGCCCCGCAGCCGCCGGTAGCGGCGGATCAGCGCGTTGGTCGAGCTGTCATGGTCCAGCGCCGGCGCAGCGGCGCTTTCCAGCTCGGGCACGATGCGCTGCGCCAGCACCTTGCCCAGCTCCACGCCCCACTGGTCGAAGGCATTGATGCGCCACACCGCGGCTTGGGTGAACACGCTGTGTTCGTACAGCGCCACCAGCTTGCCCAGCGCGGCGGGCGTCAGCGATTCCAGCAGCAGCGTGCTGGACGGACGGTTGCCCTCGAACACGCGGTGTGGCACCAGCGCCTCGGCGGTGCCCTCGGCGCGCACTTCGTCGGCGGTCTTGCCGAAGGCCAGCGCCTGGCCTTGCGCGAAGACATTGGCCAGAAGCATGTCGTGGTGCCGGCCCAGCGGGTAGAGCGGCTTGGCGAAGGCGATGAAGTCGCAGGGGATCAGCCGCGTGCCCTGGTGGATCAGCTGGTAGAACGAGTGCTGGCCGTTGGTGCCGGGCTCGCCCCAGTAGATGGGGCTGGTGTCGTAGTCCACCCGCGTGCCGACCAGCGTGACGTGCTTGCCGTTGCTTTCCATCGCCAGCTGCTGCAGGTAGGCCGGAAAGCGCTTCAGGTACTGGTCGTAAGGCAGCACGGCCAGCGTCTGCGCATTGAAGAAGTCGGCATAGAGCACGCCCAGCAGGCCCATCAGCACCGGCAGGTTGCGCTCGAAGGGCGCATGCCGGAAGTGCTCGTCCATCTCGTGGAAGCCGGCCAGCATCTGGGCAAAATGCGCCGGGCCGACGGCAAGCATGGTGGACAAGCCAATCGCCGAATCCATCGAATAGCGCCCGCCGACCCAGTCCCAGAAGCCGAACATGTTGTCGGTGCTGATGCCGAAGGCCGACACCGCCTGCGCGTTGGTGGACACGGCAACGAAGTGCCGGGCCACCGCGGCCGGGTCGCCGCCCAGCGCGGCCAGCGTCCAGTCGCGGGCGCTGTGCGCGTTGGTCATCGTCTCCAGCGTGGTGAAGGTCTTGGACGAGACGATGAACAGCGTCTCGGCGGCGTCCAGGTCGTTCACGGCTTCGGCGAAATCGGTGCCGTCCACGTTGGAGACGAAGCGCAGGCGCAACTCGCGCAGGCTGTAGTGGCGCAGCGCCTCGCAGGCCATCACCGGGCCCAGGTCCGAGCCGCCGATGCCGATGTTGACGATGTTGCGGATGCGCTTGCCGCTGTGCCCCAGCCAGGCGCCGCTGCGCACCCGTTCGGCGAAGGCCGCCATGCGGTCCAGCACGCGGTGCACCTCGGGCACCACGTTGACGCCGTCGACCCGGATGTCGGTGCCCCGCGGTGCGCGCAGCGCCACGTGCAGCACCGCCCGGTTCTCGGTGCTGTTGATGCGCTGGCCGGAGAACATCGCCTCGATGCGCTCGCGCAGCCCCGACTGCGCGGCCAGCGCCAGCAGCAGGCGCAGCGTTTCGTCGGTGATGCGATGCTTGGAATAGTCCAGGCAGATGCCGGCGGCGTCGAGCGTGAAGCGTTCGCCGCGGCGCGGGTCGGCGGCGAACAGCTCGCGCAGGTGCGTGGCCTTCAGGCCGGGTACGTGGGCCTGCAGTGCCTGCCAGGCGGCGCTTGACGTCAACGGGCTCATGTTCGGACTCCTCGGGCGTCAGTATTGCGCGCTGGCCCGCCAGGGGCGGAAGTCGCCGATGAAGGCAGGGGCGTTGTCGCCGCCGGGGCCGCCCGGCGGCCAGCGCCTGCAGATCGACATCCTGCCGGCGCTGTGCGGCCAGCAGCAAGCGCCGCGCCACCGCGCCCGCGTTCATCACCCGGCGCAGCGGTGCCGCTGCCAGCCGGCCGCCCTGGGCCTTGCAGTGCCGGCGGCCGAGGGTGATGCCCGGCCTCCGGTTCGGCGCCTGCGGCAGCCTGCCGACCGCGGCTGCCCGCGGTCAGTGCGCGGAACCGTGCAGCAGCGCCGCGCGCACCGGCATGCCGGCGAGGGGGGCTTCCTCGATGGCCTGCCCCGGTCACCAACCCGGCGCCGATGCGGCACTGCAGCGTGCCGCTGTCGAGCGCTGTGCGGATGATGTCGTCGAGCCGCAGGCTCTGGCCCGGCGAATGCAGCCGGGCGGTGTTGGGGCTGGGGGTCATCGGGGGCGGTTGCTGGCTGGCGAGTGCGCATCATGCGCCAGAAGCTCGGCGCTGCACTCGACCCGTGGGGCTGCGCCCGGCCGAGACCGCTCGCCGCCGATGCGCAGGCGGTGTCGTGCGCGCGGGCGGATCAGGCCGAGTCGGCGTGGTGCAGCACCGCGCGGATCGACTTGCCTTCGTGCATCAGCTCGAAGGCGTGGTTGATGTCGGTCAGCGGCAGGCTGTGGGTGACGAAGGGCGCCAGCCGGATGTCGCCGCGCATCGCCTCTTCCACCATGCCGGGCAGCTGGCTGCGGCCCTTGACGCCGCCGAAGGCCGTGCCCAGCCAGCGCCGGCCGGTGACCAGCTGGAACGGCCGCGTCGAGATCTCCTGGCCCGCGCCGGCCACGCCGATGATCACGCTTTGCCCCCAGCCCCGGTGAGCGCATTCCAGCGCCGCGCGCATCACATTGACATTGCCGATGCATTCGAAGCTGTGGTCGACGCCCCAGCCGGTCATCTCGACGATCACCTGCTGGATCGGCTTGTCATGGTCCTTCGGGTTGACGCAGTCGGTGGCGCCGAAGGCGCGCGCCAACTCGAACTTGGCCGGGTTGGTGTCGATGGCGATGATGCGCCCGGCCTGCGCGCGTTGTGCGCCATGCACCACCGCCAGGCCGATGCTGCCCAGGCCGAACACCGCCACCGTGTCGCCGGGCTGCACCTTGGCGGTGTTCTTCACCGCGCCCAGCCCTGTCGTGACGCCGCAGCCGAGCAGGCACACCTGCTCGGGGTTGGCGGCCGGGTTGATCTTCGCCAGCGAAACCTCGGCCACCACCGTGTACTCGCTGAAGGTGGAGCAGCCCATGTAGTGGTACAGCAGCTGGCCGTTGTAGCTGAAGCGGCTGCTGCCGTCGGGCATGACGCCCTTGCCCTGCGTGGCGCGCACCGACACGCACAAGTTGGTCTTGCCGCTCTTGCAGAACAGGCACTGGCCGCATTCGGCGGTGTACAGCGGGATCACGTGGTCGCCGGGCGCGACGCTGGTGACGCCCTCGCCGACCTCGACCACGATGCCCGCGCCCTCGTGCCCCAGCACCACCGGGAACAGGCCTTCGGGGTCGTCGCCGCTGAGCGTGAAGGCGTCGGTGTGGCACACGCCGGTGTGGCTGATGCGCACCAGCACCTCGCCCTTCTTTGGCGGGGCGACGTCGATCTCGACGACCTGCAGCGGCTGGCCGGCAGCAAAGGCGACGGCGGCACGGGATTTCATGCGATGGGTTCTCCAGACAGGACGATGAAGGTCGCGGGGCCGCGTGGGGCCCGGGCGAAGCGCCGGCAGTGTAGGCGGCGCTCGCGCCGCCCTAGGCGCGGCATACCCGGACCGGCCGCGCGCGCCGCGGGGCTGGCCTAGTACGACTTGGGCAGTTCCAGCACCTTCTCGGCAATGAAGGACAGGATCATCTGCTCGCTCACCGGTGCGATGCGCGTGATCATCACCTCGCGCAGCAGCCGCTCGACGTGGTACTGCCTGGCATAGCCGAAGCCGCCATGCGTCAGCACCGCCTGCTGGCAGCTCTCATGGCCGGCGCGCGCGCCCAGGAACTTGGCCGTGTTGGCCTCGGCGCCGCAGGGCTGCTGCCGGTCATACAGCCAGGCGCCCTTCATCACCATCGCCCAGGCGGCTTCCAGCGCCATCCAACGCTCGGCCAGCGGATGCTGTATGCCCTGGTTCTGGCCGATCGGTCGGCCGAAGACCACCCGCTCGGCGGCGTACTTCGCGGCGCGGCGCAGTGCGTCCTGGCCGATGCCGATGGCCTCGGCGCCGATCAGCAGCCGTTCCGGGTTCAGGCTGTGCAGCAGGTAGCCGAAGCCCTTGCCTTCTTCGCCGATGCGGTCGGCCTCGGGGATGAACAGGCCGTCGATGAACAGCGCGTTGCTGTCCACCGCCTTGCGTCCCATCTTCGCAATGCGGTGCGCGTCGATACGGCTGCGGTCGAGGTCGGTGTAGAAGATGCTGATGCCGTCGGTCGGGCGCGCGCAGTCCTCCAGCCGGGTGGTGCGTGCCAGCAGCAGGATCTTGCCGGCCACCTGCGCGGTGCTGGTCCAGACCTTCTGGCCGTGCACCAGGTAGCCGCCGTCGACCTTGCGCGCGAAGGTCTTGATCGCGGTGGTGTTCAGGCCGGCGTCGGGTTCGGTGACGCCGAAGGCCACCTGGTCCAGGCCCTGCACCAGGCGCGGGATCCAGCGCGCCTTCTGCTCGGGCGTGCCGAACACGACAATCGGGTGCGGCCCGAACAGGTTGATGTGCACCGACGAGGCCGCCGCCATGCCGCCGCCATGGCTGGCCACCTCGTGCATCATGATCGCTGCCTCGGTGACGCCGAGGCCGGCGCCGCCGTATTCGGCCGGCATGGTGATGCCCAGCCAGCCGGCCTCGGCCATCGCGCGGTGGAACTCGCGCGGGAACTCCCCGTCCTCGTCGCGCGCCAGCCAGTAAGCGTCGTCGAAGCGGCGCACCACGGCGCCGACGCCCTCGCGGATGGCGCGCTGGTCGTCGCTGATCGAAAAGTCCATGGCCGAGGCCTCCAAAGGAATGCGGCAACCCGGAGTCTGCGCCATTGGCGCAATGGCGGGCCGCGGGCCTGCCGCGGCCTTTGCCAGCGGCAGCGAAACGAAACCTTGAGCGTGCACAGCCCGGCTTGTGAAGCCTGGCGAACCGGGGAGCCGGGGCTCCCGGTCTGGACCTGCGACCAGGGTCCGAACGCAGGCGGAGGCCGGCTTGGCCGCCGCCCCTTCCTTCGCGGCCGCCGACACCTTGGTCATGTCCGGCGCAGCCGCAGGGCCCTGGCTGCAATGGCTCGAGTCGTACCTGAGGCTGTGGCAGCCCCCCCACGCCGACGATGTGCTTTGCGTCAATGCCATCTGGCACCCGGGTGCTGGCGTGCCGGTCATCCCGCGGCTGTCGCACGGCCCCATGCCAACCCGGCGCACCTGCGCACCTGCTTGATCTGCAAGTCAGGCAGCCGCGGCCGCCAGGCCCGGGCGCGGCATGCGCGTCACTCCAGGAAGCCCTGTGCGCTGGGCGCAGCGCCCGGGGCGGCGGGGGTGCGACGGCAC